>JBCCMP010000346.1:0-5659 GCA_039026295.1 Pseudomonadota bacterium | reverse complement strand
GCACCCATGCCGACGCGCCGCGGGTGCTGATCGCCAATTCCAACCTCGTGCCGGAATGGGCGACCTGGGCGCATTTCAACGAATTGGATCGCAAGGGCCTGATGATGTACGGTCAGATGACCGCCGGGTCCTGGATCTATATCGGGACCCAGGGGATCGTGCAGGGCACCTACGAGACCTTCGTCGAGGCCGGGCGCCAGCACTATGGCGGCGATCTGACCGGGCGCTGGATTTTGACCGGCGGCCTCGGCGGCATGGGCGGCGCGCAGCCCCTGGCCGCCGTGATGGCCGGTGCCTGCTGCATGGCCGTCGAATGCGACGAGACCCGCGCCGATTTCCGCCTGCGCACGCGCTATGTCGATGAAAAGACGCACTCGCTGGACGAAGCGCTGGAGATGATCGCGCGCTGGACCGCGGCCGGAGAGGCCAAGTCCGTCGGTCTGATCGGCAATGCGGCAGATGTCTTCCCGGAACTGGTCCGGCGCGGGGTTAAGCCTGACATGGTGACGGACCAGACCTCGGCCCACGATCCCCTGAACGGATATCTGCCGCAGGGCTGGACGCTGGGCGAGGCGCGGGCCAGGCGCGAGACGGACCCGGCCGCGGTAGAGGCCGCGGCACGCGCGTCCATGAAGGTCCACGTCAAGGCGATGGTCGACTTCTGGAACATGGGCGTGCCGACGCTGGATTACGGCAACAATATCCGGCAGGTGGCAAAGGACGAGGGGCTGGAGGACGCCTTCGCGTTTCCGGGCTTCGTGCCCGCCTATATCCGACCCCTCTTCTGCCGGGGCATCGGGCCGTTCCGGTGGTGTGCCCTGTCGGGCGACCCGGAAGACATCTACAGGACCGACGCCAAGGTGAAGGAACTGGTCGACGATGCGCACCTGCACAACTGGCTGGACATGGCGCGGCAGAGGATTTCCTTTCAGGGCCTGCCTGCCCGGATCTGCTGGGTCGGCCTTGGCGTGCGTCACAAGCTGGGGCTGGCCTTCAACGCGATGGTCCGGTCCGGCGAGTTGTCCGCACCGGTCGTGATCGGGCGGGACCATCTGGATTCCGGGTCTGTCGCCTCGCCAAACCGGGAGACGGAGGCGATGCGGGACGGGTCCGACGCGGTCAGCGACTGGCCCCTTCTGAACGCGCTGCTGAACACCGCATCCGGGGCGACATGGGTTTCGCTGCACCACGGCGGCGGGGTCGGCATGGGTTTCAGCCAGCACGCCGGGATGGTGATCTGCTGCGATGGAACCGAAGACGCCGACCGGCGGCTGGAGCGGGTTCTGTGGAACGATCCGGCCACCGGAGTGATGCGCCATGCGGATGCGGGATACGACGATGCGATTGCCTGCGCCAAGGAACACGGGCTGCGCCTGCCGGGGATCTTGGGCTAGCGCGCGATCCGGACGGAGTGAAACGACGGTCGGAAAAATGCGCGACAAGCAAATGACTTAGAGCGGTCGAACTGATCCAATCAGATCAGTCACCGCTCTCGCGCGGCGGTCTTGTCCGTGCCGGTCTCACCCGGAAAGCGACGGGCTCAGCCCCGCGCCGCCTCGTAGACCTGCAGGTGCGTGTAGGCCACCTTTAGCAGCGGCACCTCGACCCCGTGCCTGTCGGCGCGCGCAATCATGTCGCCCAGGACATGGTCCGCCTCTGTCGGGTTGCCGGCCTCCATGTCTGTCAGCATCGAGGCCTTGAAGTACCCATCGCTGGCCGTCACCCCGTTGCGATAGAAGGTGATGCGATCCTCTTCGGGGGGATGCCCCTCGGCACTGACGACCGCGATGCATTCGGCCAGCAAGGCCTCCATCACCCGGGTGCCGTGATCGGTCCGGTTGATGGGCGCCACGGGTGAACGCATCAGGCAGGTTCCGGCGGCAAGCGTCGTCAGGAAGACCCATTTGTCCCAGAGATCCTGCTCGATCCGCTCGCTGAGCGTCGCATCGACACCCGCGCCGTGAAGCGCAGCGACAAAGCGCCCGGCCACAGCATGGCCCGCACCGTGGCCCGCACCGTGGCCCGCACCGTCTTCCAGAGCGCCGGTGAGGATGTTGTTGAGCCCGGAGTGATGCAGGACCGTGCCCTCAGGTGTCAGCTCGGCGGGGATCTGCGCGACGCCGCCGAGGGTAATCGCCTGCGGCAAGCGGGTGCGGATGGCGTCGATGTGGGCGACACCGTTCAGCAGAGGCAGGATCGGGGTGTCCGGGGCCACATGCGGTTCAATGGCATCGAGTGCACCGGGCAAACCGTCGGCCTTGCAGGTGAGGACGATGATGTCGAAGGGGTCGGCC
Source organism: Pseudomonadota bacterium (assembly GCA_039026295.1). GTDB lineage: Bacteria > Pseudomonadota > Alphaproteobacteria > Rhodobacterales > Rhodobacteraceae > Thermohalobaculum. Next base: position 3,365 of record JBCCMP010000346.1, on the reverse strand, counting down.
GTCTGGCCTGACACAAGCGTCCTGACCGGTATCGTCGCATTGCCCTTCGGGCTTTCGATGCGCAGGCCATCGGCCAACTGTGCGGCGCGCCGGTCGCGCACCAGGAAGGTGACATCCTCGCCCGCCTGGGTCAGGCGACCACCGAAGTAGCCGCCGATCGCGCCCGCGCCGAGAAAGAGAATGCGCATGAAATCTCTCCTAACATTTTCGTCAGGATCTGTCTGGGGCGGACGCTGCCGCATCGAGCATCGAGGTCAGATCGCTGAAATCAGTCATGATTTGCCGCGCACCGGCCTGTCGCAGGGCGTCCGCATGGTCCGGGGGACAGTGGCTTCCCGCGGTGAAGCCGATCACGGCCATCCCGGCCGCAACACCGGCCGTCACGCCCGCGATGCTATCCTCGACAACGACGCATCTGCGAGGATCGGCCTGATGCTGACGGGCCGCATAGAGGAACAGATCAGGATGCGGCTTGCCGCGCTGAACCAGCGCCGCAGAATAGATCGCCGGGTAAAGCCGACTGTAGAGCCCGGTTTCTATCAGTCCGAGCGCGAGTTTCGCAGGTTCGGAACTCGAGGCGACACAACAGGGCAGATCGAGAGCCGCCAGCGCCTCGGACACCCCAGCGATCGCCTGCAGTTCGGTGCGATAGAGGTCCATGATCCGCGACTTCACCCGATCGGCAAATCCGGCCGGCAGGGGATGCCCGAGATCCGCTTCGATCTCGGCGGACATCGCGCCGGACGGCACCCCGGCAAAGCGGGATGCCACGTCTTCGCCGGTCATCGGATAGCCGATCCCGGTCAGCAGTTCGGCATCGACTGCGCAGGCAAGATGCTCGCTGTCGATCAGGACGCCGTCGCAGTCGAAAATGACGAGATCGATCCCGGACATTGCAGGCGGGCCCGGCCTATTTCCCCGCCCAGTTCGGCAGACGGCGGTCATGGGTGGCGGCGACGCCTTCCTTGAAGTCCTCGGTCTTGCGCAGCCAGGTCTGCTCGTGCAGTTCGTGATCGGTCTGCGCCTTGACCGCTTCGGCCAGACCGGCACGCAGGGTATCGCGTGTCGAGGTGAGGCCGAGGGGGGAGTTCACGGCAATCTCGCGGGCCAGATCCCAGGCGGTCTGGCGCAGGTTCTCCAGCGTCGTGAATTCATCCAGCAGACCCATGGCATGGGCGTCTTCGCCCTTGATCCGGCGCGAGGTCAGGAACATTTTTGCAGCGTTCTGGTGACCGATGACCCGTGGCAGGGTGTGCGTCAGGCCGAAACCGGGGTGAAAGCCCAGCCGGGTGAAGTTGGCGGCAAACCGGCTTTCGGCGCAGCCGACCCGGAAGTCGGCCGAAAGCGCGAGGCCTAGGCCGCCGCCGATGGCAGAGCCCTGCACGGCGGCAACGACCGGGGTCTTGCAGGAAAAGACGCGCACCGCTTCGACATAGAGGTGATCGATCCCCAGCCGGTTGACCGAGCCTTCGACGGATCCATCCGCCTGCACGGTCGAGCCGTCGCCAAAGTTCGCACCGGCGCAGAAATTCTTGCCGTTGGCACACAGCACGATCGCCCGGACCGAGGGGTCCTGATCGATCTTCTCGTAGGTATCGGCGATCTGCCGGATCAGCGCGAAGTCGAAAAAATTGTGCGGCGGGCGCTGGATTTCGACGGTGGCGACGAAATCGGCGATCTCGACCGTCAGTTCGGGGGCGTCATAGGTCATGGGTTTCCTCCTCGCATGGCCCTGCGGGCTGTTTGTGCACGAGCTTATGGATTGAGCTGGGCGAGGCAATCGACCAGATAGCTGACCCAGGCATTGATCAGCCGGTTCGTTCCCCGAAACTCGCGAATGAAAAGCTGGAACGTGCGATTGTTGGCGCACGCGTCGAAACGGAAGTCGGCAAAAAGCTGCGCGTGGCGGAATTCCGGTTCGGACCACTCCGGCCCGTAACGCCTGCCCAGTTCCAGATGCACGGCCCAGTTCAGACCCTTGATGCAGGTTGCCAGCGGCGTGAAGGCCCGGCTTTCGCAGTGGGTGACGGCAAACGCGCGCACCAGGCTGTCCTGATCCGGCCTGGGGCTTGGTTCGGTCTGCGTGCCTGCCGCCAGCGCGTGGGCAGGGAAAAGCAGAACTGCGAGGATCAGCAAAGCTACCTTTGGCAGCAAGCCGGTCACCGCATTCCCAGACCGCGTGCGATGATGCCGCGCAGGATCTCGGTCGTGCCGCCCTGAATGGTCAGCTTCGGCGCGACGAGCTGCGCGAACTCGACCAGATCGTCGAAATCATGCTCGTTGCCGGGGTTCGGGTCTGCGAAGGCACCCATCGTGCGGGCCTTGGCCGGAAGGGCCTGCTCCCACAGCGTGCCAACATCCTTGACGATCGAGGCTTCCAGCACAGGCTCTTTGCCCTCGTGCAGCATCCCGGCGACCGAGACGGACATGCGCCGCAGGGTATGAAGCTGCGCAACCAGACGGCCCAGCCCCTCGGCCCCGCGCAGATCCGGGTCTTCGCCCAGATGGTCGGCCAGGGCGACCAGCACGTAGTAGGTTTCGAGAAAGCGCTCCGGACCGGACCGTTCATAGGCGAGTTCTGCCGTGGCCTGCTTCCACGCCCCGTCGATCTCGCCGAGGACGTGATCGGCCGGGATCAGGACATCCTCGAACAGCACCTCGTTGAAATCGGACATGCCGGGCATGGCAGAGATCGGACTGATCGAAATGCCGGGCGTGTCCATCTTGACCAGAAACTGCGTCAGCCCGTGGCGGCGGTTCTCCTTGGTCGGCGGCGACGTGCGAAAGAGCGCGATCATGTAATCGGATCGGTGCGCATTCGACGTCCAGACCTTGCGCCCGTTGACGCGGTAATGATCGCCTTCCAGCGTCGCCTTGGTCGATGCCGCGAAAAGGTCCGAGCCCGAGCCCGGTTCCGACATGCCGATGGCAAAGCAGAGCTCGCCCCGGCAGATCGCGGGCAGGATCTCGTCCTTCATCTGGTCGGTGCCGTATTTCAGGATCACCGGGCCGGACTGGCGGTCGGCCACGAAATGGCACCACGTGGGTGCCGTGACCGCGCGGAACTCTTCCGTGATCACATAGCGGTCCAGATGCGTGCGTTCCTGCCCGCCATACTGCTTTGGCCAGGTCATGCCGATCCAGCCCTTGGCCCCGACGCGCTTCGAGAATTCGCGGTCGAACGAGGATTGTTTCAGGCCGAGGCCGGGGTCGAACGTGCCGCGCGAAATCTCGTCCGCAAGGAAGGCGCGCACATCGGCGCGCAGATCTTCGGTCTCTGGCGGCAGGCGTTTCTGGTCGAAGCGGATGGCTGTCTGCATCTTTGGCTCCTGTGCTGCCGGGCTGCGGCCCGGCCTGCGGGGTTG
>JBCCMP010000345.1:0-5670 GCA_039026295.1 Pseudomonadota bacterium | reverse complement strand
CTTGATACCGTCGGTACCTATGGCCGCTCGATCGAGGATATCGCCCTTGCCGCCGACGCGATGCCCTCGGACCCGGCGGCGGCTCAACTGGTCCCAATCGCGATGTCAGAACCGCCGACACCGCCCAGGCTTGCCTTTATGCGCGGGGCAATGTGGGGCGAGGCAGAACCCGCCGCGCAGACCGCTCTCGAAGGCTTCGCGTCATCTCTCGGCGGGACTTGCACCGAAATCGATATGCCGGACTGGATGGCAGAGGCCTGGACGTGGCAGCGCATTTTACAGGCTTATGGCAATGCCGTTCATTATGGCCCGCTGGCGGATGAGCACGGCGACGCGATGACGGCACCCCTTCGCGAGATTATCGCCGAGGGGCGGGCAATCTCGTCAGCGACCTATGAGCATGCGCTGGCGCAGCGTGATCCTCTGCACGACGGTCTGATGGAAATCTACCGGGACTACGATGCCATACTCTGCCTCGCCTCGGCCGGGCCCGCGCCGGAAGGTCTGGACTGGACCGGTGACCCGGTCTTCAATGCCTTCTGGACCTACGCGGGCACCCCCTGCGTAACCATACCCCTGCTCGAGGTCGGGGACCTGCCCATGGGCGTTCAGCTTACCGGACCGCGGGGCGGTGACGGCGCGCTGCTGCGCACGGCGCGTTGGCTGGAGAGACATGTCGCCTGAACGGATCATCGAACAGGACAGCGCCGCTGCCTGGCGGCGGCTGGCAATCTCGCTGATTCTGGCCACGATTGGCGGCGTCGGCCTCTGGTCGACTGTGGTCGTCTTGCCGGTGATCGAGGCGGATTTCGGCATCGACCGGGGCGGGGCATCGCTGCCCTACACCGCGACCATGATCGGGTTCGCCATGGGCGGCGTCTTGATGGGACGGCTGGCTGACCGGGTCGGAATAATGATTCCGGTCATGATCGGGGCCGTCATCCTGGGGCTGGGCTATATCGCGGCCTCGATGGCGGGCAGTTACTGGGTCTTCATCGCGATCCAGGCAGTCATGATCGGCGCGCTGGGCAGTTCGGTGACCTTCGGGCCGATGGTCGCCGACGTATCGTTCTGGTTCCTTAAAAACAGGGGCATCGCCGTCGCGATTGCCGCCAGTGGGAATTATCTGGCCGGAACGGTCTGGCCTCCGGTGCTGGAGGCCGCCATCGCCGATGTCGGATGGCGCACCGCCTATCTTTGGACCGGCGTCTTCGTGATCGCCACGATGATCCCGCTTGCCCTGTTTCTGCGCCAGCGCGCCGATCTAGATGCCCAGGAACCGCCGAAGGCGGCCATGCTGGCCCGCATCAACCTGTCCCCTTTCGCGCTGAAAGCGTTGCTTGCCGTCGCGGGGATTGCCTGCTGCGTGGCCATGTCGATGCCACAGGTGCACATCGTTGCCTATTGCGTCGATCTTGGCTACGGCGCGGCGCGCGGGGCAGAGATGCTGTCGCTGATGCTTGGGCTGGGGATCGTCAGCCGGGTCGCATCAGGATTTATCGCTGACCGGATCGGCGGGCTTCTGACGCTGATCCTCGGGTCGTCGCTGCAAGGGCTGGCGCTGGTCTTCTTCCTGCCGTTTGACGGGCTGGTTTCTCTTTATCTGATCGTCGCGCTCTTCGGGCTAAGCCAAGGCGGCATCGTCCCATCCTATGCCTTGATCGTGCGCGATTTCTTTCCGGCGCGAGAGGCCAGCCGACTGGTCAGTTTCGTCCTGATGGCCACCGTCTCGGGCATGGCGATCGGCGGCTGGATGTCGGGCGAGCTCTATGATCTGACCGGGTCCTACACGGCCGCGTTTCTGAACGGGATCGCATGGAATCTGCTGAACCTTGGCATCGCGCTGTGGCTGCTGTTCGGACGATCGATTGGCGGGCGGCGCACCGCCGCGGCCTGACATCTGTGCCCGGCCGTTTGCGCAGCAGCCTATGGTTCGTCGCCGCGTTTAGGAAAAAGGGACTGCCGTGACCGATGAACTGATCGCCTACACCGATATCAAATCGCCCTATGCCTATCTCGCGCTCGAACCGACACTGCGCATGACGCGCAAAGCCGGCGTTTCGGTCGATTGGCAGCCCTATACCCTGGACATTCCCGATTATCTTGGTGACGCTGAAGTCGATGCAGGCGGTAACATCGTCCGGTCCGAACGATCCCCGCACCAGTGGCGGCGGGTCAAATACAGCTACATGGACGTGCGCCGCTATGCCAATCTGCGCGGCCTCACCATCCGGGGGCACCCCAAGATCCGGAACACAAAGCTTGCCTCGACGGCAATCCTTTGGGCGCGGGATCAGGGCAGGGCGGCCAGTTTCCTCGCGGAGACTTTTCCTCCGTTCTGGAGGCGGGAGATTGACATCGAAGATGTCGGAACCGTCACACACCTCCTGCGGTCCGCAGGCTGCGAAGTGAACGGATTTCCCGAATGGGCCAGAGGCGAGGGCGCCGCGCGCCACGACGACCACCGGCAAGCGGCCGAGGCGTCTGGCATCTTCGGCGTGCCATGGTTCGTCTGGCAGGGCGAGGTGTTCTGGGGCCGCGAAGCGTTGCCTCTTGTCGCGCACCGGATCACAGGCGCGTTGCCGGACTGGGCCGCGGATCTTGGTCTGGCACCGGATGACGGGCTCTAAGGCAGCGGTCAGACTCCGCATCCCAAAACTCTCCCGGTTTCAAGATTTCTTCCACCGCTGGCCGAACACCGAGCTTAGCGACCTGCGGGGCGGCAATCTCGCCCGAGTGTCCGGCGATAAAGAAAACCGGTCACAGGCAAATAGAGATCGCCGTGATCATTGACCGATCAATGAAATATTTCCTCTCGCGATTGTGGCCGGAAGTTGTTGGCCACCGCGTATAGGCGTAGACTAGGTTTATCGAGATCAAGCCGCATGGGAGGTCGTCATGAAGTATCTGATCTTGTCTGGAGCATTCGCAATCTACGCCGTTGGCGCTGCGATCATAACCAAGGTTCCGTGCAGCCTCGGTTGCCCGTTTGGGTTGTCCTAGCCGGTCATTTCAAAGGCAGCGCGACGAAAAACTCGTCGGTCGCCGAACTGTAGTACCGATATCCCGGCCCAATCCGGTAAAAGGTAAAACTCGTGCTGTCCGTCTGAAGCACACCCTCCTCGGTCAGCTCATAGGGCAGGGGACCAACGGTAAGTGTGGTCTTGTTTGACTCGTAGGTATAGGTGCCGTCCCACTTGAAGAAATAAGTGCCCGAGGGGCCATCCCACGGCAGTTCAATGAAGGTTGACCTGACCTCTTCCGCCGTCAATTGCGTGCCCTTGGCCTGCCCGGACGGCCCCGGCCCACTGCCGCTGCCGCACGCCGTGAGCAAAGCCACCATCACCGCTACTGCAAAAACCTTCATGTCGGATGCCACCATTTGCCGTTCAGGACGACGCCCTCTGAAAAAATGCGCCTGTCACCGACCATCTCCTCGCCGGTCACGTCCTCGTAGACGAAACGCCCCTCGTCGATCCGCAGGATCGTCGCATCGCCAGGAACACCCGGCTTCAGGGTGCCAAGCTCCGGCCGCCCCAGCATCAGCCCCGCGTTCTCCGTGCTCATCTTCAAGACCTCCGGCAGGTCGATCCCCATGCAAAGGAACTTTGACAGCGTCGTCACCTGATCATAGGCGGGGCCGTCAATGCAAAGCTGGTGGATGTCAGAGCTGATCGTATCCGGCAGGAACCCGTTGGCAAGCATCGCCCGGGTCGTCTTGAAGCTGAACGATCCCATGCCGTGGCCCACATCGAAAAGTACGCCGCGCCCACGCGCATCCTGTACGGCCTGTTTCACCGTGCCCTGCGCCGTCGCCGGACAGTTCGGGAATGGCCGAAAGCAATGGGTCAGCACATCGCGTGGACGCATCGCCGAGACCAGTTCCTCGTAAGACGGCGGTGGCTCGTCGATGTGCACCATCATCGGCAGACCGGCTTCCTCGGCCGCCTGCCGCGCAAATTCGAAGGCGTTCATCCCCTGCATGCCCGATGCATGGCGTCCCAGCCGCACCTTGATCCCGACGACCACATCGCGATTTCCCGCGGCGACCTCGGCGGCGCCGATCGGATCCATCAGACGGATGTCCTCGGATTCGCCCACCATCACCCGTCGCCCGAACCCCCAGATGCCGGAATGCGAGACGTGGAGGTAGGCAAGGATTCGCACCTGGCTTGGTTCGATCACGTGGCGGCGGAAGCCTGCGAAATTGCCCGGCCCGGCGCTGCCGGTGTCGACGGCCGTGGTCACGCCCGAGTTGCGGCAGAATTCCTCGGCGTCTATCCCCAGCGATGTTCCGCCCCAATAGACATGGGTGTGCATGTCGATCAGCCCGGGGCTGACGATCCTGCCGCTTACATCACGGACGTCAGTGGCCGGTCCCCTGGGCAGGGCATCGCCGATCTCCAGCACCTTCCCGTCCTTGAAGGCGACCTCGGCCACGCGGTCGATGCCTTGCGCGCTGTCGATCACGCGCCCCCCGGTTAGAATAAGCTCTGCAGTCATGGGATACGTCCCCCCGGATCGGCAGCGCCCAGAATGCAGTCGGTCATTTCAGCCCCAGAAGGCGGGGCAGGTCCGCCATGACACCGAATGGCTCCGCGCCCGCGGCCGCTAGTCTCTCGGCCGGGGTGTCGCATGCAAAGCCCAGACATCGCATTCCGGCCCCGACTGCCGCCCGCACGCCGGATACGCTGTCCTCAACCACTGTCGTTGTCTCGGGGCTATGCCCGACCGAAGCGGCGACGTGCAGGTAGAGCCCCGGATCCGGCTTTGCGACGCCCACATCATGGGCCGAAAAGATCCGACCCCGAAACCGCTCCATCAGGCCGGTCCGCGCCAGTGTGACTTCCATCTTGCGCATCGGGCCGTTCGACCCGATGGCCGTCGCAATTCCCGCTGCCTCGACCGCAGCGATGGCATCGTGCACCCCGGGAATGGCCTCGACCTCCTCGCCCAGCGTCGCGCACATCCGATCATAGAAGCTGGTCACCCAATCCGGTGGCAGGTCTGCCCCCAACTCTCGCGCCCTGTCCGCGACGGATGCGATCGTGCCACCGACGAACAGCTCGATGCACTGCTCGGTGGTCACAGAAAGTCCGTGGGCCGTCAGATCTTTGGCCATCTCCCGATTGGTGATCGGTTCGGAGTTCACCAGCACGCCGTCGCAATCGAAGATCACCAGCGCCGGCGTCATTCCATAACCCCGGCCGCCGCAGCAATTGCCAGAGTCCGCCGCGCCTTTTCGACAATCGGATAGTCTACGAAATAGCCATCCACCTGGATCGAGGCGCTGCCTTCCGCTTCTGCCGCAACAAATGCGGCCACCACGCGCCGGGCAAAGGCAATCGCGTCGGCGTCCGGCGTGAAGACGGCATTTACCGGGGCGACCTGCGCGGGATGGATGCACAGCTTGCCCTGATATCCCATCGTCCGGACCGTCTCGGCCGAGGCGACAAGACCTGCCTCGTCCTGAAGGTGAATCCAGACTGAGTCGAAGGGCGGCGCAAGACCGGCAGCGCGGGACGCCAGCGCAATCTCTGCCCGCGCATGGGCGCACTCGGCCTCTCCTCTGGTCCATTCAAGCGCCATATCCGCCGTGTAGTCACCCGCCCCGAAGGACAGCCAACGGGTGCGGGTGGCAGCCTTTGCGATGTCCCGCACATTGGCCAG
>JBCCMP010000344.1:0-5683 GCA_039026295.1 Pseudomonadota bacterium | reverse complement strand
GTATGGCGAGATGCATTGCCCTGCAGGGGTACGCAAAGCGTAATCCCGAGAGGGAAGTGCCTGAAGCCAGGAAGCTGAAGGCTCTTGAGGCGAATAACGCCAAACAGAAGACGCTGTCGGCGAAGCAAAAAATGGGTGTATCGACGCTCAAAGACATGCCGGGGAAGACTGGAGGCCCGATGCGCGACGCGGGGCCGCGATCAGTGGCCCGACAGAAAAGCAATACAATCGGAAGCGCGCCTGTTCATTGACTGGGATCGATCCGCGTGTCTTTCAGCGGATATCCATGGGCCCGACCTATACGGACCCGCGGAAAACAATCACCGGCCAAAGAGCTAAAACCTGAACGGTGCTAGACTTGATCATCCAAACGCAGGGAAGACGTTCAACTCAATTTGCTTTTTGGACGGGCTCGGCAAGTGGAACGGTGAACGGCTTCTTTGTACGCGTCATTCCCAGTTGAAACCTATCAGACTGGGGTCGCAGTTTTCGGCTAGACGTGCGTCTTGCTTAGCTGGCCCGGGCACCTGTCACATCGAAATAGAAGAGGCGATCAGTTTGAGGGGCAAAGTTTAATACTTGTCCCTGAGAAATGTTGTGCTGTCCGAAGAGACGTGCAGTGATGGTTAGGTTGCCGACATTCGCGATGACATTCGTATCGCCTCCGAGCTGTTCAACATGTTTGACAGTGCAACCAAGCGGCCCATCCTCGGCAAGGGTGAGGTATTCCGGGCGTATGCCCACGGTCCGTGTGTCGCCTTCGGCCAGAAATGACCCCGGCAGAAAATTCATGGACGGCGAGCCGAGGAAACCGGCGACAAACTGGTTGACGGGGTTGTTATAGAGTTCCATCGGGCTCCCGATTTGCTCGACACGTCCGTCCCTGAGGACCACGATCTTGTCGGCCAGTGTCATGGCTTCCGTCTGATCGTGTGTGACGTAGATCATGGATGCGTCAAGTGCGTCGTGGAGGCTGGCGATTTCGAGGCGTGTATTCATGCGCAGCGCTGCGTCGAGGTTCGATAGGGGTTCGTCGAAGAGGAAGAGTTTCGGTTCGCGAACAATGGCGCGGCCGATGGCGACGCGCTGACGCTGACCGCCGGAAAGCTCGGACGGATAACGGTCCAGATAGTCAACGAGGTTCAACATTTTGCTGGCCTTTGCGACGCGGCGCTCGATGACTTCTTTCCTTTGCCGTTCCTGCTTGAGGGCGAGCGACATGTTTTTGCGGACGCTCAGATGCGGGTAGAGCGCGTAGCTTTGAAAGACCATTGCAATGCCACGCCTGGAGGGCGGTGTGTTATTCACTAGGTCCGGTCCGATCCGTACCTCACCAGAACTTGCGTCTTCCAGTCCTGCGATCACGCGCAGAAGCGTGGATTTTCCACAGCCAGACGGCCCTACGAAGACAACGAATTCGCCCTCTTCCACCTCGATATTGATGTCCTTGAGGACATGAACATCTCCAAAGAATTTATTCACATTGGTCAGCGTCAGCGCGGTCATGAAGCGGACCTTTCTAAAGAGACAGACTGGCCGGTACGGATGCTCTCATCGGCGGCCAAACAGACGGCCAGGGATTGCACGGCGTCTTGGTTGTGCCGTTTAAGGTCGAGATCGTCGTGGATTGCGCGGACCATGAAAGCTTGCTCTTTGTCGCAGAGCTCTTGATGGCTGGGTTCGTCCGGCATCTCGATGGTCTCGTCCCCGCTTTGGCGGTGCACTAGGATTGAACCGACTTTGGTGTGGCCGTCGACATCGGATGACGCACCCTTGTTGCCGTCGGTGATCGACACCGACCCGTTGGGCGAAACAACGTCTTTCACGAAGAACGCTGTCTCGGACATCATTGGGCCCCAGCCTGCCTCGTACCAGCCCACCGATCCATCTGCAAAAACCACCTGAAACTGGCCGTAATTGTACATGTCTGGCGCAATTTCATCGCTTAGTCGCAGCCCTATGCCATGCACCAGCACCGGGGGGGCATCTGTGATCTGACACATCACATCCACGTAGTGCACGCCGCAATCCACCAGGGGCGAGGTCGTCTGCATCAGCGCCTTGTGCGTTTCCCATTCCGGACCCGAGGATTGCTGATTTAGGTTCAGGCGAAAGACATAGGGCCCACCGAGCCCCCGCGCCTCTTCGATCAGTCGGATCCAGGATGGATGGTGCCGCAGGATGTACCCGATTACCAGTTTACGCCCGGTCTGCCGGGCTTTGGCGACGACGCGCTTCGCATCTGCGACGGTCGTGGCCAACGGTTTTTCGACGAAGACATGGGCGCCCGCGTCCATGGCGGCGCAAGCGTAATCGGCATGGCTGTCTGAATAGGTTGCGATGATCATCAGATCCGGCGCTAGCGCTAGTGCCTCCTCAAAAGTTGCAATGCGGGGATAATCTTTCAGCTTGTCCGGTAGCGGCACGTTGGACCGGTTCACCAGCCCGACAACCTCAACACCCGTGTGGTTATGCAGCGACGTCGCGTGGCTGCGCCCCATATTGCCCAGACCGGCAACCACTGCTCTGATCATTTGACTGCCCCCGAAGTGATTCCACGGATTAGTTGGCGCGAGAATATGACGTAGAGTACCAGCACCGGCAGGATCGCCATGGAAAGCGCCGACAGCACCGCGTTCCAATCCGTCACGAACTGGCCGATGAAAACCTGACTACCCAGCGTCAGCGTCTTGGTTTCCTCGGCCGGGGCAAGGATCAGTGGAAACCAGAGGTCATTCCAGATCGGAATCATGTTAAAGACCGCCACCGTCGCCATCGCGGGCCGGACCAGAGGCAAAACCAGCCGAAAGAAGATCGCGTATTCGCTCAAACCATCTACACGCGCTGCATTCTTGAGGTCGTCCGAGACCTGACGCATGAATTCGGACAAGATGAATACCGCCAGCGGCAGGCCCTGTGCTGTATAGACCAGGATCAACGCCCAAAGCGTGTTCACCAGTCCTGTTGCGACCATCATCTCGAGGATCGCGACTGTGCCGATACGGATCGGAATCATGATGCCGAGGGCCAAATACAGCCCCATCAGCAGGTTCCCTTTGAATCGGTATTCCGCCAGCGCAAAAGCTGCCATGGCGCCAAAAAGCAGGATAAAAAACAACGACGCCACAGTGACGATCATCGAGTTCTGGAAGTAGAGAAAGAAATCTCCCTGTTTGAAGACCGTCTGATAGCCGATCAGAGAAAAGCTATCGCTGTTTGGCAAGGCCAGTGGCTCGCGGAAGATCGCTCGACGGGACTTGAAGCTGTTGATTAGGATCACAAAGACTGGGAATAACGCGATCAAAGTGTAAATGATCAGCGCGCCATGCATGGCGGTTGTGCTCAGCTGGTTGGAGCGGGCGGTGTTCACGGTGCTTTGCTCACATCTGATACCTCCGCATCCTTGTCTGGATGGCGAACAGGTAGATGCAGACGCCCACCAAGATAATAGCAAACATAGCCCCCGCGATGGCTGACCCCATATGCGGGTCGCCCAGCTGCAACTGGAACCCGAAGAACGTGCGATACATGAACGTGCCCAGGATATCTGTCGAGAAATCAGGGCCGGCCAACGCGCCTTGCGCCGCATAGATTAGGTCGAAAGCGTTGAAGTTTCCCACGAATGTCAGGATCGAAATGATCCCGATGGATGGCAGGATCAGAGGAAGTTTGATTTTCCAGAATGATGCCATGCCGGTAATGCCGTCGACCTCTCCGGCTTCAAGTATTTCTTCGGGGATTGACAGCAAGGCGGCGTAAACCAGCATCATTGGGATACCGACGAACTGCCAGACCGAAATCAGCGCCAGCGTCGTCAGGGCGTATTCCTCGCGGCCGAGCCAAGGGGCGAACAGCGATTTCAGCCCCACTGCGTCTAACATTGACGGCGCGATGCCCCAGATCGGCGATAAGATCAGCTTCCAAGCAAAGCCCACGATCACGAAGCTCAGGATCGTCGGGATGAAAATGGCTGACCGGTAAAGCGCGGCAAAGCGCAGGCGCGGATGGCTCAGAATTGCGGCCAATGCGATACCGATGGGATTTTGCACCAGCATGTGCACGATGAAAAACCAGAAATTGTTGCCGAGCGCGTTCCAGAACTGTTCCGACCAGACGGGATCGACAAACAACGCGCGAAAGTTCTCTAAACCGACGAAGACCCGCGTCTGTTCTACTTCGCTGAAAAGCGCCAGCCGCAGCGTGTTGAAAAGCGGAAAGATCATCACGGCGGAGTAAACGATAACGGCCGGAGCCAGAAATACCGCTATGTGCCAGCGTGGTCTTGCACGTTGCATGTGACAGTCTCCATAGCAAGGCCCCGGGCGGCGTCTTTCGCCCGGGCCGTACAGTAAAGGGAGGCTTACTGCTGTGGTTCGTACCAGCTGGCGAGACCGTTCTGGAGGTCAGCGCCCAGGTCGGCCGGTGACGCGGTGCCCTTGATCGCGGCGACAGAGGCACCCCAGGTTTCGTTTTCCAGGTTCGGTGTGCCACGCGACAAAATCTGGTAAGTCGACCGGATCGTGCTCTCGCACTCGCCGCGCCAACTTACGAATTCTTTGGCAAGCGGGTCGTCCAGTTCCACCGGCGTGTTCGAAAGCGGGAAAAAGCCCGGCAGCGCATTGCCGAAGATCGACGCGAATTCAGGCGATCCCACCCAAGCAAGAAATGTCTTTGCCGCTTCAGGATTTGACGTCGCTGCATTCATGCCGATGCCTATATCGGTGTGATCCGAGATGTAGCACGTGTCGCCAGCGTTCTGGACGGGTGGCTTGAAGGCGCCCATGGCGAAGTCGGCCTGCGCGTTAAAGCCAGAGATTTCCCAAGAACCGGCTGGATAGATCGCCGCACGTCCCAGTGTGAACAGGTTCTGGCTGTCCGGATAAGTCTGTGCTTCGTAGCCATCGCCCAGATATTCGCCCCAGCGCGCCAGCGTCGCATAGGGCGCCACCCAGGCGTCATCGGTCAGTTTCTGCTCGCCCTCGATCAGGGCGCGCCGACCCTCTTCGCCTTTCCAGTAGTTCGGGCCGATGTTGTTGTAGCCCATGGTCGCCGCTTCCCACTGGTCATTGGTGCCCATGGCCATTGGGATGTAGCTGCCATCTTCTTTAATAATGTCCAATGCCGCAAAAAATTCGGCCTCGGTGGTCGGAACTTCTATCCCAAGCTCGGCAAAAGCGTCCGCATTGTAGATGAATCCGTGGATCACCGATGCCATGGGCACGCAGAACGTGGCGGAGCCGTCGTCTGCCTGCCACGCGGACTTGGCCACGTCTGAAAAGTTGTCCATCGCGGCCATGTCGTCGAGATCGGTAAGATGGCCCGCCTCGAACAGGGCGAGGGACGCGTCGAATGGCCGGCAAGTGATGATGTCGCCTGCGGACCCCGCATCCAGTTTCGAGTTCAGCACCGCATTGTATTCCGTCGGCGCCGAAGGTGTGAAGTTGACCTTGATGCCCGGATGCTCGGCTTCGAAGGCGGGGATGATCTTGTCTTGCCAAAGCGTCAGGTCGTCATTGCGCCAGCTTTCGACTGTTAGTGTGACGTCCTGGGCCTTGGCGCCGGTTGCGGCGAGCGCAGTGCTCAGCAATGTTAGTTTCAGTGTTTTTGCTCTCATTCCAGTTCTCCCAGTTGGCAAGTTTCTTTGGTTTTCAGTTTTTTGCGGCCAGGATAGGCCGCAGCCGCC
>JBCCMP010000343.1:0-5687 GCA_039026295.1 Pseudomonadota bacterium | reverse complement strand
CCCGGGCCAACCTTTTGTTTTGGGTTAGGCGCCACTGTTCACCGGGGGTGGGGCCCGGGCCGGCGGGGCCGCGACGGAGTCTTGTTCAGCTGGCGTTCAGCAACGCGAGGGGTTGGGAAACATGAGGCTGAACATGACTTATGCTTGGATCAAGACGGCGTTGATCGTGCCAGTTGGGGCGTTGATCTTCGGGCTCTCGGCACCGGCTGCATCGGCAGATCCCGGGGATCGCTATTGGGCGAAGAAAGCCGACCGGATCGAAGACAGGTGGGACCGGCGCGAGGACCGCTGGGACCGCCGCGAGGATCGTTGGGATCGCCGCGAGGACCGCTGGGACAGGCGGGTGGACAATGGCCCGCGTGACCGTCTCGAAGACCGTTGGGATCGCCGTGAAGACCGCTGGGACCGGCGCGAGGATCGCTGGGATCGCCGCGAAGACCGTCTGGACAGAAGGCTCGGCCCTCGGGCCTCGCGCGTCACGTCGCGGTGGGACCGCCGCGCCGATCGCGCGGTGCGCCGCTGGGATCGCCGGACAAAGCGGTGGTGGCGCCGCTGAGGCCCACAGGGCTTGAAACGGGGGTGATGTCGGCCGACAAGCCGCTGCACCCGGAGAGGCGCGGATCCAGGATCCGCGCCTTTTTTGTTGATCATCACCCGCACTTCACAACAAATTTTTTAGCAGTTTCCTGCAACGGAGCCGCCCGTCAGGCGCGTTGAACCTGCATCCTCCCGAGAGATCGGGTTCGGATCCAACCGGGCGCACCGTCATCCCCCTCACGGTGCGCCCACCTTTTCTCTGACCATGCACCTCCAGGTACCGAGCCACGGGCATGCGCCCAGCCGGGGATCAATGCGCGAGGTGCCGCCGGGCGTCTGCCATCGGAAGGCAGGCACAATTCAATTCAAATTGGCGCACCCTTGGATTAGATCAGCACCCAATTCCAAGGAGGACCCATGCCCGACTACGTCTTTGCCCCGCCACCCGTCCCGACCGCCGACATCTCGGGCTCCGAGGAGCGCTTCCCGGTTCGCCGCATCTTTTGCGTCGGACGCAACTATGCCGAGCACACGCGGGAAATGGGCGGCGATCCGGATCGCGATCCCCCGTTTTTCTTCGGCAAGCCGCCATCGGAAATTGCCTATGACGGCGAGACCATCGCCTTCCCGCCGGAAACCGATGATCTGCACTACGAAGGCGAGATGGTCGTCGCCCTCGGCTCGGGCGGAACCGATATCCCCGAAGACGAGGCACTGAGCCATGTCTGGGGTTACGGTGTCGGCAATGATCTGACCCGCCGCGACCTGCAGGGCCAGGCCAAGGAACTGCGCCGCCCCTGGGACTGGGGCAAGGGGTTCGACAAGTCTGCCGTCATCGGCCCGCTTCAACCGGTCGCCGTGACCGGCCATCTAGGCTCCGGTTTCATCCGGTCATGGGTCAATGACGAACTGCGTCAGGACGGCGATCTTGCCCAGATGATCTGGTCGGTACCCGAAGTGATCAGCTTCATCTCCCGCTCGATGCGGGTCGCGGCCGGTGACCTGATCATGACCGGCACCCCTGCAGGCGTCGGCAAGCTGGTGCCGGGCGACCTGATCAAGGTAGAGGTCGAAGGCCTCGGTCCGATCACCTCGAAAATCCTCTGATGATCTTTACCCAGCCCGTTCCGGAACTGCCCGTCCGCGACGTCGAGGCGGCGCAGATCTGGTACCGTGACAAGCTGGGCTTCAAGATCGAATGGCTCTATCCCAGCGGTGACATCGGCGCCGTCAGCCATGGCGAGACTGCGATTTTCTTCCGCAGATCAGACGCGCCGATCCCGCCAGCGACGCTCTGGGTCTTTGCCGAGGATGTGGACGCCGCCTATGCCGACATACAGGCGACGGGGGTCGACATCGTGGACCCCATCGCGAACAAGCCCTGGGGCCTGCGCCAGTTCACATTTCAGGACATGATGGGGAACCGGTTTCACGTCCATCATGATTTGGTGCAAACGCGCTCATCTGATGGCCGGAGCGGCACTTTGGCTGGCGCAGAACCTGATCCGGCCGGTGCCAATTTGCAGGTATCTCGGCTATAGTGGCCGGAGCAGAACTCCGATTGTGTTGACCCGTTTCTTTCGGGGACTTTCATTACCCTTCCCGCGGGTCCGGAATATTCCAGTCTACGAAATTCTATTTCGGTTTTCCGGATTCAGTGCGAGATTGACGTAGAAGAAAAATTCCTTAACCTCGAGCATTATTTGCTGAGGTTTAAAATGACAGTTCATCCATTCGTTGTGATCGCCGTACTGATACTTCTTTTCATAGCGGTGTTTTTCCTCGGACTCTTCGTCGAGATTTACCGACGCCGGATTTACAAGTCAGACGAGCCGAACCGTCAGTCATCAGCTGCGGCGCAACAGAGCGATGAGAGCTGGCGGGAACGGCTTGGCGGCAACGTGATAAAATGGTCCAGTTGGGCACTTGTTGGCATCTCGATCGCCGTATTGACGACGGCAGTTGCAACGAGCGCCATGGGCGGGCCAGAGGACAAGAAGGCAGCCCTAGAAACTTCGCGCTGGGTGTTTGCGGCTCTTTTGCCGCTGTTCGGCACATGGGTCGGCACGGTCCTGGCGTTCTACTTCAGCAAAGACAATTTCAAGGCGGCGAACGAAGCCACCAAAGACCTCGTCAAACTCACCTCGGATCGCCTGAGCGAGACCAAGGTAACAGATGCGATGATCCCGGAAACGTCGATCATGGGAAAGGTGACCGCCCCCGAGAATGTTCTTGGAAACACCTCGCTCAAGGAGATTTCAGAAGCCTTCAGGGATGCGAAAATCGGTGGGAAGCGACCGATCACGCGTCTTCTGATCCGCACGCCGTCCAATGGATGCCGTGCAGTCCTGCACAGGTCAACCTGGCACGAAATGCTTAAAGTGGCCCGCGAGCCTTCTGCTGCCGATCCCGACAAACAGACGGTTGATTTCGACATCAAAACGGACACGCTTGAGAAGCTGCTGGATCTGAAGACAGAGTTTCACGAGGACATGAGTTTCGAGTCTTTCCTGACCGGATACATTGCCTACATCGGCGCGGACCGGTCGCTGGCCGACGCAAAGGCCCGAATGGAAGCCCACAATGGCTGTCAGGACGTCATCGTGACCGAGACCGGCAATCCGGATGAACCCATTGTCGGCTGGATCACCAATGTCGAGATATCGATGGCGTTGAAGGCCTGAACGGCTTCAGCGAGCGTCAGCCGCCACGATCTGCGCGAGGTTGACGCAGACCTCGGTCGCCTTGGCCATGTCCTGTACGCTGATCCATTCCAGGGGCCCGTGCAGGTTCTGCATGCCGGTAAAGATGTTCGGCGTCGGCACTCCGAATTCGGTCAGGCGGGAACCGTCGGTGCCGCCCCGGATCGCGTGGATTTCCGGCTCGATACCCGTCGCGCGGTAGGCGGCGAGTGCCAGATCGACAGGCCGCATGTCGTCCTCCAGCCAGTAGCGCATGTTGCGGTACTGGTGGCTGATCTCGACGTCGATCCGTGCCCGCGGCTCGGTCGCCTGAACCGCCGCGCAGACGTCGCGCAGCAGGGTGCCATGGGCCTCCAGCCCGTCCCGTTCGAAGTCGCGCAGGATGAACTGCAGTTCGGCCTTCGCGGCAGATCCCGACATCTCGGTAATCATGATGAAGCCTTCGCGGCCTCTTGTCGTCTCTGGCGTGCGGGTCGCCTGTGGAAGTGTCGCGATAATCTTGGCCGCCAGATGCAGTGCATTGACCAGCATGTCCTTGGCGGTGCCCGGATGGATCGAAACCCCCTCGACCGTCACCACCGCCTTGTCGGCAGAGAAGCTCTCGTATTCGAACATCCCCACTTCGGCTCCGTCCAGCGTGTAGGCAAAATCGGCCTTGATGTCCTTGGCCAGCACCGGCTGCACGCCGCGGCCGATTTCCTCGTCCGTGGTGAAGACCAGCCGGATCTCGCCGTGCGGGATATCGGGATTCTCCAGCAGGTGCTGCGCCATGGTCATGGCAATCGCGACCCCGGCCTTGTCGTCGGCGCCGAGCAGTGTAGTGCCGCTTGCGGTGATGATGTCATCGCCGGTCTTCTGCGCCAGATAGGGAAATTCCTCTGGCGAAAGCTCGAGATCGTGGTTGTCGGCGAACCTGATCGGACCGCCATTGTACGCCCGGTGCACGACGGGTTTTACCCCGGCGGCGGCAAAGGCAGGCGCGGTATCCACATGGGCCATCAGGCCGAAAACCGGTGCATCCGGAACCGTCGCGGGGAGTGTTGCCAGGACCGTTGCATAGTCCGTCAACGTCACATCCGCCGCTCCCATGGCCTTGAGTTCACCGACCAGCAGGTTCAGCATGTCGTACTGGACCGCCGTGCTCGGCACGCTGGGCGAGGCTTCGTCCGACTGCGAGTCCACCGCGCAATAACGGACGATGCGGTCTTCCAGTTCGGCAGTGAAGGGTGCGGACATGCGTGGTCTCCGGCAAAGACTGTTCGCACCGGATTGGCAGATTGCGGCATGCCCTGCAAGCGCGGGTCGCCAGCGCAAGTCGCGAGCATGGGCCGGGCGTCCGGCCCACGCGATTTTCGGGCTCACGCTGCCACTGCGCCAAAGCCGCGAACCGTGTCCATCCAGCGATCCACCTTGCCGTCGGCCGGAGCACTGGCACCGGTGAAGTGCGTGACCTTCGCGGGGCTGA
The DNA here is from genome assembly GCA_039026295.1 of Pseudomonadota bacterium. Taxonomy (GTDB): domain Bacteria; phylum Pseudomonadota; class Alphaproteobacteria; order Rhodobacterales; family Rhodobacteraceae; genus Thermohalobaculum. The sequence goes on along the minus strand of JBCCMP010000343.1, from coordinate 983 downwards.
TCCCGACAAAGCCGAGGATCTGGCTGCGCAGCTGACGCACGAGGGCGTTGCGATAGACCCAGCGCATGAACCAGTTCGGCGTGTCCGAGGTCATGATGACCCGGCCGGTCCGGCCCGCCAGCATGGGCGTGGGCATTCCCATCCAGTCGGTCTTTCGCGTGCTGAAGGCGCGGCCCGGCAGCATGACGCGGTCGATCAGACCCTTCAGTTTTGCGGGCAACCCGCCCCACCACATCGGGGTGGTCAGGACCATGTGCTGGCTCCATTCGATATCCGACAGGACCGTCTCGAGCCCCGGTTCCAGCGGCTTGATGGATTTGTAGCTGCCGAATTCGAAATCCAGATCGAAGGTCAGATCGTGCAGGTGCGTCAGCCGGACATCGTGCCCGGCATCGCGGGCAGACTGGGCATAGGTTTCGGCCAGCGCGCGGTTCAGCGAATTCTCCGCCGGGTGACCGTTCAGGACGAAGATGCGTTTCGGTTGGGTGTTCATGATTCTCTCCTAATTTGACCGTGGTCAATTTAATGCGAGATAAAATGACCGCGGTCAATAATAAATTTGACCCCGGTCAGTTTTTTTGCCAGAAAGGGCCATGGCCCGAGCCGTACAGAAGAGAACACTGGAGACCCGCGCCCGCTTGATCGCGGCGGCGGAGGACGTGATTGCCGATGCCGGCTTCGAAGCATTGCGCGTGGAAGAGGTCGTCTTGCGCGCCGGCACCGCGAAGGGCACGTTTTTCGCCCACTTCAAGGACAAGGACGCGCTGATGGACCTGATCATCGGCGCGCGGATCGATGCAGAACTGGACCGGATGGCGGCCGCGCGCGCGCCCCGCACCGTCTCCGAGATGGTCGCAGCCCTGATGCCGCTGTGCGATCTGATGACATGCGAGCGCTATGTCTTCGACGTCATCATGCGCTATTCCGGCGCGGCCGGGATCGAGGAGATCGGAGCGATCGCCACCACCTTCGGGCGGCAGGTG
>JBCCMP010000342.1:0-5698 GCA_039026295.1 Pseudomonadota bacterium | reverse complement strand
TCAGACGGCCACCGGTTGGAATGGAAGACCCGGCCCTGAAAGTCCCCTGCCCCCGGAAAATCCGGGAAACGCGGCAGCGACAACGGCCCGATGGCCGAAATCAGGGCCCAGCCGCGGACCACTTCGACACCGGCCGCGCTTTCAACCCGGACCACCCATTCGGCAGCGTCCTCGTCCCAGTCCGTCTGCAGCACCTTGTGACCGAAACGGATGTTGCCGCGTAGGCCGAACTCGTGCGAGCGATCCACCATGTAGGCGTGCAACTCGTCCCGGCGCGAAAAGAGCCGGCTCCAGGGATGGCGCGACCCGAAACTCCACGAATAGGCGTGGTTCGGCGTATCGACGGCGCAGCCCGGATAGGTGTTGACCAGCCATGTGCCGCCGACCTCGTCGTTTTCCTCGAAGATGACATAGGGAATGCCAAGTTCTTCAAGATTGGCCGCCACGGTGATCCCGCTGGCGCCTGCGCCAACGATGATCACAGGCGAAGGCCGCATCGCGGGGCGGGCACCGGACCACTGCACCTTGCGGTTCCGAAAGCCCATCTCCTCGCGCATCATCTGGGCATAGTCTTCGGGCACATTCTCCGCCAGGCAGGCGCGCATCATCTCGACCATCAGGTCATCGCCGGGATCGCCTACCGCAGGCGCACCGGGGTCGGCCAGCATGGCGGCCGCCGCTTCGATGACCTCTGCCTGCACCTCTGGGGGCAGTCCGGCGTCCTCGTCCGCGATAAGATTGATGTCGCGTTTGGGGCGGTATTTCTCTGACAGCCACATCCGGTCGCCGGTCATGTGGAATAGGACCATCAAGAGAACGCGCAGGTCCGCCTCTGCCAGCGCGTCTTGCAGGGTATCAGAGGCGATCACGGGCGCATCCAGAAGTTCGCCCGCCCTGTCCGGCGAAGCCGCGCGGTCAGGTTGGCGAAATTGCACAGCTTCGCCCGAGTCTCCCGCGGGTCGATGATGTCCTCGATCCCGAAGATTTCCGCCGTGCGGAAGGGAGAGCGGTACTGGTTCAGCTTTTCCTCGATCTCGGCACGCAGGGCATCAGGATCGTCCGAGGCTTCCAGATCCGCCTTCCACGCCGCCTCGATGCCCCCTTCGACCGGCAGTGACCCCCAATCGCCGGACGGCCAGGCATAGCGATAGCGATACCCCTCGGCATTGATCTGGGCACCGCCCGCGACCCCGAAGGCCTTGCGGATGATCACCGAGCACCAGGGCACCGTCGCCTGATGCTGGGCGCTCAGCGCCCGCACCCCCTGCCGGATCACACCGGACTTCTCCGCGTCCAGCCCGATCAGAAAACCGGGGATGTCAGCGAGGAATACGACGGGCAGGTGGAAGGTTTCGCAGAGATCGACGAACCGGGTCATTTTGGCTGCCGCATCCGCGGTGAACGCCCCGCCATAGTGGTAGGGGTCCGAGGCCGCGACCCCGACCGCCCAGCCATCCAGCCGCGCAAAGCCCGTGATCAGCGGCTTGCCCCAGTGGCGGCCGATTTCAAAGAACGAGCCTTTGTCCATCACGCTCTCGACGATCGGGCGCATCTTGTAGACCTTGCGGCGGTCCTTCGGGACAGCCCGGATCAGCCAGTCATCGGCGCGGTCCACCGGATCGTCGCTTTCAATGCGTGGCGGGAGTTCCTCGATGGATGTCGGCAGATAGCTGAGGAACCGCTTCGCCATGGCGAAGGCCTCTTCCTCTGACCCGGCCAGATCATCCACCGCGCCGTTCTTTGCGTGAATGCGCGCGCCGCCGAGTTCCTCCTTCGTCAGATCCTGACCGACGCGCTTGACCACCGGGGGACCGGCCACGAACATCTGGCTTACGCCGTCCACCAGCACCGAGTAGTGCGAGGCCGCGACCCGCGCCGCGCCCAGCCCGGCGACCGGCCCGAGGCCCAATGCCACCACGGGCACGATGCCCATGTTTAGCGTCACCTGTTCCCAGGCCGGGTTGGCAGGCACATAGGTCCGCCCGATCGTCTCGATCGTCTTGACCGAGCCGCCGCCGCCGGTTCCCTCGACCAGCCGCACGATCGGCAGCCGCAGATCATGGGCCATCGACTCGGCCTGAATGTTCTTCTGGACGATGGCAGCATCGTTGGCCCCGCCGCGCACGGTGAAGTCATCGCCGCCAACCACGACTGGACGACCATCAAGCCGGGCCCGGCCGAAGACGAAATTGGCGGGCAGAAATTCGGTCATCTCGCCATCCGGGCCGTATTCGGCGCGCCCGCCCAGAACGCCGACCTCGTCGAAAGAGCCGGGATCGACCAGCCTGTTGATCCTCTCCCGGACGTTCAGACGCTCGTTGGATCGCTGGCGCGCCAGCTTCTCCGCCCCGCCCATGCCGCGGCCAAGCTCTTGCCGCCGCCTCAGTTCGGCGACCTCGTCTTCCCAGCCCTCTTGCTCTGCCATGACTTTCCCCTGCGCGCGGCCCGTGGTTCTATCGGCGGACCCCTCGGCCTGAAGCGTCGGTCAGAGCTGGAGCGGTGTCAAACCATGACGGTGATTTCGGAATCCGCCGGGCGCTACGACTCAGGCGTTCTGGGGTCTTACGTCTTGGGGTCTTCCGCCATGGGGTCTTCCTTCGGGTCGAGGACGCAGCCTATCCCGCAGGCGTATTCGCCGCGCGCCATTCCGAACGCTCGAAGACGCCCAGAATCCGCAGGGCTTTCGTGAAGAACTCCAGTTCCTCCAGCGCGAAGGCAACGCCGGGATCATCGGGATGGCCCTCGATCTCGGCATAGAACTGGGTCGCCTGAAAGCTGCCATCGACCATGTAGCTTTCCAGTTTGACCATGTTGACCTTGTTGGTCGCGAAGCCGCCCATCGCTTTGTAGAGCGCGGCAGGCACGTTGCGGACCTGGAAGATGAAACTGGTCATGATGCGTCCCTCGGCAGGCGCAGGGCGTTCTTCGTCGCGGGACATCACCAGGAACCGGGTCGTGTTGTTGTCCATGTCCTGCACGCCTTCGGCCAGCACCGAAAGCCCGTTCAACTCTCCAGCAAGGGGAGAGGCGAGCGCTGCCCGCGTCGGATCCGCTGCCTCGGCGATCTGGACCGCAGACCCGGCCGTGTCCGCCCCGATCACCGGCAGGATATCATGCGCAGCCAGAAACCTGCTGACCTGCCCCAGCAGAACCGTGTGGCTTTGCGCAGTCTTCACCTCGCTCAGAACCGCGCCCGGCGGGCCCAGGAGATTGATGGTCACCGGCACGAAATGTTCGCCGATGATGTAGAGACCGGCATTCGGCAGCAGCCTGTGCAGATCCGCGACGCGGCCATAGGTCGAGTTCTCGATCGGCATCATCGCCAGATCGGCCGCGCCCTCCCGCGCGGCCTCCAGCGCGGCCTCGAAGGTCTTGCAGGGCATCGGCTGCATGTCGGGAAACACCTCGACGCAGGCCTGATGCGAATAAGCGCCAAGCTCGCCCTGAAACGAGATTTTTCCGCCCTGCCTGCCCTCTGCCGCTGCCTGCACGTCACACCCCCGGATTAACCCGATATTTGCCCCTTCGCCGCGACAATGACGGCGTTTCGTCGCGCCTTCTAGCTCTTGATGCGCTTAGGGGGAAGGCAGTAAAACCGCGGTAGCGAGAGCGCCACCAATGGTGCGGGACCAAAAGGCAGACTCCAATGGATTCGACCGAAATCAACAAGATCTCAGCCGCGGTAATCAGCGCTTTGCTCTTGTTCCTGCTGCTCCATTTCTTCTCCGGGAAAATCTACGGCACGCGCGAGACCCACGGCGATGATCACGATCAGGTGCTGGCCTTCGCGATCGAGATCGAACAGGCCGAGGACACCGCCGCGGAAGAACCTGAAGAGGTGGACTATTCCATCCTGCTGGCCAGTGCCGACGTGGCATCGGGCGAGAAGCTCTTCAAGAAGTGCAAGGCCTGTCACAAGCTTGACGAAGGCGCGCACGGCGTCGGGCCGTCGCTGCACGGCGTTGTCGGCCGCGGCGTCGGCGGCATCGACGGCTTCGGATATTCCGGCGCGATGGCGAATTTCGGGGGTGACTGGACCCTGGCGCAGCTTGGCGATTTCCTGGAGAAGCCGTCCAACTACATCCCGGGGACAAAGATGGTCTTCAAGGGCTTCAAGGACCCGCAGGACCGCGTCGACCTGATCGTCTACCTGAACGAGGCGGACGGCTCACCCGAAGCGCTGGAATAGCGGCAGGCGTCCACCGACGATCGATTTGCGAACGGGCCGTGCCGGAAGGCGCGGCCTTTTGCGTTAGGCCCGTGACATGGTGAAAGCTTGGACTTTTGGCGTGGTTGACGCATTCTTTACGTCATCGTGACCCAAGCTTGAATCTTATCGGTCCTGTGCCTACCCGTTAGGGGACCGAATTGGGGAGAAACCCATGACCGAAGAGACCGACCGCCCGACCGCTTTGCACAGCCCGTCCCTGCCCCTGTCGTCACTGCGAATGACACGCCGCCTGTTCACGGGGCTTGGCACCGCAGCCATTGGGACCGCAGCCATTGGTACCGCCATGCTGCCGGGTCAGCTTCTGGCGGCCGCCGGCAAAGGCCCGGTGCACGGTCTGTCGGCCTTCGGCGACCTCAAATATCCGGCGGGATTTGCCCATTACGACTACGCCAATCCGAACGCGCCCAAGGGCGGCACATGGTCGACCGGGTACGGCAACACGACCTATGACAGCTTCAACAGCTTCGTCCTGAAGGGGAACCCGGCGATCGGCGTTTCCGCGTTCATCTACGATGGCCTGATGACAAGCTCGGCGGACGAGCCCGACTCGGTCTATGGACTGATCGCCGAGACGGCGGAACTGGCTGAAGACGGAACATCGGTGGTCTTCAATCTGCGCCCCGAGGCACGGTTCCACGACGGCAAACAGATAACCGCAGAGGACGTGGTTTTCACCTTCGATACCCTGATCACCCAGGGTCACCCGTCCTACCGTGTGCAACTGGCCGCGGTGAAGTCGGCAACCGCGGAAAGCCCATCGCGCGTGCGCTATGATTTCGACCCGAATGCCCCGCTGCGTGACCTGCCGATGATGGTCAGCGGCCTGCCGGTTCTGCCAAAACACTATTACGAAGGGCGCGACTTCACGGAATCGACGCTGGATGTGCCGCTGGGCAGCGGCGCCTACGAGATCGGCAGATTCGAACCGGGCGCGTACGTCAATTTCACCAGGGTCGATGACTACTGGGCCAAGGACCTCGGCGTGAATGTCGGGCGCAACAATTTTGACATCATCCGCATCGATTATTTCCGCGACCGGACCGCCCAGTTCGAGGGGTTCAAGGGCGGCGCTTTCCTGTTCAACGAGGAATTCTGGTCCAAGCTATGGGCCACCGGCTATTCGCCGGAGGAATTCCCCGCCGTTGCCCGCGGCGACGTGATCACCGAGGTGCTGCCCGACGAGCGTCCCGCAGGTTCGCAGGGCTATTGGTTCAACTTGCGCCGCAAAAAATTTCAGGACGCGCGTGTGCGCGAGGCGATCGCGATCTGCTTCGATTTCGAATGGTCGAACCAGCGGCTATTCTACAACCTCTACAACCGCACCGACAGTTTCTTTGAAGGCGGCCCGATGCAGGCCGATGGCCCCCCGACCCCGGGCGAGGCCGCCATTCTTGAAAAGTTCGCTGACAAGCTGCCGGACGGCGTGCTGGACCAGCCAGCCTATGTGCCGCCGGTCACCGATGGATC
>JBCCMP010000341.1:0-5700 GCA_039026295.1 Pseudomonadota bacterium | reverse complement strand
GGTCGAAAGCGGCGGTAATCATCGCGCCATCAGCCCGGCAGGCGCACGCGGGCTGGGGCAGCTCATGCCGGGAACCGCCCGGCGCTACGGCGTGCACAACGTGTTTGACCCGGGCCAGAACCTCAAAGGCTCCGCCGCCTATCTCAGCGATCTCATCCGGATGTTTCGCGGCGATCTGGTTCTGGCGCTGGCGGCGTACAATGCCGGCGAGGGAGCGGTCGCCCGTTACAAGGGCGTGCCACCCTATCGCGAGACCAGGCACTACGTCCCGAAAGTCCTGGCCGCGTTCCAGCTCGCCGGGACTCTCTGCGCCACGCCGCCCCGGGCCGCGCGTCGGAAATGCCAGTTCCGGCTGAGGCAGTGAACCCGGACACAGCTTCGTTAAGATCGCCGGGTCGACACGTCTGTCGGGCGCAAAGCCATACGGAAGCCATACGCTTGCCATACGGGTTGTCCGGCACCTCCAGACGGGCTAACGCGCTGCGATACTTGGGCGAATAACCGAATTCTGCGTGGCCTGCCCGGCCACTCGGTGGGGCACTGTCCTAGCTCTGCAGCGCTTCCCGGTCAGGGCGATAGGGGATCAGCCTCGGATCAATATCGCCGCCAACGACCTCATACGCCACCATCGCACCGATCACCGGCGCCAATGTCATCCCGGAATGGGTGCACACGGCGTAAAGCCCTGTCGGCCCGATCGTGCCGATTGCGGGGCGTCCATCGGCAGGCATCGGGCGTTCGCGGACAGTGATCTTTTCGACAGACCGACCCGCAGCAGACGGGATCAGATCGCCCAAACGCTCCACCAGTTTCGCTGCAAAACCTTCCGTATCGCCAAACTCTGTGCCGCCGCCAAAGTCAGCCCCGATCAGATAGCGACCGTCCGGCCCCTGCCACCCGTGCAGGCCGTCGGTCGCCAGCATGGCGCGGATGGCCATGGGTGCTGGCGAGGTCGTCACCAACAGACCCGGCTGGTTGTCCATCGCCATGCGCAGGTTCAGCGGCTCAAGCAATTCAGCCAGTTTCACACCCGCCGCCAGAACCACCGCCTCCGTTGCGATGGTCCGCTCGGCAGTCTGAACTCCAGTGACACGGCCTTCTTCGACTTGCAGACCGGTCACATCGGCTGCCACGAAGGTCGCCCCCTCAGCCTTGGCCATCGCCTGAAACCACGCCGTAATCTCGAGTGGATTGCCATAGCCGTCGGCGTCCAGCGCGAGCGTCTGTTCCGGAGGTTCAGGCACCTCGGGCTCCGCAGACAGATGCGCATTCCGGTCCAGCATCCGGGCGGGCCGGCCAAGATCCTGTTGCGAGGCATGGATCTTTGGCAGATCGAAATGCTCCTGCTCCCATAAGATCGCACCGGAGAAGATGATCGGGAGTTCCGGGTTCTGCTCCTTCAATTCCGCCCAGATCTGCAGGCTGTCATGGCGCAGACGATTATAGACGGGATCATCGGCAAAGCTTGCGTTCAGCCAGGCAAGCGATCCGCCAGACGCTCCGACCCCCGGCGACGGGTCGTATACCTGCACTTCTGCACCGGCTTCCGCCAGGCGCCAGGCGATCACCGACCCCAGCACCCCTGCCCCGACGACGGCAACCTTCATCATTCGTCTCCCGGCACGCCGTAGCTGGGTGCCTCAGTCGGGTTCAGCGCTCGGGTGACATAGGCATCAAGCTGCGGCTTGTAGATCTCCCAAGCGTTGGCGAGACCCTCGATGGGACAGGCCTCGGTCCAGTCCACGCGCAGGTCGGCGACGGGCCAGGCAACCTCTCGCACAAGTTTCATGCCGGCGGAATGCACGGGGCCGGCTTCACCGCCAGCAGCGAGCGCGGCACGCATCACTGTGATCAGGCGGTCGCCTAGATGACCTGACGACCCCAGAAACGCCTCCACCATCGCCTGCGGGACTTCCGCGTTTGCCAAGAGGTTTCCGCCGCATGCGACGTTATCGGCTTTGGCCTCAGACCATGTGCCCAGCGCATTGGGGCCGGAATGGACCGCCGCCCTGCCGTCCTGGTCCACGGCCAGAACCTGACGATATTCAGGATAGGCCGCCGTACGGGCGATGATGCCAATCGCTTCCACCGCCGTCGCGCCGCTCGCCATCAGATCGAGACCGCGCGGACCCAATGTCGGGTCGGTTACGTTCTGGCTGGCTACAGCGCCGACGCCGGCGCGCGCATAGGCGCACCGCGCCGCAACTGCTGGAGAGGACGACGACACCGCCACGCCGAACATGCCGGTCTCTGCGCAACGGGCCACGATGGAAAAGGTCATGGTGCCCCCGTGTTAAACCCGTATAGCCGCCCCGGATTATCGACCAGGACCGCCTTTCGCACCGCCGGATCTGGCGCATAATCGGCCAGCCGGTTCAGCAGGATACCGGTATCCGGCATGTCCTTTGCCTTGGACACGTGCGGCCAGTCAGTGCCCCAGACCATTCGGGTCGGGCCTGCCTCCAGCAGGGCTTGGGCGACAGGAACTGAATCCAGATATGCAGGATGCTTTTCAGAGATCCGGTCGCATCCCGACAGCTTGACCCATGACAGACCATCTCGCACCAGATCCAGCATCGCGGCGAAGCCAGGGTCTGTCAGGGCGCGGCCTGCCGGAACATATCCCATGTGGTCGATCACGACCTCGACCCCCGTTTCCCGGATCACTGCTTCCAAGTCGGCAAGGTCGCGGGACACATCGATCAGCAATTGTACGTGCCAGCCAAGCTCGGCGACTTTGGGTGCCAGGGTGCTGAAGGCATGCAGACCAACGCCGCCGCCAAATAGTACGTTAAGGCGGACACCGCGGATACCACCTGCATGCAAAGTCGCCAGATCTGCTTCGCTGATGTCTGGATCGACGACTGCGATGCCGCGCGCGTTGGGGCCATAACCGGCAATCGCCTCGACCGTGATGCGGTTGTCGGTGCCATGGACGGACGGGGTGACGATCACTGCCCGATCGATTGCCAGCGCCTTATGCATCGCCTTGTAGGCGGCCAACGGCGCCTCGGGCGGTGTATAGGATCGCTCCGGCACAAACGGGTAGTCCGGCGGCAGACCAATGACATGCGAATGGGTATCCGTCGCGCCAGGGGGCATGTCGAAGCCGACAGGCGTCAGATTGGCAAGAGGTCCAAGGCAATTAAAGGTCATGTCGCCATCCCTTTAGTCCGGGATGACCGCTGTCGCATCAATCTCGACCAGCCACTCCGGACGGGCGAGGGCGACCACGACCAGTCCGGTGCAGACCGGGTGCACGCCGCGAATGTACTCGCCCATGACACGGTAGATCGTTTCGCGATGCCGGATGTCGGTCAGATAGACGACCAGCTTGGTGACATGCTCCATTTTCGCGCCGCATTCGTCCAACAGTTGCTGGATGTTCTGCATCACTTTGTGGGCCTGTGCTTCAGGATCACCGACCCCGACGTTTGCGCCGCCATCCAGTTCCTGCGGACACTGGCCGCGCAGAAAGACCATCGTCCCGCGGGCCACCACCGCTTGGGCAAGGTCATTGTCCAGCTTCTGTTCGGGATAGGTGTCCTTGGTGTTGAACGGGCGAATGCGGGTGTGTGTCATTGCAGGTCCACCCCGAAAGCATCCCGGCAAAGCCAGGCGAACCGCTCTGCCGCGCCGTGAAGGCGACCCTCCGGTCGAACCAGCATCACATGGCTGGGCTTGACCTCCCACGCCAACGGCCGTTGGACCAAGGGCAGCCCGTGATAGCTTTGGTCATTGCCGGGCTGGCTGGCGAGGATGGTAAAGCCAAGTCCTTCGGCGACCATCCCGCGCACTGACTCGACTGTCGATGATTGCAAAATGACGTTTGGCTCGACCCCTTGATCTCGCAGCATGCCCGTAAAGTATTCGGGTGCCGGGGGTGTATTCAGAAGGACCATAGGCAGATCGGCCAGATCCTGTGCCGCAATCTCGTCCTGCGCGGTCAAAGCATGATCAGCTGGCAACAACACATATGGCTCACGCTCGATCAGCGCCTCCCGTCGAAGTCCATCAGCGACGTTTTCATCATACATCAGCGCCACCTGAGCCTCGCCCGAGGCCATGGCGGCGTGGATCCGGGATTGGTCACCTTCGATCAGGGTGACGGAGATCTCCGGCATCTCCCTCTTCAGCTTGCCTAAAAGGGGCGGCAGCACGAAAGCCGAGATTGTCCAGAAGCATGCCAGAACCAGCCGGTTCTCTGCTGCGTCCCGCCCGGCGCCGATGGAACTGACCGTGTCGATCCGTGCCGCCGCCCCGTAGGCACGCTTGGCATAGATCAAGGGCGATCCATTGCGGGCGATGAAGATGTCCCCGACCTCGCCGAAGAACACGTGATGGGTACCGACCAGGTCTGACGACACGACCCGGCAATCGAAGCAGACCAGTGGATCAACGACGCGGGGAGCACCGGACGGCATCACCTGCCACTCCGCACAATCGAACTTGTCGGGCACCTTGTCCCGAAATCTGCCTGCAAAGGTGTCCGAGATGTAGGATTGATCGTCGCGCAAGACGTTCACGCAGAAAACGCCGTTTTCCAGAATGGCAGCGGCAGACGCGCTGTCGCGATGTACGCAGACAAGCAGCGTCGGTTTTTCGGTGTCCGCGCTGACCGAAGACATGGCCGACACGGTCACGCCAGAGCGTCCAGCAGGTCCATCGGTGGTGACAACATTTACCGTCGCGGCGGCATGGCTCATGCCAGCGAGGAATCTCGCGCGCAGATCTGGGTCTGTACTCATGGGCGATGCTCGGACGGCGAATTTGCACATGCAAGTTGCCCCCCGGATGGCAGGGGGTCAAGGTTGTTCGGGGCTGGACCGCGCGAGATGCATCAGAATGGAAAGCGTCTCAAAGTCCGGGTCATCTGCTACGGGACCCTCGGAACGCCAGGCAATCGAAAGCGCGCATTTGACCGCAGCCCAGGCCAGCAGTCTATTCTGCGAAACACCCAAAGCCCCGGCCCATACGGATGCGCGATATTTCTGTGCTCCCGCGTCCAGATATACCGCCTCTCCCCCGTCCGGATTTCGGAATGCATTCGCGAACTCATAGGCTGGGTCACCAACCACGCCCTTTGCGTCGAAAGCACACCATCCCCTGCTGCCCCGCCGGACATTGTCGTGGTGCAGGTCTCCGTGCAGCGCGACGCAGTCAGTCTGCGTCGCCAGCAAGTGCAGCGCCAATACCTTGCACGCTTCGATATCGGCACGCGCATCAATCGGGCATGCCGGGGCGAAGTGCAGATCGAATAGCGCGGTGAACCACGTCTCCAACTTCGGATAATCGGCATGCGCTTCCGGCGCTGCCCGGTGCAATGCGGCGGCCACGTCGCCGAGATGCCGTGCCGCAGCGCCGTCGTCTCCTGCACGGACAAAATCGCCAAGGGACGGCCCCGGTAACCATTCCAGCAGAACTGCTATATTGTCCTTTGCAAAGATACGGGCGGCAGAACAGCCAGCGAGGTCTTCGAGGAGCCGGACACCCGGAGCTTCATTCGCCAGCCCGGGCTCATGGTAAATCTTTAGGGCAGCGGGTTCGCCATCAGATCGGTGCACCTTGAAGACGTTTGCGATCTTGGTTCGGGCAACGGTACTGGGGTTGTTGACCCTGAATGCTTGAAGAACCTGAGGATCTGGTTCAGAGCTCACCAGAGCCTGCGCATTACGGCTGTTTGCGGTTCAGGCGTTTTTC
>JBCCMP010000340.1:0-5767 GCA_039026295.1 Pseudomonadota bacterium | reverse complement strand
CTCGACTCCGGACAATTGGCTGTTGAGCGCATCGGCGATGTCTTCTGATGACACCCCGGCCCGGCGCGCTGCATACTGATCGACAATCACCTGCAGGGCGACAACGGGATTTTCCCAATCATCCTTGACCGCGCGGGCTCGCGGCGCTGTGCGCAGCGCCGATTTGATCTGCTCTGCCGCGTTCATCAACACCAGCGGATCTGGGCCGAGCACGCGGAATTCGACCAGCCCCGCCTCACCCGGTCCCAGTGACATAGGTTTCGGCGTTATCCGCGCCTCCGGCACATGAGCCAAAGCCCAGCTGTTCAAGCGTTGACGCAATACGTCGACATCAGGCGCGGTCGCCACATTCACCAGCATGAATGCGACGTTCGGGAAGCCCGTGATCGGCTCCAAGGTCAGGTAAAACCGCGGTCCGCCCGAGGCAACATAGCCCGCGGTCGTCACCACCTCCGGGTTTTGCTCTTTGTCCAGCAGATACCGGTCCAGGCGCTGGACGATCTCTTTGGTGACCTCGGAGTTTGTGCCTACCGGCAGATCGACGATCACCTGCAGCTGGGTGCGCTCTGAATTCGGAAAAAAGGTATTGCCGACAAACTGCATCATCCAACCGCCCAGGAAGAGTGATCCGATGGCGGCTGCAATCGTCACCCAGCGAAGGCGGATCGCCATGTCCAGGAACCGCCGGTACCCATTGTAGTACCAGCGATCGTAGACGACATCTTCGTCGACCGGATCACCGGCGCTCAGGAACCAAAGGCAGAAAAGGGGCAGCATCGCCAGCGCGACAACCCAGGAGATCGCCAGTGCGATGGCGATCACCAGACTGATCGAACGGGTGTATTCGCCCGCCGCACCGGGCGCGAGCATCAAAGGCATGAATGCAAGGATCGTCGTGATCGAGGCTGCCGCCAAGGGCGCCATCATCGCCTGACCGGTCTGCAGCGCCGCATCCACGCGATCCTGTCCACGCCTAATACGCCCCTGCATCTCTTCGGCAACGACGATCCCGTTGTCGACCAGCAGCCCCAGCGCGATGATGAGCGAGGCGAGCGACATGCGCTCAAGTTCGATCCCGGCATACCGCATGACCAGCGTTGAGATCAGCATCACCAGCGGGACCATCGCGCCAACGATCAGCCCGGTACGAAAGCCGAGGAAAGCCACCACAACGGCCAGGACGACCAGAATGGTCTGCCACAGATTATTCAGCACGCCGAAAACGGCACCCTGAATCTCGACGGGCTGGAAAGTGATGTAGTTGAGCTCAAACCCCCACGGGAGCGCCTGCTCATACTGCTCGACCACAGCCTTCAGAACCTCGCCAAACCGGTTCGCATCGGCCTGATCGATCATCGAGACCGACACCACCACTGCGGGCTGGCCATTGAAGAAGGCCGGCTTGCCGGGCGGCTCCTGATAGCCCAGCCGGATGTCGGCGATGTCGCGCAGATAAATCGTCGTCGGAGGATCACCTTCGATCCGGACCGAGATGCTGTCCAGATCCTCGACCGCGTTGAAATCGCCGGTCGGCTCGATGGTCATGGTGGTGCCGTCTGCCTCGATCCTTCCACCGGGTAGAATGATGTTCTGCGACTGGATGCTGCTGATGACGAGGTTCGGATCGATGCCCAACTGACTGACACGGACATTGTCGAACTCGATGAAAACGCGCTGTTCCTCCACGCCGAACAGTTCCACCTTTCGCACGTCGGGCACATTGGCATAGATCAGTCGGCGAAGTTCCTTTGCCGCTTCACGTTTTTCCCAGTTTTCCCATCCCTCACCGGTCAGCGCGATGGTCGCCATCGCAACATTACCCTGATCATCATTGACGTTCGGGCCGTTGGTGCCAGCGGGCAGTTCGCGCCTTAGATCCTCCATCTTGTTTCGAAGATCGTTCCAGATCGGCGTCATGTCGGTGTATTGATCGCGCACCTCGACGCTGATCGTCGTCTGCCCCGTGCCAGTGGTCGAGGTGATGTGCCAGACCTCGGGGATCTCGCGGATCTTCTCCTCGATCTGACGCGTGATCAGATCCTCCATCCGGTCTGCGGGCATGCCGGGATAGTCAGCGGTTACCTGCGCCGTGCGGATGACGATCTTCGGGTCTTCCCGCGAGGGGTGGGTCAGAAAACTGATCGGGCCCAGAATCAAGCAGACCAGCATGAAGGCAAGCACGACACTGCGATTGTCGAGCGCGAAACGGGTCAACATGGCTCAGCCCCCAAGGCGTCGGATCATTGCAGCGTTTCTGGATCGAAAAGGTCGACCCTCATGCCATCGTATAAGAAGCTCACCCCAGCGGTGGCGATGACGTCTCCCTCATTGAGATTGCCGATCACCTCCAGACTGTTTTGCGCGACGTTGACAATCGTCACGGCGCGTTCCGCCACCGTCTTGGTGTCCGGCTGATAGACGAACATAGCCGCCTCTTGCTGGCCAACCTTGGGATGCACGGCGGTCAGTGGAACCAGGAACGCCTCGCCCGTCGCGTCGCTGTCAAACCGGAACGTCAGTTCGGCGCTCATCCCCGCCCGCAAGCCCGGCGGGGCCTGAAGCAGCGCGATCTCGATCGGATAGGCATTGGCATCCCCGGTCAGCGGCGCGATCTCGTCCACGGTACCGGGCACCCGGACATCGCCCAATGGCGGAAAGCTGACCTCGACACCGTCACCGCGTGAGACGGAATTGATCAGCGTCTCGGGCAGCGCCGCGTCGATCTTGCCGCGATCATTGGTCTGCATCGCATAGATCACCTGCCCGCCCGTTACCTCTTCGAATTGCTCCACCTCCCGCCGGACGATGACGCCCGCGAAGGGCGCGCGAAGATCTGCCTTTGCAAGGTTGCGCTTGGACCTGTCCAGAACCGATGTGGACGCCGCAACGGCACCTTCTGCATCTTTTAGGGCCGCCTCGGCGCTGTCAAAGGCCGTCTGGGTGGCGAATCCCTCCTGCCTCAGGCGGGCCTGCTGCTCGAACTTGCGACGCGCATCCTCGGCCGCGGCGTTGGCTCGGGCGAGTTCCGCCTCGGACTGGGCGGCCTGCAATTGCAGTGGTTCGGGATCTAGCCGCGCGATCAAATCGCCCTCTGCCACCTGATCGCCCGCCTTGCGGAGCAACTCGATCACCTGACCGTTTGTCTCAAACGCGACAGTCGACGAAACCGAGGCAGCGACAACGCCGGCAATCCGTCGCTCTTGCTGGCCCGCGCGCTGGTCCAAGATCGCGTGCTTGATGGCGCGGATCGGTTCTGGGGCCGCCACAGTCTCCTCGTCGTCACAAGCGGCAAGAATCAAGGGCAGAACTAAAAGACACTGAGCGAGACGGGTCATTGGGGGCTCCGGCTGGTGGATCCGGTTGTTCTATGGCGCGCCATGACGGCGACCAAGGGATTTCATGTGAGCTGTCAGTCAAAAATCTCGGCGGTGGAGACCGCAGCGTTCTCTGCCACTGTCACCTTGCGGATGATCCGGATGAACAACACAGCCGAAAGAATTGTCAGCGGTGCAGACAGCAGATCGAGCCACATTGATGCGGTGTAGTCATCCCAGTCGTCGCTCATGGACAGCCTGAACGAAATGTTTGCCATAACGTCGCTGATGATCCAGCCGGCCCACCACAGTGCAAAGAAACCGGGGGCCGGACTGGTCAGCGGACCCCGCCCAACGACCGTGGTGTTCCAGATCTGTTTTATCCCCTGAAAAGGCATGAACAGATTGGCAATCGGTACCGCGAACCAGATGACGGCCATGCGCGGGCTGATCCGTTGAGGGTCAGGATCTCGTGCTTGAGCGTTCGCGCTTGCCCGATAGAGCCAGGTCCCATTCAGGACGAATGTGGCAAGCGCACCGATCACTAAAATCAGTAGCCCGGCACCGGTGACCAATTCCACGGCACCACCGATCCCGTCGCTTATGTCCAGATCAGCGAAAATGACCTCAC
Source organism: Pseudomonadota bacterium (assembly GCA_039026295.1). Taxonomy (GTDB): domain Bacteria; phylum Pseudomonadota; class Alphaproteobacteria; order Rhodobacterales; family Rhodobacteraceae; genus Thermohalobaculum. The sequence continues at coordinate 1,822 of JBCCMP010000340.1, read as the reverse complement.
GATCAAAATTCAGGAACAAAGCGGCATCCAGCGCCCAGAACGCAGTCGTTCCCACATAAGCCCACGTCAGTAGCACGCACCACTGGGCAAGCCGGGCGTTTTGATAGGGCATCGGGTCGGACCGGTCCTGGGAGCAGGGCGTGCGCACCCCTGATCAGGCAGGCGCGCCGCGTAAGCCGCCGAACTCTACCCGGCCAGTGCCGCGTTCAGGTTTTCGTCGACTTTCTCAAGGAAGCCCATCGTCGTCAGCCACTTTTGATCCGGCCCGACCAGCAGCGCCAGATCCTTTGTCATGAAGCCGGCCTCGACGGTGCTGACAATGGTCTTCTCCAGCGTCGTGGCGAACGTCATCAGCGCTTCGTTCTCGTCCAGCTTGGCGCGGTGCTTAAGCCCACCGGTCCACGCGTAGATCGAGGCGATCGAGTTGGTCGAGGTCGCCTCTCCCTTCTGGTGCTGACGATAGTGGCGCGTCACCGTTCCGTGCGCGGCCTCTGACTCTACAACTTTGCCATCCGGCGTCATGAGGACCGAAGACATCATCCCAAGCGAGCCAAAGCCCTGCGCAACAGTGTCGGACTGCACGTCGCCGTCATAGTTCTTGCAAGCCCAGACGAAGCCGCCCGACCACTTCATTGCACATGCGACCATGTCGTCGATCAGCCGGTGCTCGTAGGTGATCCCGGCATCCTTGAACTTGTCCTCGAACTCGGATTCGAAGACCTCCTGGAACAGCTCCAGAAAGCGGCCGTCATACTGTTTCAGAATGGTGTTCTTGGTCGACATATAGACCGGCCAGCCAAGGTTCAGGCCGTAATTCATGCTCGCCCGGGCAAAATCCTTGATGGAGTCGTCCAGATTGTACATCGCCATGAAGACACCCGAGGACGGCGCATCAAACACCTCGCGCTCGTCGACGGTCCCGTCCTCGCCGACGAACTTCATGGTCAGCTTGCCCGGGCCCGGGAACTTCAGGTCGGTTGCGCGGTACTGATCACCAAAGGCATGGCGGCCGATCACGATGGGAGAGGTCCAGCCCGGCACCAGCCGCGGCACGTTCGAACAGATAATCGGCTGACGGAAGACGACGCCGCCCAGAATGTTGCGGATCGTCCCGTTCGGGCTGCGCCACATTTTCTTGAGGCCGAATTCCTCGACCCGTGCCTCATCCGGCGTGATGGTTGCGCATTTCACGCCAACGCCGACTTCCTTGATCTTTTCGGCCGCATCGATGGTGATCTGGTCGTCGGTGGCATCCCGGCTTTCCATGCCGAGATCGTAGTAAAGCAGGTCGACGTCAAGGTATGGCAGGATCAGCTTGTCCTTGATGAACTGCCAGATAATCCGGGTCATCTCGTCGCCGTCGAGTTCGACGACCGGGTTTTCTACCTTGATCTTGGACATGCGTCTCTCCGTGATGCCTTGACGAATCTGGCGCGGACACTATGCGCAATGCGGCATTGCAGCAATGCAGTGTTTGCAATCCGACTCTGCGCGCTTCGAGAGGTTCATTTCGGGTGATCGACAAGGAAAAACGCCGTCTTCAGATGGGCTTGGAGACCTTGCAGGGCGATCGTCCGCAGGGGTTCTTCACACCCTACCGTTACGCGGATCAGGTGACCGCCCCAACGGGCTATCCCGAGCTTGAAAACCTTTTCAAAAGTGCACGGCCGTCAATCGAAGCGGTGCTGGATCGGATCGACGCGATGGGCGATCGATTGGCGGCACTCGACGGCGCCCCGCCGCGCCCGCGTTGGGGCCAGAGCTGGTTCCCGCGGTTGGACGGCGCCGCCGCCATTGCAATGGTCAATATAAGTAAGCCTCG
>JBCCMP010000339.1:0-5819 GCA_039026295.1 Pseudomonadota bacterium | reverse complement strand
GCATTGATCGCCCAGGGCATCCAGCACATGCCGACGATTGGCGACGGGCGGCAGTCCGGCACCTCGGAAAGCCCGTCGATCCTGAACGCCTCGCCCGAGGCTGCGATCGGCGGCGGACTGGCCTTTCTGCAGACCGGTGACATGGTGCGGCTGGACATTCCCAATCGCAAGATGGACGCGCTGGTCCCTGCCGAAGAATGGCAGGCCCGGAAGGATGCCTGGAGGCCGCCGGAGCTGGTGCATCACACGCCCTGGCAGGAACTGCAGCGCGCCCATGTCGGGCATCTGAGCGAAGGCGGCTGTCTGGAGATGGCCACCCGCTATCAGCGAACGGCACAGGTGATGGAGCGGGACAACCATTGACGGGGCACAGCCACGTCGGTTCGAATGAACCCGGGCCGGTCTCGGACACTCGCGCTCACGGAAATTTTTTCGCAAGGTAACCGGGCAAACAGCGCGCAGATCGCAGATCCGTCGAGCGACCGGCCGGAGGGGAAGCAATGCAGGATACAGCACTCAAGGCACGTGCGGCCCTCGCCGCCGCGCAAGGCAGACCGGGGATCTCGGCCCAGATCTGTGGCGACGTGGTCGAGGCGGAAGTTCAGCACCGCGCCGCGCTGACGGAAGCGGGCTGCACGCTCGGCCCCCTGCACGGCCTGCCGATCGTGGTCAAAGACATCATCGACCTGGCCGGGCATCCGACACGGGCCGGGTCGGCCCTGCGCACTGATCAGCCTGCCGCGACCGCTGATGCGAACGTCGTTGCCCGCTTGCGTGCCGCCGGGGCGATCACGGTGGCCAAGTCCAAGACCGTGGAGTTTGCCTTTGGCGGCTGGGGTACGAATGCGTCCCAAGGCACGCCGAACAATCCCTGGAAGCCGGATGAGCCGCACACGCCGGGCGGGTCCTCCAGCGGGACCGGGGCGGCGGTCGGCGGGCGTTTCGTTCCGGCCGGCCTTGGCACCGATACCGGCGGGTCCGTGCGCATCCCGGCGGCTTTCTGCGGCTGTGTCGGTCTTAAGACGTCGATCGGCATGGTCAGCCGGTCGGGTGTAGTGCCGCTGTCAGACAGCTTCGACACGGTCGGCCCCCTTACCGATACCGTGCAGCGTGCGGCGGAGATGCTGGAGGCGATGATGGGAGAGGATCGCAACGATCCCACCACCGTCGGCATGTCGCGCGGTGATCCGCTGGCCGACCTCGACCGCGGTGTTCAAGGGCTGCGGATCGGTGTCGTCCAGGACGATGCCCTGTATCAGGCCACGCCCGACGTGATGGCGGCTTTCCACGATGCGCAGCGCATGCTGGCAGAGGCCGGGGCGACGCTGGTGCCCTTTTCCCTGCCGAAGGACTTCGCCACCTATCAGGGGCTTGCGACCGCGATCATCTCTTCCGATGCCTATGCCTTCCACGCGGAAATGGCGGACTCGAACGCGACGCCGCTCAATGACACGACCCGGACGCGGATCCTGGCGTGCAGGGACATGACCGCTGCCGACCGGGTGCGCGCCCAGCGGAGCAGACGGGCAGACATCTCCGAGTATCTGCATGCCATGGACCGGCTGGATGCCGTGGTTCTGCCGACCGCGCCGACCAATGCGATCCCGCTCAGCACGGTGAACGAGGACGACTACACCGTCTCCCTCTACACCCGGCCGGGAAATTATCTGGATCTCTGCGGCCTGTCGGTCCCGGTCAGCGTCTCGCCCGCCGGACTGCCGACCGCCGTGCAGATCATGGCACGCCAGTTCGATGACCCGCTGGCCCTGCGCATCGGCAAGGCACTGGAGGATGTGCGCGGTGCGTTTCCCAACCCCCCGTCGCTGGCATGACCCTGCGGGTCGGAGACCGGGTACCGGACGTCGCCCTGACCCACATGTCCGGGCAGGGTCCGACGCCGCTTTCCCGGCAGGCGCTGTTCAGCGGCAGGCGCGTGGCACTGTTCGCCGTGCCGGGGGCGTTTACCCCTGCGTGCTCGGACCAGCATCTTCCCTCTGTCATCGACAACGCCGCCGCCTTGAAAGCCGCGGGCATCGACCAGATCGCCTGCCTGTCCGTGAACGACATCTTCGTCATGCGCGCCTGGGGCCGCGAACGGGGCGTTGGGGCCGACATCCTCATGCTCGCCGACGGCGCAGCCGCCTGGACCCGGGCCGCCGGCCTGGACTGGGACCTCGGCGATCTGGGCCTCGGCATCCGGTCCCAACGCTATGCCCTGGTGGCAGATGACGGCATCGTCGCCTACCTCGCCGTGGAACAGGGCGGTGCGTTCGATGTGTCGGGTGGAGCAGCCGTGCTGGAGGCGCTGCGAAGCCGGTGAGCGGGGGTGTCTTGCAGCCTACTCTCGGCATGCTTTTTTGGTACGTCGGCTCAGACGAGAGACAGTGCGATCCCGTCATTCGACTAATTGAAACCAAGGCCTGTTCAGCGCGATTTGGGAACAACTCTTCCGAAATCAATCATCCATGATTTCGGCATCGGGACCATCCCAGATATATCACAATTTCGATCCGGTCTGCATCTTTGAGTTTTCACAGCGGCTACGATTTGTGATTCACCCTGAATGCTGGAGGAGGCCAGCGCGAAGGGGTCGATATCTTTCCGATGATCTCTGGGTCAGGGTGATCCGAGCGATTGGTGGGGGTCTCTCGCGGCGCGCTGCTGCCGAGCGGTTTGGCGTCAATGTTTCCAGCGCAATCCGGTGGAAGAGTGACTATGCTGCTGGAGGCCGTTCTTGCCCGACACCTAAGAGTGGCGCTCGGCGCGGATCGAGGCGCCGGCTGATTTTCTGATGGAGACCATTGAGCAAACCCCTGACATCACTGTGGCCGAGCTGCGGGACCGCGTGATCGAAGAGCGCGGCGAGAGCTTTGCCCTCTCGACCATTCATGGCTTCTTCCGCTGCCACGGCGTGAGCTACAAAAAAAGACCGCCCCCGCAAGCGAACAAGAGCGTGAGAATGTAGCAGCCAAACGCGAGGCCCGGTTCGAAGCGCAGCCCGATTTTGATCCGTCAAAGCTGGTGTCTCTGGATGAGACCGGGGCCACGACCAAGATGAACCGCCTTCATGGCCGCAGCCAACGGGGCGAGCGATGTCGGGCCAGTGTCACGCATGGCCACTGGAAGAAAGCTAAGCTGATCGATGGGCTGCCGTTGGAGGGTTTGACCCCGCCCATGGTCGTGTATGGCGCGATGGACGGTGAGATTGTCACCGCCTACGCCCGGACCATCCTGGCACCGACCCTCAATGAGGGAGACACCGGCATTCTCGACAATCTGCCTGCATATAAAGTCAGCGGTGCGCGGATGGCCATTGAGGCTGCTGCTTATTGCGCAGTTGTGGTCAAGGTGTTCGGAGATCGACTGAGCCATCAAACTGAACTCTGCATTTGCATCGAATGGCAGGTTCGGGATGCGTTACATCATAGATAGATTCTATCACTGATGTCGAATTGAGAGCCATGGTCAACCAGCGATCGCCGAATGCTGAATACGATTGTTGCAATCGGCCAGATGGACGGTCTCAGATAATCGACTTCTCATGCTTTGGTGAAAAACGCAGCTCGGATGGCAGATTTCATGGCATCCTGGGGTCCAAGCTCTTCCGGTCTGCTCGATGCCATCACCAGCTTAGAGGCAGGCGTACTTTCGAGCCCCAATGCTTCGTTCACCACCGATAAGCCGGCGTGGAGCGACGAGCGCCCCAGCAGACCAACTGCAATCCCGGCTTCTACCGCCGCAATAACTCCGGATACGCTTTGGCTCGAATAGACGACGCGGTATGGCGTTTTGCGCGCATCCAAAGAATTGATTGCTGCGTCACGCCACCAGCACGCATGATCGAACAAGGCCACTGGAAGGCATTCGTCAGTCGGGAATTTCCGGTCCGCAGATGACATCCAGCACGTTGGGTCTTCATACAGGACCTCTTCGTGGCTCGACGGTCTTTCAACCTCATAAACCGCAAGGTCCAATGAACCCTTTTCAAGGGCCGTGGGAAAATCTGTGCTCAGCGCGCACGTGACATCCAATTCAACTTTCGGGTGATGGCGGGTGAACGCCGCTATGATTTTTGCGAGCTTCGTCCGCCCGTGATCATCAGGAATGCCTAAGCGCAGCTTTCCGCTTACAGCATCTTGCAAAATGTCCCGATGCACCGCGTCCAGACGTGCCGTCACATCCTTCGCAACAGGCAGCAGCGTTTGTCCGGTGTGGCTCAACACAACTCCACGACCGTGCCGGTCAAAGACCGGGAGGCCAAGGATGGTTTCGAGACGTTTGATCTTAAGACTCGTTGCAGATTGAGACCGGTGGACGCGTGCCGCACCGTCCGTGACGCTACCGGCCTCGGCCACGGCAACGAAAGTTCGTAGAAGATCACTATCCAGGCTTTCCATCTGATTTCTCAATATCTGAAATTAGAACTATTTGCTTTCCAGATGTCTCATGCAGCGTTATTTTTCAAGGTCAGAGGAGCATCCTATGTCCGATCAGACCGCTGCCCACCGACCGCCAAGCCGGAAGCCTTTGGTATGGGGCGTATCTCTGGCGTTGTTAGCAGGTGTTGGCCTGGCCTCGCCTGAGCACAGCGCGAACACTGTAGAGTTCGTCCTGTGGGGACTGATTATCGTCGCGCCCATCGTCGTTCCGGGCATCATTCTCGCGGCCTGGACTATTGCGAGTGGTGCAGACAATCACATCGCTGGCGCATTCGAGGGCAGAACATTGCGAACGGTGTTGGCTGCGTCGCTGATCGGAGCCATCACGCCGGTGTGCGGCGTGACCGTGCTGCCGTTGATGGCCGGATTACTGGCCGCAGGCGTACCGCTTGCTCCGATCATGGCGTTCTGGCTGTCTTCTCCGATAACTGATCCGGCGATGCTCGCGACAACCGCAGCGACATTGGGTCTGAGCTTTGCGATCGGCAAGATGGTCGCCGCCTTCGGCTTGGGCGTGTTCGGTGGTGCCATCACTGGGCTGTTCGCCAGGACACCTTGGGCAAAGAGTGCGCTTCGAGAGAACGGTCTCGCACGCCAACTGAGTGTTGCACGATGCGGCAAGGATCAGCCCTATGATCCATGGGTGTGGCGGTCAGAGGCACGACGGCAATACTTCGGCAATCAGCTCTGGGCAACCACGAAGCTCATTCTAATTTGTCTGATCCCCGCGTTTGCTGCCGAGTATGCCCTGAACGCCATGCTTATGCCTGGGGCACTGGCTGCTTATGTTGGCGAAGACAAATGGTGGGCCATACCTGCCGCGGTCTTCGTCGGTGCGCCAGCCTATATCGATGGCTACGCGGCACTGCCGCTTACGCGAGGCTTGATCGACAACGGCATGTCCGAGGGCGCGGCGATGGCCTTTCTTGTCTCGGGCGGTGTGGTCAGCATCTGGGGCGCAATGGCGATTGCACCGGTTCTCAAACTGAAGCCATTCATGCTCTATCTGCTGCTTGCGGTCCTAGGCTCGCTTGGGGCGGGGTATTTCTTTGATTGGATCGTCTGATATTCAGTGTTGACGTGAAACCGACATTAAACGAACAGCGGCAAGGTCCCGCGGAGCGACCGTAGCGGCCAGGTTAAAAATTTGCTGTTGCAGCGAACGGCTGCTTTCGCGTCCCGCAACTGCGAAAGAGCGTTCTCGATGGTGAAGGTTTTCCGATGCGGGCCGAAGCACGTTTTTTTGCCGTGAGCGCTACAGGCGGCCCGCGTTGGCAAACCTCCCAAGGAGGAAGCCGCGGGCGGCTATCGCCGAACTATGGGAATAGCGCTGACCTGCGCTGCCAATGTGGCGGCGAGCGATGTCGGTTTGAACGGCGG
>JBCCMP010000338.1:0-5851 GCA_039026295.1 Pseudomonadota bacterium | reverse complement strand
TGGTGATCGGGGTGATCACGGCGCTGCTGCGCCGCGCCTCGACCGGCACGGGCGGGGTGGTGGACACGGCTCTGTTCGAGACGGCGCTGGGATGGATGATGTATTTCCTGCCGATCTTCTCGGCCACCGGGAAGGTTCCGGGCAAGGCCGGGTCCGGCGTCGTGATGATCACGCCCTATCAGATTTTCCAGTGCGCCGACGGCGAGTTGATGATCGCGGCGGGAAACGACAATCTGTTCGCCAAATTCTGCGGCGTGCTCGGCCAGCCGGGCTGGGCCGACGATCCGCGTTTCGTCACCAACCCCGACCGTTTGCAGCACCGGGACGTGCTGATCGCGCTGTTGATGGGCGAGACCGCAAAACGCCCGCGCGACGAACTCGCGGCAGCGCTGGAGACGGCAGGCGTGCCAGCAGCCCCGGTGCAGGACACCGCCGAGATCGCGGCGCACCCGCAGACCCTGGCCGCGGGGATGAAACGGGGCGGCGATAATCTGGAGTTCTTCGGCCTGCCCCTTCGGCTGGACGGGGACCGGCCCGGTCGCGACACGCCCTGTCCCGACCTTGGCGGGGACAATGCGTGGCTTGAGGAACTGCTGACCGACAGCCGGTGATCATTCGGCCAGCCCCAGCACCCGGCGCAGACCTAAATAGTCACCCCGGGCATAGTGATGGCCCCGCCAGCCGAGGGCCATCGCGGCCTCGACATTGCCAAGTGTGTCATCCACCAGCAGAAGCTGCTCGCCGGACAGGTCCAATGCCTCTTCAATGCGCCGAAAGAACGCCGGATCGGGCTTTGCGACGCCAAGCCGGCCCGAGCTGAAGAGCCGCTCTGTCCGGTTCCCGAAGCCCATCTGATGTTCGATGTAATCGGACCTTCGCCGCTCGTTATTGGTGGCGATGACCTGCCGGATACCCATTGCGGCGACCTCGTCCATGATGCGCAGCATCTCGGGGTCGGCCAGCGCGTCCTTGCGAAACCAGTAGTCCAGGAAATGCGTCGCGCCCGGCGCATAGCCCTCGCGTTTGGCCCAGACCTCGAACAGATCCAGCAGATCAACCTTGTCTGTCACGACCTCAGCGAAGTCGGTCTTGAACAGGTCGTCCAGAAACGCCTGGATGTTGTGGCCGATATCCTCGGCCACCGTGTCCGCCCAGATGAACCGGCCGTCCCGGATGCTGTCGTTCAGGACGCCGTCGAAGTCCCAGGCAATGCACGCGATGCCCATCATCCCGACGCCTTTTCCGATAAATCACCTGTCTGGGTGATACAGGGCCGAAGCCGTGCTAGAAACCCGGTCATGAGCGAAAGTACCCTGAGCCCGGATCCCGGCGGACAGGTCCACGTCGCGGACTACGGCCGCGCGCTGGAGGATTTCACCGTCGGCGATGTCTACGAGCACCGGCCGGGCCGGACCATCACGCAGGCCGACAACATCCAGTTCAGTCTGCTGACCATGAACCGCCATCCGGTTCATTGTGATGCTGCGTATTCCGCAAACTCGGAGTTCGGGCAGGAACTGGTGAACTCGACCCTGACACTGGCCGTCGTGACCGGACTGACGGTGGACGACGTTTCGGCCAAGGCGATCGCCAATCTGGGCTGGGGCGGGATCAAACTGACCGCGCCGGTCTTTGTCGGCGACACGCTCTATGCGCGCACGAAGGTGCTGGAGAAGCGACGGTCCTCCTCCCGCCCTGGGCAGGGGATCGTCAGGACCTATACCGAAGGGTACAAACAGGACGGAACGGTCTTTCTGCATTTCGAGCGGGTAAGCCTGGTGCCAGCCCGCAGCACTGAAGAAGACACCTCCGGGGAGGATGACTGATGAACATGCAATCGATGATCACCGAACAGCCGATCACCGAAGCGTTGGCAAGTTTTGCCGCCAGCCTTGGCCACGATGACATCCCGGCAGAGGTGCGCACCCGCGCCCATCACACGATGCTGGACGCGGCGGGGATAGCGCTGGCCTCCACCCGTTATCCGTTCGCACATCCGGCGTTGGCGGGTCTGCAGGCCTTTGGCGATACGGGCGACGTGCCGGTCTTCGGCATGGCCGCGAAGCTGACCGCGCGGGATGCGGCGACCATGAACGGGTTCCTCTGCCACGGCCTCGACTATGACGACACCCATATTGCCGGGATCGTGCACGCGACCTGCTCGCTGCTGCCTGCCTGTTTCTCTGCCGCCGCGATGACCGGCGCGACCGGGCGGGAGATGGTGACCGCCTACATCATCGGGGTGGAGACAGCGACCAGGCTGGGCATGTGCGCACGCGGGGCGTTTCACCAGGCAGGTTTCCACCCGACCGGCATGATCGGCATCTTCGGCTGCGTTCTGGCAGCAGGCCGCCTGATGGGACTGAACGTAAAGCAGCTGGAGAACGCGCAGGGGATCGCGGTCTCGATGGCATCGGGATCGATGGAGTTCCTCGAGGACGGCGCATCGAACAAGCGCTTTCACCCGGGCTGGGCGGCGTCATCGGCCCTGACCGCCTGTGCGCTGGCGCGCGAGGGGTTCAAGGGTGCGACGAAGCCCTATGACGGGCGCTTCGGGCTCTACAACATCTATGGCGGCAAGTTCGCGGACTGGTTCGATTTCTCCGGCATCGCAGCCGAATTCGGCACCCGGTGGGAGCTGATGAATGTCGCCATCAAGCCCTTCCCGACCTGCCACTTCACCCATGCGTCCATCGACTGCGCCCTTGCCTTGCGGGACCGCGCGCCGATCGATGGGATCGCGAAGATCGAGGCATGGGTTCCGCAGCAAGTGCACAAGACGATCTGCGAGCCGGTGGCCAACAAGCGCCGCCCGCAGAACGATTATGACGCGAAGTTCTCGACCCATTTCCTTGTCGGCACCGCCTTGAAGCACGGGCGGCTGGGGCTGGCGGAACTGGAGCCGGAATTCCTTGCCGACAAGGATGTCGAACGGCTGATGGATCTGACCGAATGCCATGCCTACGGCGACGGTCCTTTCCCGGCGGCGTATTCCGGCAAGGTGCGGGTCACGATGACCGACGGCACGGTGCTGGAACAGGACGAGCCGGTGAACCGGGGCGCGGCCGACCGGCCGCTGTCGAACGCCGAGATCGTCGCCAAGTACCGCGAGAACGCCGCCATGTGGGCAGGACCGGACCGGGTCGCCCGCATGGAGGCCGCGATGCTGGGGCTTGACGGGGCAGAGAGTGCCACAGGAGCCCTCGCAACCTTTTCCGCGGCGGGCTGAAGCCCGCCTGACGCCTGTAAATTCCGCAGGCCGGGCACCCGCCCGGCATTGCCTGACCGAACGGGGCTGAAACATGCTGGACACTGAACACGTCGAACAGGAACGTCTGATCCTGGATGCGGTCGACAAGTTTCTGGACAAGGAAGTCGCGCCCTATGCGATGAAGCTGGAGGCCGCCGACGAGTACCCCCAGGAGATCGTCGAAGCGATGAAGGCCATGGGCCTTTTCGGCGCGATCATCCCGGAAGAATACGGCGGGATGGGCCTGCGCCCCTCGACCTATGCCAAGGTGATCGAGCGGATCAGCCGGGTCTGGATGTCCGTCTCCGGCATCATCAATTCCCACCTGATCATGGCCCATATCGTCGCCAAATGCGGGACGGAGGATCAGAAGAGCCATTTCCTGCCCCGTTTCGCCACTGGCGCCACCCGCGGCGGACTGGCCCTGACCGAGCCCGATTGCGGAACCGACCTGCAGGCGGTGCGCACCACGGCGAAGCTGGACGGCAACGAGTACGTCATCAACGGCACGAAGACCTGGATCTCCAACGGTATCCACGGCACGGCCTTCGCGGTGCTGGTCAAGACCGATACGGAAATCCAGCCGCGGCACAAGGGGATGAGCCTTTTCATCGCGGAAAAGGGTGAAGGCTTCGCCCATTCCAAGAAGCTGGAAAAGCTGGGTTACAAGGGCATCGACAGTGCCGAACTGGTCTTTGACAATCTGCGCGTGCCCCCGTCGAACCTGATCGGCGGCGAGGGGTACGGCATGAAAGCGGCCATCGCCGGGCTGGAGCTTGGCCGGGTGAATGTCGCCGCCCGCGGCGTCGGGATCGCCCAGGCGGCGCTGGACGAGGCGGTGAAATACGCCCAGCAGCGCAAGACCATGGGCAAGTTCATCCATGAGCATCAGGCCATCGCCCTGAAGCTGGGCGACATGGCCACGCGGACCGAGGCCGCGCGCCTTTTGACCGAGCAGGCGGCAAACGCTTTGGACCGGGGCGACCGGTGCGATTACGAGGCCGGGATGGCCAAGCTGTTCGCGACAGAAGCGGCGCTGGAGAACGCGACCGAGGCGATGCGCATCCACGGCGGCTATGGCTATTCCAAGGAATTCCTGGTGGAGCGCCTGTTCCGCGACGCCCCGCTTCTGTGCATCGGCGAGGGCACGAACGAGATCCAGCGCCTGACAATTGCAAAACGGCTGATCGAGCAAAACCCGATCTAGACCCGGCTCGGATCAGGCTGCTACGATCTGCGCCGGAGCATTTGGGGAGACCACCATGAAAACGCTTAAAGCATTTGGATTTTTGGCAGTTATCGCGTTCGCAGGGTTTGGGCCGTCGGCGCACGCACAGAGCACAGACTGCCGGGACAACAACCGCGAGATCCAGATCGGCAAGTGTACGAATGCGATCAAAAACGCCAGGTCCGACAGCGAGCGGGCGGCGGCGCATCTCTATCGCTGCCAGGCCTACGACATTCTGGGCCAGTATGCCGAGGCGCTCGCCGACTGTCAGGAAGCCGGGCGGCTGAACCCGAGCGACAACTCGGTGCACAACTCGATCTCGATCATCTATCAGAACCTCGGCCGGCACGATCAGGCGATTGCCGCTTCGTCGCGGGCCATTTCGGGGAATGACTCGGTCGCCGGTTATTTCAACACGCGCTCGAACGCTCACTGCAAGGCGGGGAACATCAATGCGTCGATGAACGACCGGATGCTGGCGATGAACAAGGGCCTCTATACGCCGCAGCGCATCCAGGAAATCCTCAAGAACAAGGGCTACTACAACGGCCCGCTTGACGGAAACTTCGGTGGCGGCTCGCGCGCGGCGCTGGAAAGCTGGACCCGCGACGGCTGCAAGTAACCAGCGCTCATCCGCCATGCCTCTTCCCCTGAGCGGCACGCGCATACTGGCCATCGAGCAATACGGCGCGGGACCGTTCGGGTCGATGCTGCTGGCCGATCTGGGGGCGGAGGTCATCAAGATCGAGGCCCCCGGAAAAGGAGAGATGGCCCGCGGCGTCGGGCCGTTTTTCATGCCGGACGGGTCAAGCCAGTTCTTCCAGTCCTTCAACCGCAACAAACGCTCGCTGACCCTGAACATGCGAGAGGCAGAGGGGCGGCAGATCTTCGAGAAACTGGTCGCGGGGGCCGACGCGGTCCTGAACAATCTGCGCGGCTCGCAACCGGCCAAGCTGAAGATCGACTATGCCGCGCTTGGTCAGATCAATCCGGCCGTGGTCTGCGCGCACCTGAGCGCGTATGGACGCGAGGGGGAGCGCGCCGCCTGGCCCGGCTTTGACTACCTGATGCAGGCAGAGGCTGGCTATCTGGCGGTGACCGGAGAACCCGACAGCCCGCCAACGCGGTTCGGTCTGTCGATTGTCGACATGATGGCGGGAACCATGTGTGCGCTTGGGCTAAGCTCGGCCATTGTCGGCGCGCGGGCGACCGGCAAGGGCATGGATGTCGATACCTCGCTGTTCGATACGGCACTTCACAATGTCGGCTATCTGGCGACGTGGTTCCTGAATTCCGGCCACAATCAGGGGCGGGAGCCGATGGGGGCACACCCCTCTCTGGTGCCCTCGCAGCTCTACCCCACGGCCGACGGC
>JBCCMP010000337.1:0-5870 GCA_039026295.1 Pseudomonadota bacterium | reverse complement strand
CGCCCCCTCGACCGCCTGAATCTTCGGGTCCGGTTGCTGCTCGTTGTCACCGTTGTAGATCCGCAGAACCAGACCGGATGTATCCAGCAGCGTCCCGTCCGCCCAGATTCGTCCGATCCGCTCAATGGGTCCCTCGCATAGCCCGACCGCGCAGGACACCGAATAGGAATACTCTTTCACAGTCTGGCGACTGCCGCTCGAGACGCCCTTGCCGCCTGACGTTGTCGTCCTGACGTTCTCACGAAACCGGGTCTGCCAGATGACCTGGCCGGACACGCGCATCCGGCCGGACACGCGCGGTATTGGTGCGCCTTCGGTCGATGTCTGCAGGCGCAGCGCTTTCGCGCGGCCGGTCTCCACCGGGGCAGATCCCTGGCCCAGAATTGCATTGTCGATCAATGATCCGGCGATTGCGCCGGCTGCGCGGCCGAGGGTCCCCGCGCTGATCCCAAGCACCGACCCTCCAACTGCGCCGCCCGCCGCGGACCCAGCCGCAGATAGAATTACCGTGGCCATGAGTGGCTCCGAAAATAGACAGGAAACAAGGAAGATCGAATGCGGGTGCAGATCAGATGCAGATCAGACCACAGTCGGGAATCTGAAGACGCCGGCCATACGTCGCCGCCAGGACGGCGTCAGAGAAGTCTCGCAAACCGCATGCCCGGAATAGGCATGGATCAACCCACCGGGTTGCAGAGAATTCGTTGTCAGGATCGCCATGTGCTTGGCCGGGCCGCGCGACAGCATCCGGAACAGCAGCACGTCGCCCGTTGTCGCCTCGGCTTCTGGCACCCGGTTCAGGCACCGATGCGCCGCCTCCAGAATGCGCTCCTCACCGGTGGCCTCGGCCCAGTCCGGCGAATAGGCAGGCAGCGCTTCGGGCTCTGGTCCGACGACGTTGCGCCAGACGCCCCGCACCAGACCCAGACAGTCCGCACCTGCGCCCCGGCAACTGGCCTGATGACGATAGGGCGTTCCCAACCAGGTCCGCGCGATTGCCACGACGTCCTCACCTGAATAGCGATCCGCCATCATGCGCTCCTCCGCTTGTCGGGTAAGACGCGGCCTGATCGTCCCCAGGCATGTGCGGGAACCCGCGAAAATTCAGCAGATTGTTGAATTTGGCGGCACAGGTGGTCCCGGTCTTGTCGCACCCCGCGGCCACAACGAACGTGTCCCCGGATACGACCGCCATCGGCGGTGCAAGCCAAAGATCCAGTGTGCTTGTGCCTGACGTCGAAAGATGTGCTTTCACGTGGCCGTCCAGTCCTGCATTGGCACCGCTGGTCCAGGTCAGAACTCCGCCTGTAAACCAGCCATTGGCGAATGCTTCGATGCCCGTGACATCGAATTGCTGGGGATCAACCGCAGCTGCAATCGATCCGCTTCCCGCCAGATCCGGCGCACCCAGGTCTACACCGCATTTGGTATCGCCCAGGCGGCAGGCACAGGAATGCAGATAGGACCGGCCAACCGGTTGGGACAGACGATCCGAGATGCCGGTAATCTCTGCCTCGAAGGTCGACGCGCCGCGCCGGATCTCTCCGATCAGGCCGCGCGATAACAGCACCCGCGACTCGGGATTGGTCCAGTCCACCAGATGAACTTCGACCTCTGCGCCATTGAACAATCCGCGTTCGATATCTGCTGCGTCAATCCGGTCCGAGGACAGGACGCCAGACACATCGTGCGTGTCGGCCGCCAACCCTGTACCGGTCTCAACGGCCGACGGCGTGAATCCGCTGTCCGGCTCGCAGCTCGTATCTGCAAGCGCGATCGAGCGATCATGATCGGTGAACCCTAGCCTGAGACCGTCCTTGCGGGTCACAATCCAGCACCGCGCCAGCGTGGTCGCCCCGCTGTCCAGCAGGGCCTGAAAATCAACGGGTATCTCGCGCATCAGACCCTCACTTCCAGAACAGGGATCGATGGGATCTCCCCCGCCTCGAACGCCGCCAGATTGATCTCGATCGTGTCGGAATCGAACCGCACCGGAACGTCGAACTCGAAGCCTGCAGTGATCTCGGCGCTACCGGCATCGGTGGTCAGCGTCACAAGACCGGTCGCGGAATCGACGGAGAAATCCGTACTTTCGCTCAACTCCACGCCGTCCCTTGCTACGCGGACTGACCCGGCTACGGGTTTTGAAATCGCGCGTGCATAACCACCGGCACCGTCCGCATAGGTCTTTGTCAGCTGCCAGTCCGTTCCGCCGCCGACCAGTATCTGATCGGTTGGTTCCGGCGCAGCAGATGGCAAACCGGACTTGTGATCCAGCCAGTCCTTCCAGCGAAAGCCGTACAGCCGCCCGCGCCGCGCTTCGAAGAACGTCAGCACTTCGGCCAGATCATCCAGCGATCGAACGCCAAGACCCGCATCAAAGCGCCGCCGTGATTGTGACCACGGGCTGTTGCGTTCCTCGAAGCCGTTGACCAGCGCGACGATCTCGGTTCGCCGCTCGACCCCGCCGGACGACCCGAACGAGATCGCCGCGGGAAACCGCGTTTCATGAAAACTCATGGGAAATCCTGTCGCTCAAAAACGGGACTACAGCCCACCTTGGCCCCGCCGTACGGCCCGCGCCAGCTGCGCGGAAACCTGGCCCTTCGACCGCTTGAACCCTTCCAGATCCGGCGTCGAGATATTGATCACGATCGGCGCGGCACCGCGGCTGCCCGCGGCTGCAACGCCCAGCTTTCCATCCGGCCCACGGCTCAATGGCATGATCGCCTCCGGCCCCGCTTCGCCCATCAAGCCGGTGCCCCCGCGCATCGGAAACAACGTTGGTCCCGCGACGACGCCGCCACGCGCAAACGGGGTCACCCGGCCGGACAGGAATGCACCGCCATTGGCGAACCCCAGGGCGGATCCAATCGATCCCAAAAGACCCCCGGCCGCAGATGATATTCCGCCGGACAGCGCATTAGTCACCGGCGTCAAAGCCGAATTCAGCACCTTCCCGGCCACAGAACTCGCCAGATCGCGGAAAACCGTGCTCAGCTTTTCGCCGCCGAACACCGCCTTGTCGAAGGCAGAACGCAAGGAGGACGACAGCGACCGTGACAGCTTGCGCGAGTCCTGATCCATGTCCTTCATCGCACGGCTGACCTCGCGCACCTCGCTTCGAAATCCGGCGCTCAACGACCGCATTTCGTCCAGGGCACGCCCGAAACTGACCACCGAACCTGTGGTCGGCAGATCATCTTCACGCATCACTTATCTCCTTGTCGCGCCTCATCGGGAAACGCCGCCATCATTCGGTCCAGCGCGTCCCGGTCCGGGATCGCATCAGCGCCGAGAGACAGTCCGGCACCTTCCAAGGCGCATTGAAACTCGCGCGGGGTCATCGCCCAGAACACATCCGGTGGCAGGCGCAATGTCCCCAACCCCAACCGCATCAGAGCGCCCCAGTCGACCGGGTCAGCCATGCGGGTCAGCCATGCGGGTCAACCATGCGGGTCAACCATGACCAACCGGCGCGAATGTCCGCGCCAAAAGAGACATGCCCGCCTGCATCGCGGCAACGGCACCGCCATCTATCTCGGCCACTGCCAGATCGGCTTCCGTCAAGGCCGACCCGCCACCCGCCAATCCCGCGGCAAGCAATGCGGTCAGCTCCTCCGCTGCGATCTGGCCGGTCTCGAACCGCTCTGCCAAAGCAATCAGCGATCCGGCTTCAAGCCGCGCCTCCAACGCCGCCAGGGCGCCAAGCGTTAACCGCAGAACGTGCGGCGCTCCGTTCACGACAAGAAGCACGTCCCCGCGCTCGGGGTTCTCCATCACATGGGTCCGCATCAGAGCTCCGTGAACGACAACGCACCGGCCGAAGCCAGGGCAATCTCAAACGTCGCTTCGCCATCGTGCGAGCCGCCATACTCCAAAGCGGTGACCTGAAACGGCCCCGCGACAGTGCCGAAATCAGGTATGACTATTTCGAACTTGGGCGTCTTGTCCTCGAAGAAGACCCTGCGGATCGCTGCGTCCGAGGCGTCATCCTTGAAGATCCCGGATCCTGCGACCTGCGCCGTCTTGACGCCTGCCCCGGATAGCAACTCGCGCCAACGGCCCGCGCTTTCGGCCGTCGTGACATCGACCGTATCGGCGTTAAAGCTCAGGCGCGTCGTACGTATCCCGGCGACGGTCACGAAGGCATCGTCGCCTGTCTCGTCGATCTTCAAAAGGATGTCCTTGCCTTTCTGGGCACTCATTGTCTTCTCCTGATCAGGAACCGCCCGAGGGCAAAGCCCAAGTGACGAAATTCATCAGCCAAAGCCCAGAGGCTCAGGCTGTATCTTCCAGCCGCAAACGGAACCGCATCTCGATCTGTCGCAGCCCGTCGTCATCCCGCCGCCGCGTCCTCGCGTCGACGAACCGTGCGTTGACGACGTGTCCGCGTGACGGCGCAAGATCACCGCCCAGAATGGCATCCGAAACGGCAGAGGCCGCCTGCTTGGCCTCGGCAAAGCCCTGACGCGGCGCATGAACGGTGATCCGCACCAGGTGCTCAGCTCCGGCATCATCGGCTGTGCTCCAGTCGGTCACGTCTTCGTCGCCGAAGGTCAGGTACAGCCCATCGGGCGCTGCCTCCGCCTGAAAGTGCGGCGGCGCGTCGTAAACGCGGTCCGCGAACCAGGCGGCACATGCCGCATCCTGCGACATCAGCCCGTAGATCGCCTGCTGCAACGGCCACGACAAAGCGTAGGTCATGCAGGCGTTCCTTCCGCAGCCCAGCAGGTCAGAAACCGGCCCTGCTGGTCCATCGGCGCAACGCCCTGAATGGCAAAGACCCGGCTGCCTGACCGAAAGCGGCACTCCGGCGAAGGACGGCGCGGCGATCCCTCGGGCGCGGCACGGATCGTAATCTTGTGCGTGACTGCCGAGGTCTCCCGTGCGCCGGTGAAGCGCTCCCGTGCACCGCGGGTCTGAATGTCAGCCCACAACGTTCCAACAGGTGCCCAGTCCACCGCAAACCCGCCACCGCTATCAGCGATCCGGTTTGGGGCTTCCAGGACAAGCTCGGTGTTCAAGGTTGGTTTTGCCATGATGAACTCCTTTCCCGCGGTCAAAGACGCACCGGCTGGTGCCGGGCCAGAATGGGCGCGACGCCGTTCGGCAAGCCGCCGTCAAGTGTCAGTTCGCCATCGCGATGCTCGTAGAGATGCGAGGCCAGCAAAAGCACCGCCTGGCGAAGATCGTTCGGAACGTCGTTCCAGGTCTCACCAAACCCGGCGGTGAACTCGATTTCAGCCAGCGCGCCATGGGGCATGGTTCTAAGCGTGCCGCCGTTCGGTCCGGTGACCCGCTGGCGAGCGGAGCCGGGATGCAGGGTCCACTCCGCCGGGTCCAGCGTGATGGTCGAACCGGGCCGGATCAGCTCGATCCGGTCCAGCACCGTCACTGGACCGATCGGCAGATGCAGATGCCCGCGCCGGTTCCAGTTCGCGATCTGCAAAATGAAGACCCGGCTGATCAGCGCCTTGCTGGTTCGCGCCTCGACGATCGCCGTCGCGTTGCGCAGATAAAGCTCCAGCAGGGCGTCCTCGGACCCGTCATCGGTAAACCCGTGGCCAAGCCGCAAATGCGCGCCAAGCTCCCGTAACGGGATCGGCGTTTGCGTGGCTGGTGTGACTTCCTTCATCAGCATGAACGGGTTCCTTGCTCTGGGTCATGATCGGTCGAAAAACAGGCTGGCCGGTCAGCTCTTAGCGATGCGCACGGTAAGGGACCGCGCCACGTCGCGGCCCAGGGTCGTCGCCACGCGGCTGGACACCTGGTAGGCTTGGCCCGGGACGCCGCCGGTCAGAAACGCAGTGGTTGTTGTCAACGTCGATGTCGTGGACGACACCGATACACCGCCCTCGGCACCCTCT
>JBCCMP010000336.1:0-5886 GCA_039026295.1 Pseudomonadota bacterium | reverse complement strand
GCAACTACGTGGCCGGACCGGTCGCCGCGATGATTTCGTCGCTCGCGCCGCATATCAGCCCGACCAACAAGCAGGTCATGGGCATCACCAGCCTGACCCAGAAGTTCAGCTACGGCGAACGCCTCGCGCTGATCGGTGACCGGGTCATGGTGCTGTATGATCGCAGCGGCACTCGGGTTGCACGCGGCATCACCTCGGACTCGGGCGGCTTCACGCAAGTCACCACGCGCCGGATCGTCGACTTTGCCAAGTCGGGCATCCGCCAGGTGTCGGACGCCTTCGTTGGCCGACTGAACAACGAGCGGGTTCGCGCGGCCCTGCAAGGCGCCATCGACGGCTTCCTGACCTCGATGAAGATCGACGAGCAGCTGACCGATTACCGGCTGGAAGTCACCGCCACCCGCCGCGACGAGATCGAGGGCCGCGCCGTGGTGAACGTGCTGCTGCAGCCGACCTTCTCAATCGACTTCGTCGCCGTCACCATCGTCCTGCAATAGGGGGGACCTGAGAAATGAGTACCGATGTCTACACCGGGGCCGATGGGGCGATCGTCCTGTCCGCACCGCAGAACCGGGAAGGCGAAGCCGCCCAGGAGGTTCTGAACCAGCACGAACTGACTGCCGTGGGCCGTGTGCAGGACGTGAAAGTGGAGGTAACTACCGCCGTCCGCGCCTATCACGAAATCGGCCAGCGCTACGCGACCCAGTTGCGGCCCGGCAATGTCACCGTGCGTGGCACCATTGGCCGCGCCTATGTGAACGGCGCGATGCTCGGCCTGATGCTGGGCGATGCACGAAACGGCCGTCCGGCGGGCAACTGGGTGCAACCTGCCTTCAACATCACGCTCCGCCTCGCCAACCCGTCCAGCGGCACGCTGAACACGCTGACCATCCATGATGTGAAGATGGACAACTGGGTTCATCATCTGCCCGAGGACGAGTTCGTGATGGAGCAGGTCGGCTTCCAGGCGCTCTACATCACCGTTGCGGAGGAATAACGTGATCTCCGCCGACGATTTGTTGGCAGGCGCTTCGGTCGAGACCGAGGTTGAAATCCCCGAGCGTCTGTTGCCAGAGGCACCGGGCGACCGGACCGTCCGGCTGAAACCGCTTACCGTCCGGGATCTGCGCCTGATTGCCCGGGCTGCGCAGCAGAACGAGGATCTCAGCGGCGCGCTGATGGTGCGCCAGTCCATGGTCGAGCCATCGCTCTCGATGGAGGAACTTGGCGCTCTGCCCGCCGGTATCCTTCAGTTCCTTCTGCGCGAGGTGAACCGGATCTCCGGCATCTCGGCTGCCGAGGAAGAGGTTCTCGAAGCCCTGGAGGATCCATTGGTGAAGGCCTCCCTCTTGCTTTCGAAAGAAATGGGATGGACGCCGGAAGAGGTCGGCCGCCTGACCCTGGGCGAGACGATGCTGCACGTCGCCGCCTTGCGCCGGAACGGATGAGATGACGGAACAGGACTCCGCACGCGCTGAGGTCAGGGCCGCCCTGTGGACGGCCCGCCAATTGCGCCGGCCAGCGCAGGGTCTGTGGACGCTGTTGCAGGGCGCGGAGACCGCCGATGCGCCAGAGCGGATGGTTGAAGATCTGGTCGCGCCGCAGGACGACCTGCAGGTGCTTGACCGGTGGCTATCCCAGTCATCCGGTCAGGCGCAGCAACCCCAGCGGGGTCGACGGCCGCGTCTGGTCTCGCCGCTAAGGCCTGAACGGCGGGACCATTGGATTCCCGACAACGCCAAAGGAGCGGAGGTTGCCGCCCGTCCCGTCGGTGTGCCGGGAGAGCTGAACAAGGCCCTGCGCAGCGTTGAATCCGCACCGCGCCGGGTATCAGCTTCACGTCAATTCGATGCCCCGGAAGGTGCCGATCGTCAGCCCGTGTCATCGGCAACGTTGCCGGAGGCGGACACACAGACCCGGCCAACCGAAACGCTTTCTGCACGGCGTTCGGCACTGCGTCGCAGTGCTGCTCTCTCGACGACCGAGCATGCATCGACTGAGGCGGATTCGCTTCCCGGCGGACCGACTGAACAGGTTGATCGCGCAACCGCCACTGTTGCTGAGGTAGCGGCGCAACCGTCTGCCCTATCGACACTCGCCCGCAGCCTATTTGATCAAATGGACCGTTCCCCGGCCGACGAAACTGCCCAACTGACCCGCGGGACGGAGGCATCCACGGCACAGGAAGAAACGACGGCACCCACGGGCCCGGAAGAGGTGGTCCCTTCGATGGACGCTTCAGATCCTGCTCTCGCGGCGCCCGCCGATGCTGACGCAGCGCCGCGTCGTGACCGATCAACCGCTTTGGCAGGGCAAAACGATTCAAGATCGCCTGATGCACCACCATCCGCACAGGATCGCCCTGTCCCTGAACTGGTGCAGGCGACCCGATCACAGTCAGAAACGCAACCACAGCAGAACAGGCAGACGGGCCGCCCCAAGTTGTCAGATGACACCACCCGCCTTGCCGAAGCGGCGTGGCGTAACGGGGTGGACGCATCATGAGCGTGACCCCGATGCTCGGTGATTGGGAGGTGCCACGCATCGCGTCGATGCGCACGACCGAGGCGCGAAAACTGGCCGAACACCGTGTGCCTGGCCGCACGGGCAGCGTCTACCAAGACCTGGGCACCGAGCCTGTCACCATCGAGATTGCCGGGTCCGTCTACACCGAAGAGGAACGTGGCGGTTTCCTGGATGCGGCGCGCGAGCGGTTCAACGGGGCGGAGCCCCTGACCTTTGTCGCTGACATCGTACAGGCGACCGACATCCAGTACGTCCTTATCCAGGATCTGGTCGTCGAAGCCCGCGCCGATCGGCCCGATCAGTTCGCCTATCGCATGACGCTGCGCGAGAGCCCACCGCCGCCGCCGCCGCCCGACCCGTTTGGCGGGCTCGATCTCGGCATTCTGGATGAAGCGGCAGGGCTGCTGGACGACGTCACGGGCGCACTCGACGCGCTGACGGCTTTGGGAGACATACCGGACTTCAGCGATCCATCGGCACTGCTGGGCGGCGCGACCGAGGAAGCGACCGCTGCCGTCGAGGGGATCACATCGGTCGGCCCTGCCCTGCAAACCCTGTTCGGGAGCGACTAGATGGCGACGCTCTTCGAACAACTGGCAACTGGCCTGGACAGCAACGCCTTCAATGTCGCCCTGTCCGGCGAGGTCGGACGCCTTGGCGAGATTGCCAACCAGTCCGCGACGCTGCGGGATAATCCGGCAGGCGTCGCTGGCTTTACCAGCGCGCTGGCTGGTTTGCCGACCGGTAACCTGCCCGATGGGCGCGACGTGACCGCCCGGCTTGCCTCTGCCAGGGGGGCGCTTCCGGCGGTAACGCAAAACGCAGCCCCAGCCGCGCTGGACGATCTCGGGCGGTTCGGCACCCTGATCGCGGAACGGCTTGTGCCCGTTCTGTCCCGATCGATCGAGGCGGCCAAGGCGATCGAGGCGCTGGGTTCAGTCGAGTTCACTTGCCCGCCCGAACCCAGCCAACCCGGCGATCCGGCACCGCCCGCAAACCAGACACCGCCGACCGGACAGTCGCGTGCCCAGGCGGCACGGGATCAGGCGCAGGCGGTCTCCAACCAGATTGCCGCACTGCCATCACCACTGACCCCGGGCAGCCTGCTGGATTATGCCGTCGACCTGACGAACAAGGATGTCCGTGCCCGGATTTTCCCGATGGCGTTGCCATTGATCGATGACGTCCTGCGTCCCCTGCAGACCCTTGGGCGATGGTCGGCGCAAAGCCCGGCCGAGGTAGGCGGCGATCTGGCGAATTCGCTGACCATGCTGCGCGACAGGCTTCGTGCCCCGGCTGCCGCTCTGGACGCTCGTATCACTGCCGCCAATGGCCTTCGTGCCCCGATGCAGGTCGCGGGATTGCAGACCTTCCTCACCGACTACACGGCCGCGGCCACGGCCTGCGCCGATGCACTGGATGCCGACGACGTGGGAACAGCCGCCACCCATGCCGGCACGATGAGCACGGCGATTACGGCTTTCATTGCCGTGCGAGACGCGCATGCGGCGACCTTTACGGCCCTGGTCCCAAGTGCTGCCAAGGCACTCGAGGGCGAGCCCGACCTTCTGTTCGACGAACTTCTGCATCTCTCGATCCTGCTGGAGACGCTGAACACCGGTGCTTTCCTGACCGGTGCCCGGCCGCCCGCGCCCACGGATTCCGCCGCCGCGCAAGAGCTGCAGGAATTCCTCTCGCCGATGGTCAACTTCGTCGAGGATCTGACCGAGAAGCTTGACCTCTCGGCCATCGAAGGCGGCGTTGCCGACGTCGCCCGCGACGCCCAGCAGATTGCCAATGACATCCAGGGCGCGTTTGCCACCGTCGCGCAGGAAACGCGGGCCGCATTCGACCAGGTTGCGCAGGCGATCCGCGATCTTCCGCTGGAGGAACTGAACAATCAGATCAAGGCCGGTCTGGACGATCTGGGCACCGCCATCCAGAACGGCATCCGCGACGCGTTCGAACCGCTGCGCAAGGCGCTGGAAGAGGCGATCAAGCTGATCGCGGATGCAGTCGACCAACTGGACCCCGAAGCCGTCAAGGCAACGCTGGCCGATGTGGTTCAGCAGCTGACCGCCGTGCTGCGCGACCCGCAGGTTCTGAGAGCGGTGCAGGAAATCCGCGAGCTGATCGAGAAGACGAGCGAAGTGATCGGCGATCTGTCGTTCGAGCCGATCGCTGACGAGGTCATCAAACTTATCGACGCAATGACCAAGGGCGTCAAAGCGCTGAACTCGGCCGAATTGAACGACGCGCTGGAAGGCATGCTGACCGCAGCAATGTCGGTCCTGCCGCCGGACCTGCGGCCCGTGACAAAGCCGCTGGTCGACGAATTCGGCGTGGTCATCGAACGCGGTCCCGTGCAGTTGCTCGAGGCAATCCGCGAGAAACCCCAGCAACTGGTCGATCAGATCCGCGCCTTCGATCCCGCCAAGGCAGCCGGGCAGGCGCTGGGTGGCCCGTTCAACGAAGCGGTGCAGGCGCTGGACAAGGTCAAACCCGGCGCCATGATCGGCCAACTGGACGCCGTGCTGGACCGCGAAAAAGCACGGCTGCGCGATCAGGCCTCGCCCGCCAAGGCCTTGCAACCAGTGGTCGACGGCTTCGATGATCTGCTGAAGGAATTCGACAAGCTGTCGCCTGACACGCTGCTGAAGCCGATCGAGGACGCGGTGGAGAAAGCGATCCAGGATGTCATCGCGGCATCCCCGGTTGACGAGATCTTTGCAGAGATCAACAAGGTCTTCGACACGATTCTGGCAGTGATCGATACCGCCAATCAGATCCACCAGACGCTGCAGCAGGTCGCCCAGGCGCTGGACGCGCTGAAGGATCCGGACGAGGCCATCGACACGTGGCGCGACACCCTGCTGGACAAGATCGACAACGTCCCCAACGCAGCGGCACTGACGATTCTGCTGGGCGAGATCGCAGATGCCATCGACGCAGTCCGAAAAGATGATCTGCTGACCGCTTATGATGCCGCGATCGCAGACCTGAAGGGTGATCTGGACACACTGGCGCCCGAGGCAGGACTGGCCGGTATCGTCGCGCTCCACCAGGGCATCGCACCAAAGGTCCGCACGCTGGTCGACGGATCCGACCGTCAGGCAATCGAACAGGCGCTCGCGGCGTTTGACCCCCTGAACCAGGACCATACCGGAGGTCTGCGCGCCGCGGCGACGCTGCACCGTGCGCTTGGCACCTGCCGGGCAGAGATCGACAAGAACGGTGGCGAGTTCGCCGATCTTCTGCACGGCGAGGACGGTACTTTGAAGGCCATCAAGGATGGTGCCGCCGATGCAAGCCTGTTGCGGGCAGCGGTTCTGGTCGATGTCGAAGCGGCGCTGAAACCCG
>JBCCMP010000335.1:0-5894 GCA_039026295.1 Pseudomonadota bacterium | reverse complement strand
GGCCCTTGGCGACCTGGACAAGATGCGCCTCACCATCGCCGCCCGACATCTGGATCACGCAGAGCCGGTCACGATGCGGGTTAAGACCCATGGTCTCACAATCGATGGCAACAACCGGGCCCAGATCAAGCCCATCAGGAAGGTCGCCGTGATAGAGGTGGTTTGCCAAGCGCCGCGGCTCCCATCGGGGAGTTGGTGTTCAGGACAGGTCGCGCTTACCGTTTAACTTCGGCGCCTTATCCTAAGCTTCCCATAGTGTTACAACAGTGTACCAGCAAAACGGAATGCTGGCGGTTGGCGCCGTTTAGCAAATTGCTGCGGGGAATGGAAAGACCACGCGAATCAAAGCCGGTCCTGAACGCGATTACCCGGCGCGACGGAGGGACTTTCCACCCAGGGACGCGCCGACCAGAACTAGCCACGCCCTGCGCTACCGGGCGAGAATTGTGCCAGATGTTTGACGAGGCGTTGTGCCAAACCCGACTTCGCAGCGCTCTGGGGCCAGAGAACGTAGACGCCAATCGGATCAAGCTGCCAGTCGGGCAAGAGCTGCACCAGTCTGCCGTGATTGATTTCTTCGCCCACCAAACAGTCAGGAAGTACCGCAAGACCGGCACCTGCGCGGACCATCTGCCCAAGTGCAAGCGCATCATTCACGATGTGTGATGCCTGCGGTTTGACAGTAACCGCCGTTTGTCCTGAGCGCTGGAACCGCGGCTTTAGCGTAACCTGGCGAAGTGCGATCCAATCAAGGTCGCGCAAATCATTGGGATGGCTGATCTCGGGCAGGGTAGCGGCATAGTCGGCAGATGCGACGACTACCCGGGAAAACTCGTTCAGTTTGCGCATCTTCAAAGCGCTGTCGCGCATACGTCCCATGCGAATGGCAAGATCAAAGCCCCCACCGATGATGTCCTGCAGAGAGTCCGAGAAGTGAAACTCCAACCGAATCTTGGGGTGGTCCTTTGCGAATTGAACGATTCTGTCCACGACCACCGATTGCGAGAGGACAGCGGGCATGGCGATCCGCAAGACGCCGGACAAAACCTCACCCCGATCCGACAGCTCCACTAGCCCCATCTCGGCGGCATTCACCATGATTTCGGCCTGCTTGTGCAACCTTGCGCCATCCTCGGTCAGCGACATCTTGCGGGTGGAGCGATACAGAAGCGTGGTGCCCAGCCGATATTCGAGCTGAGCAATGTGATGGCTGACCACCGAGGGAGAGATGTGCAGGGCCTGCGCCGCACCCCGGAAAGACCCGTGCTCGACCGTCTTCGCAAAGATCGCCATCTGTCGCATTTCGTCGAGCATTATTCTGCGTATCGAACAGTGAAATCCATTTATCCCATGTTATGCACAATTCACTGGCGATCTACAAACGTGGGAGTCCCGAAATGGAGATCGACTATGAAATTCCTCCAAGTTACTTTTGCCGCGGCTTTGTCCACGCTTGCTGTCACGACAACAGTCGAAGCTGACGGTCATTCTGACCTCGGCGCCTTTGTTGTAGAAGCGCTGGAAAACACACTGATGGCCGGAGATGCCAGTCGGATCGTCGACTACTTTTCCTCCGACTACATCAACCACAATCCAAGTGTCGCAGATGGCCCTGAGCCGTTAGCCGGTCTGGCCAACAAGCTTCAACCTGTGGGCGGCCTACAGGGCGAGATTGTGCGCGTCCTTGTGGACGGTGACACCGTTGCACTGCACAGCCGGTGGGACAATGTCGGACCGACACCTATGATCGCCTTTGACGTGTTTCGCGTCGAAGATGGATTGATTGTCGAGCATTGGGATAACCTAACCCCTGCCACGGGCCTCAATCCGTCAGGTCGGAGCCAGATCGACGGGGAAACCGAAGTCACCGATCTGGACAAGACCGAAGAGAACCGCGCCCTGGTCAACGATCTGATCACCAAGGGCTTCATCAACGGCGAGCAAATCGACTTTGCCACCTACATCAACCCGGACAAGTACCATCAGCACAATTCCATGATCGCGGACGGGCTTGAGGGGCTTGGCGCGGCGATGCAATCAGGTCTCTCGATCAAATACGACATGATCCATCGCACTGTTGCGCAGGGCAACTTTGTGCTGACGATGTCAGAAGGCGCATTAAACGGAACAGCCTCGGCCTTTTACGATCTGTTTCGTTTGGAAGACGGCCTGATCGTGGAACACTGGGACGTCATCTCTGACATGCCGGACCCCAATGCACCGACCAACGCTTCGGGCAAATTCTGAAGAGTGCTTACTGTTCCACGCGCGCGACGGCCCTCTTCGCGATTGGCGGCGCGAAATCAGGAAACGATCACCTAGGCAAATCCGACTTGTCCTACGTGGTCGCCGGAATGGTACGCCCTGCCCCATTTTCCTGATGTCGCGGTGGACGGTTCGCATCAAAACCGGCCTCGACAGAAGGAAGGCCAATTGCCTTCCATCAAACGCGTACGACCTTCAGTTTCGTTTTCAGGTCCGTCCGGCAGAACGCGTGCAGGAAACAGGTCTGTTCGCTGATATCCAGCATTTCCTGCGCGGTCTCATCGCTTTCGGAGGTCTCCAGATAAACGTGCGTTTCGATCGGGTCGGCCTCACCGGCCTTCCCCGTTCCGCCCGAAGCGCCACCCAGGCTGAAGTGCGTGTCCTGGACAATGCGGTAATCGGGCAGATCCAACTTCAGCATAGACACGAACCGCCCAAACTGAGTCATGAAGCAAAAGCCGATCCCGGCCGATATCAAAGTGTTCGCATCCGGTGCGCGGCCGTCCTCTGAACTCAGGAAGCGAAAACTGGTGCCGTAGGGTGAGTACTGCATCTGCTGAATATCCTTGATGCCGTCCTCGCGCATTATCGCGACAGCTCCGATATTCAGGCGCCGATCCTGCTCGTCGGCGAGGCTTGAGCCGCCGGAGGCAGTGCCCAGCACCACATCCTTCTTGGGTGTCGGCCCGATTGGCTCCATCAGCGAAAGGGGGTTCGCTTCGGGTATGGACTTTGCAAAGTGATTGCCTGGATCCGGGAACAACGGACCGTCAATCTCGGCGACTTTTGCCGTCGGCAACTCCACACCATTCTTGCCAAGTTTGAACAGGCTCTCCAGTTTCCCCCGCATCAACCCG
The DNA here is from genome assembly GCA_039026295.1 of Pseudomonadota bacterium. Lineage (GTDB taxonomy): Bacteria > Pseudomonadota > Alphaproteobacteria > Rhodobacterales > Rhodobacteraceae > Thermohalobaculum. Next base: position 2,772 of record JBCCMP010000335.1, on the reverse strand, counting down.
TTCAAGGGAGAGGCGTAGGTGGCGTTGATCAGGAACTCTTTCAGGGCTGCGTCGCTAAGGTCGCAATCGATCTCAACCTGCAAGTCGATGTTCTCGGCGCCGCCAACCATCGTCCGTTTCGGCATCGAGCCCTTCATCGTGTAGTAGTTGTCCTGAATGAGTTTTAGTTTTCTGATCTCCACGCCTTGCAGTTTGGCAAGCGCAAGGATCTCGTTCATGAAGCTCGCCGCCATGCCCGTTGACAGAAATGCCAGCGGACAGGGGGCGGCGTCGTGGCCGTTGAGATAGGGGCCTTCGTCGGAGACCAGCCGCCACGTTTCACCGGTTTTATGCGACCGGATCAACGCTTCTTTCTGAAAACCGGACAGTGAGCGCACCCATGTTCGCAGGGCATCGCCCTTGCGGTTTGCTGGCGCATCGATGCCAACCTCATCTGGGTTGCCAACCTTAAAGAACGGAGCCAGACCGCTCTTTCCTATGATGTTCTCTCCCAGCTTTGCCATGGTGGCCCTCCATCTCGATGGCAAGTTTCACCGCGAATGCGGTCTGCCCCCCCGCCGGGTCACGATCGCCGACCGGCGGGGCGCTTGGTTTCTTTACTGAAGGACGCCGATCTCACGATAGAAGCGGGCCGCGCCCGGATGCAGTTCCATCCGACCCGTATTCGTTCCCGAAAACTCGGCCTTAAGCGCTGCTGTCCACGGCGCATCCGAGGAGATTTGATCGAGGTTCTCCCAGAAGGTCTTGGTCACGTTGTAGACCAGGTCTTCATCAAGGTCCGCGCGAACGCCAATTCCCACCATGGCATTGAAGGATGTGATGTCGGTTTCATTGACCTGTCCTTCATAGATCCCGGCCGGGATTTCTTCACGAAACCGGAACGGCCCGAGGTATTCGGTGACTTCGTCGCCCTCATGAACCTCAGGGCCGAGGAACCGAACCTGCTCGGTCTCGGTGAACTGGATGAAATTGCCGCAAGGGTCGAGGCAGCCATTCACGTACACGTCGATCGTGCCGTCGAGGAAGGATTGAAAACCGGTTTGCCAATTCGCTGTGATCGTCTCGTAGTCTTCGCCCGCGACCAGACCGGTCGTAACCTCAACCCAGCCGCGCGCCGCGTTAAAGGCACCGCCCCCTTGTGGCCCAAGAAAGACAGAGGCTCCTTCGATGTCGTCTAAGACCTCAAAGTCGCTGTCCGCCCGAACGGCGAAATGATACGGGCCGTAGGGGTAAAGCATCAAAAGCTGCAGGTTCTTGGCCAGCTCTGGTGCTTCCGGCTCCTTGGCGTACATCGCGCGGCCATCTGACATCAGCGCATAGACGACCGGATTGGTCATCGAGAAATCGAGGTTTCCGCGCGCGACTTCCATCATATGAAGCGTGGCGGCGCCGCCCGCCGACACTTCAATGGTCACACCCTCCAGATTGTCCGTCACGATGTTTGCAAACGTGGCCATCGTCGTTGCAGCACTCAGCCCCGGTGCGATCGTAGCCATCCGAAGCTGCAGATCTTCGGCGTTGGCAGCTCCGGCCAAGAGCGTGGCCGAGCATGATATTGCGGTGATGATACGCATTACTTGTTCCTCCTCATTCGTTGCGTATTGCGGGCTCAGGCCCGTCAATCGGCGACGGCTCGCCGCCGAGAAATCTGTGAAGCGCGATCAGGCCAAGGCCCGCGGCAAAGGCAGGCAGGGCCACCGCCATATTCGGAACCAGAACGCAGAAGCCGACGAGCGGGCGCACGAGACGTTCCAAAAGGTTGAGGCGGTTCTTCTCAAAGCCGGTCAGCGACGATGCAATAAGCCAGATCGACAGGCCGAACGCGGCGATGATCCAGATGAAGTCGAACCAGCTGACCGTCGCGATATCGATCATCGCGTTAGAGTTCGGAAGGTCGCCGCCAAACCACACGAAGAGGATCTGAAGCTTGTAGAGAACCGCGGGGTGGTAGACGAAAACGAAGGGGATCAGGAACCCCGCAAGCGCAAGCCGGGCCGCCTGGAAACCGGTGTACATCGGGCTTGCGCCAGCGATCGGCGCCGCGGCGAAAGCGGCCAGAGCGACCGGCGGTGTTACCGTTGAGAGCACCGCGAAGAAGACGACAAAGAGGTGCAGCGTTAGCGGCGGGATCCCGACGGCATCGATCCCTGAACTCAACGCGATCACGATGATGAAGTAGGTCGCGCCCGGCGGCAGCCCCATACCGAGCACGATGGCCCCCAAGGCGACGACAACAAGGGTAAGGAACAATGGCCCGTTTGCGAGCTGCGCAAGCAGCAAGGCCAGGCGGCCCGAGAACCCCGAGACCTGGATGAGCCCCACGATCAGGCCGATGGCCGCCACAATCACGACAATGGCCCCGGCCATCCGCCCCGCATCGACAAAGGCGCGATACACCTTGCCCCAGTTTCGGAAACCCTTGAACAGGATCAGCGACGTCACCAGTGCAGCGATGAAGCCATAGAAGCCCGCCTTCTGAACGGAGGGCTGCGTGAAGAGGAAGAAACTCAGGACACCCAGCGGCACGATGAATACAAGGCACTGGACAAGCTCGCCTCCGCTAAGGCGCGGCCGTGCATCGACGGGCAACGGGCCCACACCTTGGCGGCGGGCCTCGAAGTACACGGTCAGGAACGTCCCGAAATAGAAGAAGATCGCCGGCACGATCGCGGCCACGATGATGTAGCGGTATTCAAGCCCGATCTGGCCCGCGACGAAGAACGCCACCACGCCCATCACCGGCGGCATGATTTGCCCACCTGTCGAGGCGGC
>JBCCMP010000334.1:0-5903 GCA_039026295.1 Pseudomonadota bacterium | reverse complement strand
TCAGGCACCTGATTATTCCGATCTCTATGCAGCCGTGTCCAAAGCTGGCGAGAAAGCCATGCAGGCCGCCGGCATGGACAATGGCAAGGTGATTGATCTGGAAACGGATACAACGCCGACCTATGGACGCCAGCTGACGATCGTCGAACAGCTGTTCAGCAATATCGGTGCCATCCCGCTGGATGTATTCGAAACCGAATAAGGGCGTCGTCCCTGCTGGTAGATCTCTGGAGTTCGCGCGCTTTATGGTGCGCTCAAGGATTGCTGTAACAGCATCCCGCTGATCGCTGGCCGAGCGGACGGTTGCAGACGCACTTCTGGCCGGGCGGCCTCAGGCCTTTTGAAGCTGCTTGCGACGGTTGACCAGAACCAGCCAGCCCAGCGCGATCGCGGCCACTGCCAGGGCCGGATACATGCCCATCGTGACCGCATCCCAGCCAAAGGCATGCATCAGTGCGCCGGAACTGAACGAGGCTGCCGTCACGAGACCGAACACGAGGAAATCATTCAGCCCCTGGACACGGGTTCGCTCTGCCGGGCTATGCGCGCTTGCCAGCAGCGCCGTCGCGCCGATGAAGCCGAAGTTCCAGCCAACACCCAGCAGCCCCAGCGCAATCGCAAAGTGGAAGAACGTAATGCCCATCTGGGCCACAATCGCGCACAGAACCAGCGTGCCCAGCCCGACTGCGATGATCGTCGGCGCACCGAACCGGGCGATCAATGCGCCGGTAAAGAAACTGGGCGCGAACATCAGCAGGACGTGAACCCGCACGACATCGGCCGAATCGTCCGATCCAAAGCCGCACGCCTCCATCGCCAGAGGGGTAGCGGTCATCGCCAGATTCATCAGCGCGTAAGAGACCATGCCGCAGAACATCGCCACCACGACCGTCCGGTCCGACAGGATTTCCCCCCAGCTCCGGTTCGGGCCCGCTGCCGCCTCTTCCTTCTTCACCACCGGAATATCCAGGAAGAACAGCGGCACCAGACCGATCATCGCGACGAACATCGAGATCTGGTAGGCACCTGCGAACGGGATCGGCGCCAGCCAGTCGTCGAACTGCTTGGCCAGCTCCGGACCGATGATTGCCGACATCAGACCACCGGCCATGACCCAGCTTATCGCCTTTGGCCGGTATTCGGGCGAGGCGAGATCGCTGGCCGCAAAGCGGTAGAACCCGTGTCCGCCCATGTAGATGCCCAGAATGGCGGACGCGATGCAGTAGAGCTGGAAATCCTGGGTCTCGATCGCCCAGACCGCCACAGCCGACGAGATGATCCCGCAGACACCGCCCAGAATGAAGCCGGTCCGTCGCCCCCAGCGTCCCATGATCGCAGACATAGCGGGGGCCGCGAACATCGTGACAAGCATCGTCATCGATATCGGAAGCGTGGCCAATGCGGGATCCTCGGCCAGCATCTTGCCGACGAGCGGGCCAAGGATGATGTGCACCGGCATCTGCGCACCCAGAATGGACTGCGCCCAAACCAGGATGATCACAGCCTTCCGGGCCTTCGCGTCGTCATGGATCGGTAGGGACACAGCGTCAGTCATGCAGGGCTCATAACGCAGGAATTAAGGGCCGCATATCCAATTTTCGTGAAGAGCAGGATCATAGCCGATGGGTGATGATCGTTCGCGTAAATGCCCAGGCGGTGCGGCCTTGGCGACAGTAAAAATCATGCGCCGTTGGCAGCGCCTGATGCCGGCGCTCTCACAAACGGTTGCACCCCGATCATTCTGCCTCGCGGCATGTGGCTTGGCAGGGTTTCGCCACGCAGATACGTTCGCGAGATGACCGACACGACAAGCCGCCCGGCATGACAAAGACCGTCGCGATCATCGGTGCGGGTGCCTCCGGCCTCTGCGGGGCCCGCCACATGGTGGCAGCAGGCTTCGATGTGACGCTATACGAGATCGGCAGTCAGATCGGCGGGATGTGGGTCTACCGGAACGACAATGGACGATCATCGGCCTACAAGACCCTGCACATCAACACCGCCAAGAACCTGACGGCGTTCGAGGATTTTCCCTTCGACGACACGGTCCCGCCGTTCCCGAACCACCGGGACATGGCGCACTATCTGAATGCCTATGCCGACCACCACGATCTGCGCCGCCGCGTTCGCTTTCACGCGCGCGTCACCGATCTTCGTCCGGCCGCCGACTACGCTGCGGCATCCCCGAAATGGCAGATCGAAACAGCGGATGGTGATGCTGCGACCTATGACACGGTGATCGTCGCCACCGGCCACCTGACCAAACCGATGGAGGCGGAAGAGCTCCGTGCGTTTGGCGACGGGTACCGGCATTCGCACGACTACAAGGACCCCGCCGATTTCGCGGGCAAACGGATCTGTGTCGTGGGCGTCGGCAACTCGGCTTTGGACATTGCCTCCGACCTTTGCACCACCGCTGAAAGTTGTGTTCTCGTTGCCCGGTCAACGCCGCTGATCATTCCCAAGCTGATGTTCGGACGGCCGTTCTGGGACGTGGTGCGTCCGCTCTACGCGCCCTGGGTGCCGGGTTGGCTGCGCACCCGGATCGTCCAGGCGCTGGTCTGGATCGTCCACGGCCGCATGTCGGCTCTTGGCTTCGGGCCGCACCAGAAAAAGATCCATGCGGCCTCGAACGCCAATATCGTGAACCACATCCGCTATCGCCGGGTGATCGTGAAACAGGGGATTGAAGACGTGGCAGAGGGCCGTCTGACCTTCTCTGACGGCACAGCGCAGGACTTTGACCATGTGATCGCGGCCACCGGGTACCAGATTGAAACGGACTTTCTGAAGCCCGAGGTCCTGACCCATGACGGCTATCGCATGGACCTCTACATGCGGATCGTGCCGCCAGACTGGCGCGGCCTCTACTTCCTTGGCTTTTTCAATTCCGACACCGCGCTCAACTGGATCGCGCAGGATCAGGCCCGCTGGATCGCCGCGCACGAGACCGGGGCCGCGGCGTTGCCCTCGACCGACGACATGCACGCCGAGATCGCAGCCCGCCGCAACTGGGTCGAGACCACCTTCAAGAACACCCCCCGCCACGGGATCGAGGTCGAGCACATCCCCTATTTCCGCGACCTCCGCCGTACATTGGAGGCGGCCCGCAAGCGCGCTGCTGTGTGAAGAAAGGGCTGGTGGTGGGGTGTGCTAGCGAGGTCGGCATCTGATTACAATCGTCAGATTTCTGCGCCTCGATGACGCTGACGTTTAACGGAAGTGGTAAAAGTGTAGAATCTGAAGATCGCAAACTGCAAGTCTTCACAAGGTTTCATGAGCTGATCTGACCTATCACCGCTGAAAGAACTTCCTGTATGTCGAATATTGTGCGGGTTCATTTTCCCCCGAAGCGACCAGCCCGTTCCAAACGAATGATACATTGTATTTGTTCGTTTTTGCGTCTTGACAGTACTTCTCAGCGTCCGAGATGATTTTTTGAAGCGCGCGTTGGGGCTGATGAGAGTTTTCCCGAAGGATTTGCCGTTTTGCTGTTGCATCATACGTGCACGATCCAGCTGAGATTGTGAGCGAGAATTCTTCGTCTAACGCAAGCTGCTCTCGAAGTTCTGCGCTTAGCTCTGGCATTAAGTCGTTAAACAATCTCTTCATAAAAAATATACAATCCTGCTCGCTTCCGTAGATTAGAATCACGAATTCATCACCACCTACAAATCGTCTGTATATATCAGAATGTTCACTCCTGTATATTTGCTCATCTCTTCGCATTCCTGAGCGGATCTTCCAAGCAAAACCACGCAAGACGATATTTGCTCGAGACGAGCCCAGAGCGTTATTGATCTTTTTGAAGTCGTCGATGTCAATGTATATTAATGAGAATCCCCTACTTGGATGCTCCGACAAAAAGTCGGCCACCTGGCTATCCAGCCTCATCTCGTTGGGTATCTTGGTGACGTTGTCTGTCTTGTAGCCGTCAACAAGCCTATCAATCTCATCTCTCAGAAACTTGTTTTCTTTCTTTGCTGCGTCTAGTTCATCCGATTGATCAGCGTAGCCTTGCTTGAACGAGCTCCACATTACGAAAACTGCAACTGCGAATACTAGAATTGAAACATCAAACGGCACATCAAATCTTATATATTGCTCAAATAATTGAAACGCTCGCTTCGAAATCGACGGAAGAAGTACGCGCTGAAAAATAATTACAAATAAAAAAAGGCCAATAAGAAGGAGAAGCCAGTCTGGGGACTGGCGCAATCTTCGCCAGAATTTGTATGATAACACTGAAACCGCCTCCGCAGGTAGGCTCGGAAAGCCACTCTTATAGTAGGATCGTCAGCGGATCTCCAGACTTGCAGATTTTACACTATGGGGAATTCTGTAAAACCTCAGATAGGTGTGAGGCTCGAAATTTCCTAAGAAAATCAGCGCCGGCACACTCGAATTTAGCGTCAGATTTAACAGTTCTCGGGTGAAGTGTTAAATCGCGGATGGTGGTGCTTGCGGTATCGGTTTGCGCTCAAACCAGACACACACAAAGAGGGAGCCCCCCATGCCCGGCCCAATCCTGCGCATCTTCGAAGTCCGCGCCTAACCGGGCTGTGCTGATACGCTGCTGCAAAACTTCGCCACGACCTCTGCCGATGTGGTGCGCGGGCATCCCGGCAATCGGGGCTGTTTCTTCGGGCGGTGCGTTGCGGGCAGCAACGACGACGGTAGCAAGGACAACGTGATGTTCACCTCGGTCTGGGACAGCCTGGACGCGGTCAATGCACAGTTCGGGCAGGACTGGCGGGTCTCGTACCTGCCAGAGAGGTATGAAGATCTGATCGAGACCTGCGGCGTACGCCATTTCGACATGAGCGGCGGATGGGAACTGAGTGAAGGATAAATTGGCCCGATCTCCGCGCCAACAGGCGCAATTCTTCCAAATTTAAACCAAATTTTAGGGAATCAGGCGTACCACCGCCCCCGCATGCCGGGCTCCTGCTGAAAGGCACAGTGGGCCCGAGTTCGAACATCCGAAGCGCCGGGGCGATGTAGCGGTCTGCCCTGGCATCGGGGACCTCCGGGTCCGAAGGACTGACTACCGCGGCACGTGTCGCATTAGTCGTTCTATTGGTCTGTCCGCACTGGATGCACCACACCTTCGAATGGAGCGCCTGACCCGCTCCCTTCCCATGAAGAGCCAACTTTCACCGCACATCCAAGGACGCTGCGCCGTTTTGGCGTGGCCGCCGCTAAGTCACTTACCGCAAATCGTGGGCACTCCGCGGTCTCAGGGCCTGATCTCGACCCGTGTCCCGATGGCAACCCTCTGCCAGATCCGCCGGATATCGGCATTCGAAACTGCCGCGCAGCCGGCGGTCCAGTCATAATTCAAAGTCGGGCCGCGATAACCGTTCGGCTGGCCATGAATGAAGATGTCTCCACCTGGATTGCGCCCCTCCGCCCTGGCTGCGGCCCGCTGGTCCGGGCGCGGATAATTGATGCCCAGCGACAGATGAAAGCTTGACCGGTCATTGCGCCGGTCGATCCGGTAGATGCCCTCCGGCGTCCTGCCATCGCCCTCCCGCGTCTTGTCGCCTTCGGGGGCAAAGCCGAGCACTATTGGAAAGCGTTCGATCACCGCGCCGCCGCGATAAAGGGTCAGCCGCCGCTCGGCCTTTTCAATCACCACAAGATCGGCCTGCTCCGCCTTCGGCAAAAGCGCGGGCGGCTCGGCCCGCGCCGGATCGGTCAGCCAGAAGAACGCCCCCACAAGCAAAGCGATCACCGCATAGACCAGGGGACGTCGCCAGCGTGGCGGGCTTTGAGTGCTCATTTGCAGAAGATGCGTGCGCTTTTGCCGCCCCGCAAGAGCCATTGCAGGCGCACGACTGCAGATCGGCAGCAAAGTCGGTGCAGGCGGGCCGATATCGAAGATCAGAATTTGATGCGGC
>JBCCMP010000333.1:0-5916 GCA_039026295.1 Pseudomonadota bacterium | reverse complement strand
CGCCATGACCGAGATCGTGAACGAGATCGTTCGGATCGGCGGCACCACGGCGCGCGAGGTGGAGCTTTCAGTGGACGAGTGCCGCGCCCATTACATCGCGGGGCCAGAGGCAATTTGTTGCCACGTCGCGATTGCTCCGGCGGGGCAGATCATCGGATTTCAGGCCGTCGGCTATCATCCGGACCTGCCCCGCGCCATCGGGGATATCGGCACCTATGCCCGCCAGACGCCCAAAATCCCGGGGGTCGGCCGGGCACTGTTTCCCGCCACTGTGGCAGCGGCGAAAGACCATGGCCTTACAGAGCTGAACGCGGTGATCCGCGCAGATAACGTCTCGGGACTTCGGTACTATGCCAGCATCGGCTTCGTCGATCGCGAGGTTCTGAAGGCCATCCAGCTATTGGACGGCACGTCGGTCGAAAGGGTCATGCGCCGCTACGCACTGGCATAGGCGACGCCGGCACTCACCGGATCAGGCTGCCGTCCGAAGCATCGTCAGGGCTGCAACGCTCCATTTTCGATCCCTGCGTCGTGAACGGAATGGCGACGGCTGAATTACCTTCGCTCGTCGCGTCGGCGCTTCACCACGCCCTCGGCAATGGTCTGATCCGGCTCGCCGGGCTGCTGGTCGGATTGAGATTCATCCTCACATCGACATCTGGTTGACCGATGCGTTCGCCAATCCGCCGCTTGTCTGGCCGTGGCAGGCCATACTGGCCGCTGACTTCTTCGTGGCGTGCTGCCTCGTCCTGCAGCTCCAGCACCTGCGTCCAGCGGATCTCCCACCCGACAGTCCAGCACAACACCTGCGCGCACCACCCGGGAAATCAATCACCGGCCCTCGTCTTTCCTATCGCGCTTCCTATCTCTGGGTGATTGGACGCCTGACTATGTCGGGCCTCTGCCCGGGATCAGGACTCAGCCGATGAAGCGCCTACTGTGGATCGCCCCGTTGTTTCTGACAGCAGGGGCGCTTCTGTCGTCCTGCGCCGTGCTGACCGGCCCGCCCGGGCCGACCACGATCCAGGCACGGATGGCGGCGTTGCCGACCCGGAATATGCCTGTCGAACGGCCCGTCACCATTCGCTGGTCAAAGGAACTGGTGCCGTTCATCGAAGCCGAAACCGACGGAGATGCCGCCTTCGCGCTGGGCGTCGTGCATGCGCACCTGCGGTTGGGGCAGCTGGCTGTTCTTCGCCACATCGTGCAGGGCCGGATCTCGGAAATGGCGGGGCCGCTGACCACCGATCTCGACGCCATGCTGCGGGCCTTCGACTTCGGCCGCGCCGCGCCCGATATCCTGAAGGCAATGCCGCCGGAGACCCGGCTTTGGATGGATCGTTTTGTCGACGGCATCAACCACTACGCAGACCAGGTCGAGGACTGGCCCCACGACATGCAGGCCGCCGGGATCACGTGGGAGCCATGGACCGCAGAAGACACGCTCACGCTCGCCCGTGTCTCGGGCATCAACATCAACTGGCGACTGTTCCTTCAAATTCTGAACATCGAGGACCCGGACCTGCGCGACACCGTGCTGGCTCGCATCAACGAAATGTCGCGCACATCGATGGCCACGTTCGGCGACGCGGATTTCAGCAGCCTGAAGGGGCTTGAGACCCTGCAAACCGTTCTCTCGTTGAGTGACAGCATCGGCAAGACGGGATCGAATTCGATCGTCGTCGCGCCCAGCCGCAGTGCAACCGGATCGGCGTTGATCGCCAATGACCCGCATCTGGGCTTTCTGATGCCCAACATCTGGGTGATCGCGGGCATTCGCTCGCCGTCCTATGAAACAGTCGGCATGATGGTCGCAGGCACGCCGGTCTTCGGCTTCGGGCGGAACCGCGATCTTGCGTGGGGCGGCACCTATCTGCGCGCCGCGGTTGGCGAGCTTGTCGATGTCTCGGACCTGCCCGAGGATCAGTTCGAAACCGTGACCCACGATATCGGCGTGCGGTTCTGGTTCGACGAGACCTGGGAGACGAAGAACACCCCCTTCGGTCCTGTGCCAGCCGGGACCTTCCCGCTGGTCGAAGCGCCGGTGCCCTTCGCCATGAACTGGATCGGCCACCGGGTAACGGACGAGACAACGGCCCTGCTGGGCGCGATGCGGGCGCGAACCTTCAACGAGTTCCGGTCGGCGATGAAGACCTTTGCCCTGCCACCGCAGAACTTTCTTGTGGCCGACACCGAGGGGACGATTGCGTCCATGGTGGCGACCACGGTGCCCGTGCGCCCCGCAGGCGACCCGATCCGGGTGATCACCTCGCCAGAGCGATCGGCACGGCATTTCCAGGATTTCTACGACCCGACAGAACTGCCATTCACGGTGAACCCCGTTGACGGCGTTCTGGCCTCCGCCAACAACGCCCCGGATCAAAGCACCGATCGACCCTATCAGGGGTTCTACAACGAAGATCAGCGCATCCGGCGGATCTATCAGCTTCTGGCCTCGCGCGAGGCATGGGATGTGGATTCGCTGTCTGCCCTGCAGATCGACACCGTCTCGCTGCTGACCCGCGATCTGATTGCCGCGATGCGGAGCCGGTTGGAGGCATGGACCCCTGCGACAGCGCCCGAGCAACAGGCGTTGGATCTGATCCTCGGCTGGGATGCGGATTACGCAGTGGACTCCCGGGCCGCGCCGGTCTGGGAGAGCTTCATCGAACGCTTCACCCCCGCCGCGTATGCCGCGTTGGGGCGATCTGCCGAGGGGACCGCGTACAAGACCATGCTGCGCGACCGGGCGACGGTTCTGGAGGATATGGCAGGACTGGAAGAGGCCGGATGGCAGGCAGCCCTGACAGCCGCCCTGCCCGCTGCCGGGTCGACGGCCGCCAAAGGTACGCGCTGGGGCGACATCCACCAGATCAGCGTTGGGCACGTCTTCTCGGTCGCACCGGTGCTGGGCGGGCGTTATCTGGAACGCCAAATTCCCGTCCCGGGCGCGCAGGAGACGATTTTCAAGACCTCCGCCGCCCCGAACGAAGAGGTCCACACCGCCAATTTCGGCGCGCAGGCCCGGCATATCTCGGACATGGGCGACCCGGATGCCAACTACTTCATCCTGTTCGGCGGCCAGGACGGACGCATCGGATCACCGGCTTTCTCGGATCAGGTCGACCGGTGGCTGACCGGCGGTTTCATCCAGCTGCCTCTCGGCCGGGAAGCACTGGCCCGAACCAACCCTATGGTAACGGTGCTGACGCCTTAGGGAAACCTTGGGTCGATCGCCATGGTGCGGAACCTCCATCAGAGGCAACCTGAACGCTGGCGCAGACCGATCCTCGGTCCGCACCAGGCTCGCCCGTCTTGCACGTCATCTGACATGTCCCTAAACCGCGCCGCATGACCGTCACCGATCCGACCCGCTGGGCTGAACAGATCCCGCGCGACCGCCCAGTTCTGGTGACGGGCGCGGCGGGGTTCATCGGGTTTCACGTGGCCGAACGCCTGCTGCAGACCGGCATCCCGGTGGCAGGGCTGGACAACCTGAATGACTATTATGATCCCGGCCTGAAAGAGGCGCGGCTGGACCGGCTGCGCCAGCATCCGGGCTTCGAATTCACGCGGGCAGATCTGGCGGATGCAGCGGCGCTGGCCGGTGTGTTTGATCACCAGCGCCCGGGCCATGTCATCCATCTCGCCGCCCAGGCGGGGGTGCGATATTCGATGCAGAACCCGGTCGCCTACGGGCAGGCCAATCTCAGCGGCTTTCTCAACATGCTGGAGGTCTGCCGGGCGCACGAGACCACGCACCTGATCTATGCGTCGTCGTCGTCCGTTTATGGCGGCAACACCTCGATGCCCTTCCGGGTCGAGGACGCCGTCGACCACCCGGTCAGCCTTTACGCCGCGACGAAGAAAGCGAACGAATTGATGGCGCATTCCTATGCGCATCTCTACGGGCTCGCGTCGACGGGCCTAAGGTTCTTTACCGTCTACGGACCGTGGGGTCGGCCTGACATGGCCTATTTCCTGTTCACGAAGGCAATTCTGGCTGGGGAACCGATCAAGGTCTTCAACCACGGCAAGATGCAGCGTGACTTCACGTATATCGACGACATCGTCGAGGGGATCGTCCGCCTTTTGCCTCAGGCCCCAGCCCCGGCAGACATCGACCGGACACGGTTGACCCCCGGCACAAGCTGGGCGCCGCACCGCGTCTACAATATCGGCAATGACCGGCCCGAGGCATTGGGCGATCTGATCGGCACGCTGGAGGATCTGCTTGACCGCGAGGCGATCCGGGATCTGCAGCCGATGCCGCCCGGGGACGTGCCGGCGACCTGGGCTGACGTATCGGCGCTGGAGGAAGCTGTCGGTTTCCGGCCCAAGACATCCCTGCGCGCGGGTCTGTCGAACTTCGTCGACTGGTACCGTGGATACTACGCGTAGCGGTCTGGCCGACTTCGGCCCTGACCTGCAGATCATTCGCTGTGCGCGGAGAAAACCGTAGAATTTTAACCAAATTCTAACGAATCGCCCTTAGTTACTCGCACCGTTCCGGAACGAACTACAATTCTCCCTCGGCTGGTCGCGCCGTTGAGGGAGCGGGGGACTACGGCAGGCCTGCCGCCCTTGCCCGCTGTTTGCAAGATCCGCAGCAAGATCCGCAGACAGACAACGAACCGAACCACAGCCTGCACGATGATGCAGTCCAGCGGTTCCCACTCCGAGATCTTCGACAGGCAACACAGATCGCTGGCCATGGACTATTGGCCACGTCCTCTATTGGCCACGTCTTGTATTGGCCACGTCTTGCCGTTGAGTCTGCAGGCTTCCCATCGGTTGTGCCGACGCACGGTTGGTCGGCTCCCGAAACCGACTAGCTCACGTCTTACCAGCGATCATTCACAGGATTCGATGCGCGCCCGGCTCCAGACCATCGGCGACGCACCAACCACAACACTGCGCCCACCCAACTTACGTCAGCAACCTTTACGGGATGCGTGCGGTGTGGACCGTACGGCACCGGGTCCGCGGAATAGGCGATGGGTCTTCCCATCACGCCGCCGCGCTGGCTGCGTCGCAGGACCTTCATTGCCGCGGTGATGTACTCGCGTGTGGCGACCCGCCGCGACGGGGCATCGAATACTTTTGCGCTCCGCACCCAATCTACGGGGTTCGCCTCGAATGCGAGGTGGGTCACCCGGTCCTCGCGGTCGGGGTTGAAGCTGCGCACGGCCACGTAAGTGCAAAAGAAACACGTCTGACAATCGGGACAGAACGCGCGCTGGATCGTTGTTTCGTCGGCCGTCGCGCTTGGCCCGCACTCGACGGAGTCAACGATGCGGAAGGCCAGGCGTCTGCATTCCGGGCATACCAGACTCATGTCCAAAGCTTTGATGCAGGCACGGGCGTATCCGGGACATCGAAGATCTGGTCTTCGGGTTCTTCAGAGATCTCCAGGCGCACTTTCGCTCCTTCGGCCCCGTCGACAAAGAACAGAAACACCCCGCACCAATACTCTCCCTCCGCGCTGCCAGATGTCTGAAACAACACCTCTCCTGTTGCCGAGCGGACCTGGAATTCGCGGGCGATAGCAAAGTCGTAAGTTCCGTAATTCCCTTGTCGGGCATGCGGGACCTCGCGCGCATAAATCGTGCGCCCGCTCGCAGCGTCGACCGCTTCTTTCTGCCAATCGTGTTTCATCTGTCCTGTCCCGAAGCATGCTGCAGGCAATCGGGGCGGTTCTGCCACACCACCGAAAGGGCATCGGTCGTAATCCAACCTAAATCGCCCAAGTCCACCCCGCCAAACTCCTAAAGGAACACCGTCCCGCCATCGACCATGATGGTCTGGCCGGTGACGAACTTGCTGCCGTCGCCCAACAGGTAGAGCACGGTGCCCACCAGATCCTCGGTCTCTAGGTTGCGCTGAAGCGATTGGCCCTGGGCGATCACCTGTTTG
>JBCCMP010000332.1:0-5955 GCA_039026295.1 Pseudomonadota bacterium | reverse complement strand
CAGCAGTTCAACCTCGTCGCCAGCCTTACCATTAGCCAGAACATCCGTCTGCAGGCCAGATTATCCGGCCGTTTTGACGCCGGATGGGTGGAACATCTTACGGGTGTACTTGGTCTCGGCGGCCTCGACGATCGCTTCCCGGAACAGCTCTCTGGCGGCCAACAGCAACGGGCCGCCATTGCAAGAGCGCTGGCGCTCCGCCCTGACCTCGTTCTGGCGGACGAGCCGACCGGCAATCTGGATGCGGAAACGGGCGACCGCGTGATGGAATTGTTCCTGCAATTGGTGGAAGAGACGAACTGCGCCCTGGCAATGGTCACCCACAACCCCCGCCTCGCACAGGCGCTGCAGCGCACGGCGACGCTGGTCCAGGGGCAACTGGCGTGACGGCCACGGCATGGACGCTGGCCACCCTGGCAAGCCATTGGCGGCGCAACCCGGTCCAGTTGGTGGCCCTGCTGATCGGGCTGGCGCTCGCGACCGCGCTCTGGTCCGGGGTGCAGGCGATCAATGCCGAGGCACGTGCTAGCTATGCGAAGGCAACGGGCCTTTTGGGCGGCCCCGATGTCGAAGCGTTGCGGCCCCAAACAGGGACGACCCTGCCGCAATCGGTCTTCGTCGAATTGCGGCGCAGCGGTCATCTTGTTTCTCCCGCCGTCGAAGGCTCGCTGGTTCTGGACGGGCGGCGGATCCGCATCCTCGGCATCGAACCGATCAGCCTGCCGACGTCTGCCGCACCTGATGGCCTAGAAGAGACCGGAGAGGCGGACGGCATCCCAGCATTTCTACGCCCGCCCTGGGAGGCACTTGGCGCACCCGAAACGATTGCGCGGCTGTCGGGGACGCCGGAGCTGCCAGATCTTCGTGCGGACAGCTCATTGCCCGACGATCTGCTGATCATGGACATCGGCATCGCGCAACAGGTGCTCGGCGTCGAAGGTCAGATCACCCAGCTTCTGCTGGATGCCGGACAGACATTGCCGGACGCGGTCCTGCAGCGTTTCAATCTTAAGCGCGTTCTTCCGGAGGACCGGGCCGTTACGACCGGGCTCACCGACAGCTTCCACCTCAATCTGACCGCCTTTGGATTGCTGGCCTTCATAGTCGGCTTGCTGATCGTGCGTGCCTGCGTCGGGCTTGCGTTTGAACAGCGTCTGCCAACTTTCCGTACGTTGCGCGCCTGCGGCGTCTCTGCCCGTCAACTGGCCGCTGCCGTCCTGATCGAAGTCATCTCACTCGCCGTCATCGCTGGAATCGCCGGGCTCGTGCTTGGCTATCTCATCGCGGCGGCCCTGCTGCCCGATGTCTCTGGCAGCCTTCGCGGTCTCTACGGCGTTTCTGTGTCGGGTACGCTGCGGTTTGCCCCTGAATGGGCGCTGGCCGGGCTTGCCATGTCCCTAGGCGGGGGGCTGATCGCCGCGGCCACGGCGCTTTGGAGCGTCTATCACATGCCGCCGCTGGCAACCGGTCGGCCCGATGCCTGGCGCGCCGGTCAGGCGCGGCAGATCCGTCGCAGCCTGATTGCCGCGATCGCATGCATTGCCGCCGGCTTTGCTCTCTATTTCTATTCCGACAGTCTGGAAGGCGGGTTCACGACGATCGCCTGTGCGCTGTTGACCGCGGCCCTGATCCTACCCGCGCTGATCGGTGCGATGCTCTCTGCCCTTGCTCGGTTTGCGCGATCAGCGCTGGCTGAATGGATGATCGCCGACATGCGCCAGCAGTTGCCCGGTTTATCGCTGGCGCTGGTTGCGCTTCTGCTGGCGCTTGCCGCCAATATCGGGGTCGGCACCATGGTCGGCGGATTTCGCGAGACGTTCCTTGACTGGCTGGACCGGCGGCTGGCTGCCGAGGTCTATGTCCGGGGAGCCGACGAGGTACAGGCCAAGGCGATCGATGGCTGGGCGGCCCGGCAGCCAGAGGTACGATCCGTCCTGCCCGGGCGGACGGCCGATACCGTCTTCCAAAGCCAACCCATCGAGGTGCGCAGCGTTGTCGATGCCCCGACCTATCGGGACGACTGGCCGCTGTTGCAGAAAGCGCCGGACGCCTGGGACGGCATCTTCGGCGGAGAGGCCGCCATGATCAGCGAGCAGCTTGCCAACCGGCTGGCGCTGGGGCTGGGTGATACGGTCGATCTGGGCATGGGAGATCTGCGGATCGTCGGTGTCTATGCCGATTACGGAAATCCCCGGGGTCAGGTGATGATGTCGCTCGCCCGGCTTGAACAGGACTTTCCCGGCGCGCGGCGCATGGGAACGGGCCTGCGAATGGACCCCGATCAGGTGAGCGCGCTGCTGATCCGGTTGGCAGAAGAGTTCGATGTCCCGCCGGATAATGTCATCGACCAGGTCTCGCTGAAACGGCTGTCCCGCGAGACTTTCGAGAAGACCTTTACCGTCACAGCGGCCCTGAACGTGCTGACCCTGTTGGTGGCCAGTATTGCATTGTTCACCGCCCTCTTGACGCTGTTCGACCGTCGATTGGCACAACTGGCCCCCGTCTGGGCGCTGGGCATCTCGCGCAGGCGGCTCGCGCTGCTCGAACTTGGCAAGACCATGGTCATGGCAACGCTGACCGCCGTGGTTGCAGTTCCAGTAGGCCTGCTGCTTGCATGGCTGCTGGTCGCGGTCGTCAATGTGAAAGCGTTCGGCTGGCGTCTGCCGTTGATCCCCTATCCCGATCAATGGATAGCACTTGGCCTGCTCAGCATCGCCGTTGCCGCGGCAGCCGCGTTGCTGCCGAGTTGGCGGCTTTCCAGGATCGCGCCGGCGCAGTTGCTGAAGGTGTTCGCGAATGCGCGCTAGTCTTCTTGCAGCGTGTCTGACCGTCTTGCCGATGCTGGCCTGGGCCCAGGGTTTCGCAGGGCTTGGCACCGGCGCCGACGGCTACCGGCAGGTCGAACCCGGCCGCGTGCTCAGCTTTCCCGCTGACCACGGGCCCCATCCCGGCTACCGGATCGAGTGGTGGTATCTGACGGCCAATCTGGAAGGACAGGACGGTCAGCCATACGGCGTTCAGTTCACGCTGTTCCGGCAGGCTGGCGCCCCGCCCCCGGCACGCGATGGCTGGGCCAATCAGCAGTTCTGGCTGGGCCATATCGCGCTGACAACCGCTGATGGGCATTATTACGCTGAACGTCTTGCGCGGGGTGGGGTGGGACAGGCCGGGGTCTCGCCTGAACCCTTCAACGCGTGGGTCGATGACTGGCAGCTTGCAACGGTTTCGGGCGGTGCCGAGACAGCGCTAGGCCTGGGGCGGCTGAAATTACAGGCCGGCACCCCGGACTTCGGATACGATCTTGAGCTTACCACCGAAGATCCACCGGTGCTGCAAGGCGATGCCGGGTACAGCGTAAAGTCGGACAAGGGACAGGCGTCTTACTATTTCAGCCAGCCCTACTTTTCGGCGACGGGGACGGTCCGGATCGGCGGCGAAACGGTCGAGGTGTCAGGCCGGGCCTGGATGGATCGTGAATGGAGCAGCCAGCCGCTGGCCGAGGATCAATCGGGCTGGGACTGGTTCTCTCTGCATCTGGACGAGACAACGAAGGTCATGCTGTTCCGCCTGCGTCAGGACGACGGCGGGCACTACTTTTCGGGCAACTGGATTGACGAAACCGGAAGCACACCGATCAAAGGCGACGATATCCGGCTGGAGATCCTGGAAGAAACCAAAATCGGCGAC
The DNA here is from genome assembly GCA_039026295.1 of Pseudomonadota bacterium. Lineage (GTDB taxonomy): Bacteria > Pseudomonadota > Alphaproteobacteria > Rhodobacterales > Rhodobacteraceae > Thermohalobaculum. The sequence continues at coordinate 2,268 of JBCCMP010000332.1, read as the reverse complement.
CGCCGGGTGCCGACCAGTTGGCGGGTAATCGTTGCCTCGCGGGGTGTCGATGTCGCTGTGCACCCCCTGAACCCGCAGGCCTGGAACGGCACCCAGATCGGATACTGGGAAGGGCCTGTCAGCGGCAGCGGCTCCCACGACGCGATCGGTTATCTGGAGATGACCGGGTACTGATCATACGTCCCAGCAGACTCCGAACGGCCCATTGACGACGGGTTCCGGCCGCAACGCCTCTGGTTCTCGAAGTCTCAGGTCTGGCGCTCTTGCCGGTTCACAGGCTTTGCCCCGCACCAACCGGCGATCTTTGACAGAAGAGGACGGACCGGCAGAAAACCGCGATACGCCAGCTCCAGAAACGGCATAGCACCGGGAATGCGCGCCAGACGCGCGGCCCAGCGCCAGCCGGGCAGCGTATCCCAGACAGCCGTGAAGGCGCGTGCGCCCGAGACGAGCGATCCATCATCAAGACGGACGTGAAAGCGGCGCATCGCCATTTCACTGTCGAGACCCGTACCCAGCGCTGCATCGGTTTTCGAGGCATCCACAAAACACAGCCTGTCGCCGCCCTTGCGCGACGCATAATGGCCAATTTCTGCCGTGCAGAGGGCACAGGACCCGTCGAAATAGACCGTCGCATCGTGTGCGGACGGCCCCGGTTCAGATCCGGTTGCCGCGACAGGTTCCGCCTGTGTCTGTTTCATGCGAGATGTCCGTGTTGTGCGCTTCGGGGCTGACAATAGATGCAGCGAGCCACCTTCAATTTAATGAACTAGGGCGATTGAACCGTCGCGCGACAGCACGTTTTGCCGCGGCGGTTTCACAAAGGCCGGGCGGATCAGTCCGGTGCAGCGCCGCGGGCCGTCGGCGACTTGAACTGCAGATTGCGGTGATCGTCTTTCTCTGCATCTGCGGTAATCTGGTCTTCGCTGATCCCGACCACGTTGACAAAACTCTGGTGCGTGCGGGCATCGACCGCGACATGCAGGGCAAGCGCGTCCTCGATGGTCGGCACATCCACCGTTAGCGTGCCCTGGCGGCTGTTAAGGTTCCTTAAAGCTGCGCTGGCTTCCGCCTTGGAACCGAAAGCCGGGTCTTCGGTGTTGACGAAGATCACTCCGGCAATCGCGTTCTGCCCCTGCGTCGTTGTCCGCGGGCCGCGGAACAGTTTGACCTTCTCGGCTTCCCACAGGGGTACATCGCCCAATTGCAGCTCGCCGCGCGCCTGCGACCGGCTCAGAACCAGAAAGTCACACCACCCGAGATCGCGTGCGTTTCGGTATCGGCACCGAAAGCCCCGTCATAGCGGATATGCGCCGTTGCGTTTTCAGATATGCCCAGCCCGGCACCCAGCCCGACGCCCAGACGGTCGCGATCAACAGCGGCCGAGGTCGTCGAAAAGGACGCCCCGGCCACGGGTATCGCCGATGTCGTCGTCACGCTGGTGTCGCCAAAGACATGTTCCCATTGCAGCCTTGCATCCAGCTTTACCTTCATACCCTCGATCTCGCGCTCCAGTCCGGCAGCGATACCGATCTGCGTCTTTGCCTGAAGCGCCTTGTCGTCTGAGACTGAAAGGTTCAGCACCCCGGCACCGGTCTCGGTGAACGAGCCTCGGTTCCCATAGGCCAGCCCGACACTTCCCACCGGGCCGATATAAGCATCGCCCTCCGGGTCCGGGGCCAAGTTGAAGAATGCCTCCATCGACGCTGTCAGGCTGTGCCCGTCCGCCCCGCCATCGGCGGTGACCGAACCGCCGCCGAATGCGATTGGCCGGGTAAAATCGTAGTCGTGATAGGCATACGCCGCCGCACCGCCAATCGATAGGCGATCGATCTTCGCAGCGGCGTAAAGGCCCAGATGCCAACTGTCGATCTTGGCATCGGACGTCCCTGATTCCACGTCGCTGCGAATGGCACCGACAGCGGCACCGACGGTGATCGGGATCCCCGCTTCCGTCGTGACACGCCCTTCAAGTCCAACGGCGATGCCAGCTTCCCGGGCTTCCCATCCCGTAACAGTGCCCTGGTTGCTGACATCGGTATAAGATCCCATCCCCGCGCCCCAGATCCCCCATTGGGGACGCGACGCGTCGGCGACATTACCTGTCGCGGCCTGCGACCGAACTTCAGGCGGTTCGCCGAATGGCTCGGCCTCTGCCAGCGCGTCTCCCAGCTGAAAGTTCGTCAGATCAGCGCGTCGCCGCATGGTTTCGACGAACAGCAGCGAACTATGAAGGGCCGCCATCTGAGCCGAGGGGTGGATTTCCTT
>JBCCMP010000331.1:0-5963 GCA_039026295.1 Pseudomonadota bacterium | reverse complement strand
GGTCGTCGATATGGGCCGTGTCGCGCGCCACCTCCAATGTGATGTCGAACCTCACGCGCTGGGTAACGCCGCGTTCCTCGGCATAGGCGCCAAGCTCGAAGGCACGCACGTAATTCGACAGAAAGATCCTGTCGGACGGCAGGTCGGCCAGTCCCAGGGCGGCACCGTCTGCCGTAAGAGCCGCTGAATTCGAGGTTTTGCTTGCCATTGTTCGGTGTGCACTAGTTCTGGATCAGCAGACGCTACCAAGCCTGCGGGGAAGAGACGCGACGAATACGACGGGAACGGTCGAAACCCGTCGCTGGCGGCCTTCCCTAGCCCTTCGCGCATTCGGTTTTTCAAATGAGCTGAATTGAAGAAAATATAAAAAATTCATTCTTCATCGTTGACACGACTCAGCTTAGCGCTAAAGATTTTTGGGATTGTTCATTCTTCAAATGGATGGACGCATCGACCCGACGCCATACCCTCGAGAGGTCCCCATGCGCGACGAGCATTCCGCCCCCCCATCGCAGCCCTTCGCCCCCGTGGCGGATTTCATCGTCCGGATGCGATGGCTCTGGTTGTTCACGACTGCGGCTCTGGTCGCCGTATCGATCGCCAACATCTCGAACATCGTCCCGCTGAACCCCGATGCGCGGATCTTCTTCGCCGAAGAGAACCCCGACCGCCAGGCGCTGGACCGGTTTGAAGAGACCTTCAACAAGAACGACAACCTGATGATCGCGGTCGAGGCGACCGGCGGCGAGGTCTTCACCCCCGAAGTCCTGGCCGCCGTCGGCGAGTTGACCGAGAAAACCTGGTATCTGCCGTTCGTCCGCCGGGTCGACTCGATCACCAATTTCCAGCACACGCGGGCCGAGGGCGACGAGATGATCGTCAACGATCTGGTGCCAGAGCCTGCGGCAGTGACACCCGAGGAGGCCGCAGCCGCCAAGGAAATCGCCTTCAGCCGAGTTGAGCTGCCGAACCAGTACATCGCAACGAATTCCGACGTGACCCTGGTCCAGGCGCTGTTCACGCTGCCCGGCATTGATCCCACGCAGGAAGTTCCCTCGATCGTCAAGCAGGTCCGGGAGCTTGAAGCCGAGATCGAGGCGAACCACCCCGGCATCAAGCTGCACATGAGCGGCGGCGTGATGGTCAACAATCAGTTCGCCGAATCCGGGCAGAGCGATTCCCAGACGCTGCTTGGGCCCATGTTCATCGTGATCCTGCTGATCGTCGCGCTTTCGATCCGGTCGGTTCTGGGCACCATCGCGGTGCTGATCCTGATCATGCTGTCGGCACTGGCGGGGCTGGGGACGCTGGGCTGGATGGATACCCAGCTCAACTCGGTCACGGTGATGACACCGCTTCTGATCATGACCCTGGCCGTTGCCTCGGCGGTGCACATACTGGCAGCCTGCCGACAGAACATGATCGAGACGCCTGACCGCAAGGAATGGGTGCGCAAGGCGCTGACCGACCATATGGGCGCGATCATGATCGCCTGCATCACGACGTCGATCGGGTTCCTGTGCCTGAACTTCTCGATCTCGCCGCCGTTCCGCGAGCTTGGCACGTCTGTGGCGATGGGGGTTCTGGCTGCGCTTTTCCTGACGCTGACCCTGCTGCCCAGCCTGATCATCTTCCTGCCGATGAAGCGGCGCCTGGACAAGCCCGCCGCCAGCAAGGCAATGGAGGGCCTGGCAGAGTGGGTCATCAGCAACCGCAAGATCCTGCTTCCGGGCTCGCTGGTGGCGATCGTCCTGATGGCCTCGGGTCTGAGCCAGTTGAAGCTGGAGGACGACTTCATCCGCTACTTCGATGAGCGTTACGAGTTCCGCCAGGACACCGATTTCATCGAAGACCGGCTGACCGGGATTTCGAACCTGGATTTCCCGCTGCATTCCGGTGAAGCGGGCGGCATAAACGAGCCCGCCTTCCTGGAAGAAGTGGAAGCGTTCACGACCTGGCTACGCGACCAGCCCGAGGTGACCTATGTGCGCAGCCTGACGGATACTATCGCCCGGCTGAACATGAACATGCATGGTGACGACCCGTCCTATTTCCGGCTGCCTGACAACCGGGAAGAGGCATCGCAGTATCTGTTCCTCTACGAGCTCAGCCTTGGCTACGGCATGGATCTGACGGATCAGATCGATATCGACCGCCAGACCCTGCGCCTGTCGGTCTTCATGGCCCGGGCCACGACTGCCGAGATGCGGGAGGTGACGCTGCGGTCAGGCGCATGGCTGAAAGAGAACGCCCCGATCATCCATGCCTCGTGGGAGAAAGACTATGTTGCGAGCCATCCTGGCGCGTCTGAGGTCCCCGATGTGACCCCGACCGGGATCGTGCACGTCTTCAATCTGATCTCGTTCCGCGACGTGCGGTCGATGATGTCGGGGACGATCATCGCGCTGGTGCTGATCTCGGGCCTGATCATTCTGGCCCTGCGCGACGTTCGCGTCGGCATGATCAGCCTGATCCCGAACCTGATCCCGGCAGCGGTCGCCTTCGGGCTGTGGGGTTACGGGGTCGGAGCCGTCACGCTGGCCATCGCGGTCGTTATCGCGGCAACGCTGGGCATCGTGGTCGATGACACGGTCCACTTCCTGTCGAAGTACTCGAAAGCGCGAAAGGAAGGCAAAAGCCCCGAGGACGCCGTGCGCTATACCTTCAAAAGCGTCGGCATGGCCCTTCTGGTCACCACGGTCAGCCTGGTTGCCGGCCTGACCATCCTGGCGCAGTCCGGCTTCGCGGTGAACGGCGACATGGCCAAGCTGACCGCCATCACCATCACCGTCGCGCTTGTGGCCGACTTCCTGCTGCTTCCCGCCCTGTTGATCTGGCTTGATAAGAGGAGATCCTCCATGTCCACCCTGACCACTGCAACCGCCGCCGTCGCCCTGGTGATCGGCGCAGGCTTCCTCGCAACCGATGCACGGGCTGAGACGCCTGAAGAGAAGGGCCTGGCGATCGCAGTCGAATCCGACAAGCGCGATCTGGGTTTCGGTGACTTCACGGCCGATGGCGAGATGGTTCTGCGCGACAAGGGCGGGCGCGAAAGCCGCCGGGTGTTCAAGAACATGACGCTGGAACGCGAAGATCCGGCCGTCGGCGATCTGGGCGTCGTGGTGTTCGAAAAGCCCCGCGATATCCGCGGCACCAGCCTTCTGACGCACGCCAATATCGAACCGGCCGATGATGACCAGTGGCTGTTCCTGCCGGCAGTAAAGCGCGTGAAGCGGATCTCGTCCTCGAACCGGACCGGCAAGTTCGTCTCCTCGGAGTTTTCCTACGAGGATTTCGGCAGCCAGGAGGTCAACGACTTCGACTACAAATGGCTGCGCGACGAGCCCTGCCCGAACGACCCCAGCCTGACCTGCCACGTGTCCGAGAGCTATCCGAAGAACGCCAAGTCCGGATATTCCAAGCGCATATCCTGGACCGACACGCAGGAGTTCCGCCTGATGCAGGTGGAATTCTACAACCGCCGCGGCGATCACGCGAAGACCCTGATCTTCAACGCCTATGAGCAATACCTCGGCAAGTACTGGCGCGCGGGCGAGATGAAGATGACCAATGTGCAGACCGGCAAATCGACGGATCTGCTGTGGACCAATTACAGCTTCCGCACGGGTCTGGAGGAAGGCGATTTCGCATCCTCGCGGCTGAAGTCGATGGCCCGCTAAGAGCGACCGACCGACATGACGATGCACCTACGGCCAAGCCACCTGCGCCGCAAGATTGCCGCCGCCCTGCTGATCGTGGCGGCGGTGCTGGCGGCGCACAAGCTGGCCCATGCCCAGGACGCAGCGGACGACCCGACCGTTCCGGAGGTCGAGCTGTTCGGCGAACTGGAATTCGAGGGGACGGGGTTCCTCTCGGACCCGCAGTTTGCCGGGCAGGACCGCGACAGCGTTTCGGTTGCGCTGGAGGCGACGCTGCTGGCGGAGTGGATGGACGGCGATCTCAGCTTTCGTCTGACGCCCTTCGGCCGGATTGACAGCGCCGATGACCGGCGCAGCCATTTCGATATTCGCGAGGCGAAATTCGATCTGCAGCTGGACAACTGGTCGTTCACCATCGGCGCGGACACCGTTTTCTGGGGCAAGACAGAGGTCGTGCATCTGGTCGACATCATCAACCAGACCGACGCGGTCGAGGATCTGGACGATGAAGACCGTCTGGGCCAGCCCATGCTGCGGGTCAGTTACCTCGCCGACGATATTGGCGAGTTCTCGGCCTATTACCTGCCCTATTTCCGCGAGCGGACGTTCCCGGGCGTTGACGGGCGGCTGAGGATCAATCCGCCGGTCAACGTGAATGCTGCCATCTATGACACCGGTGCCGAGGAATGGACGCCGTCTTTTGCCCTGCGCTATGATGGTGTCTTCGGGGATGTCGATCTGGGCGTCTCGGCCTTTCACGGGCTGACACGGGACCCGGCCTTCGCGATAATCGGCGGGCAGGTTCTGCCGTTCTACGAGCGGATCACCCAGGTCGGGATCGATGCGCAGTACACGACCGATGCGACGCTGTGGAAAGCCGAGGGCATCTTCCGCGCCGGGCAGAGGAACGCCCTGTTCGAAGAGCAGAACTTCGTCGCCCTGACCGGCGGGCTGGAGCACACGCTGTTCGGTTTTCTGGAATCGAACGCCGATCTGGGCCTGATTGCTGAATACGCCTGGGACAGCCGGGGCGGAAAATCACTGTCCACCTTCCAGAACGACCTGATCCTGGGCGCGCGGCTGGCCCTGAATGACGAGCAGGACACGGCTGTCCTGTTCACCGGCGCGCTGGATGTCGAAGACGGATCGGTCGGATTGCGCCTTGAAGCGGACCGCCGGATCGCGGAAGACTGGACACTGGGTGTGGAAGGGCAGGCGTTTCTGGGTCTCAGCCGTGGAGGGCTCGGGGGACCCTTCGCCGACGACCACTTTATGCGGGTCAAGCTGACCTATTTCTTCGGGGTCGACTGAGGGGGGATCATGTTTCAAGACCTGCCACGGCCGGAAAACCCGGACGCAGACCCGGGTGAGGCCGTACGCTGGGATATTCTGATGCACGCGTCCGAGCTGTTCCTGCACTATGGATTCTCGAAGACCAATATCGGCGACATCGCCGAACGGTCGGGCATGTCACCGGGGAACCTGTACCGATACTTCAAGAACAAGCAGGCCATCGGCCTTTCGGTGGTCGAGAAGTATTTCCAGATGGTGCAGGCGGGGATGGAGACGGTTCTGATGTTTCCGGAAGGCACGCCCCGGGACCGCATTCACCAGTTCCTCAGACGCGAGGTCGAGGACATGGTCAGCAAGCTGGAGGAGGCGCCGCGCCTTGTTGAAATGGCCGATTTCGTCTGGGAAGACGACGACGGCTTCGCGATCCTGCAGAGCCATTTCGCCTGGAAGCGGCGGCACATCGGCAACGAACTGCAGCGCGGCATCGACGCCGGGGACTTCCGGCCGATCGATGATCTGGAGGACACCGCCCGGATCATGTCGCAGACGCTGAAGCCGTTTTCCGCGCCGTTCATCCTGATCCGCTGGCGCGACAAGTCGACGATCCTTCCGGAGTTCGACGAATCCTTTCACCTGATCATGAGCGGGATCGAGGCGCGGTAGAACGCGCATTCGGTCCGCGCGGCGCGCTCCTGTTCGCCGTGCACGCACAGCCGTCCGGCGGGCTTTCGGGGCCGGGCCGGGCGGGCAGCGTATCTCTGTCTGGGGAGGCGTCTGCCTCGCAGGGGATGCGGTTGTCGGGGGACGTTTGCATCGGAAGTCCAGGCATTTTCGGCCGTCCCGGCTCGGGACGAGCAGCAGCACTGCTGCGGGCTCCGTCGAATATCGCTTCTTCATAACGGTGACCTTCCCGCCGATATCCGGGCCATCGCGAACTGGAATTTTCCACCTTTGAATGCATGAAGGAGGAAGACCATGAAGCGCAAACGATTCAGTGAAGAGCAGATCATC
>JBCCMP010000330.1:0-5963 GCA_039026295.1 Pseudomonadota bacterium | reverse complement strand
GCCGTCATCCTCTACACCTCCGGGACGACCGGGCGCCCCAAGGGCGCGATGCTGACCCATCTGGGCATCATCCATTCCGCGCTGCACTTTGCCTACTCCATGGGTTTCCAGCCCGGCGACCGCAACCTGCTTGCGGTCCCGGCCTCCCATGTCACGGGGTTGATCGCCAACATCTCCACCGCCCTGGTCAAGGGCGGCGCGATCATCTTTCTCGGGGCGTTCAAGGCCCGTGATTGCCTGGCGCTGATGGAGCGGGAGCGGGTCACCCACACCCTGATCGTCCCGGCGATGTACAACCTTTTCCTCTTGACCGAAGGTTTCGATGATTTCGACCTATCCGTCTGGAAAATCGGCGGCTATGGCGGCGCGCCGATGCCTGAATCCACCATCGTCGAGATGGCGCAGCGCGCCCCGGGCGTTGGCCTCATGAACGGCTACGGCGCGACGGAGGCAACCTCTCCCACGACCATGAACCCACCCCGGTTCGCATCCTCCCATTCCGACTGCGTCGGCCTTGTCCTGCACACCGCAGAGGTTGCGGTGATGGACGAGAACGGCATCGAAGTTCCACACGGCGAACAGGGAGAGATCTGGATGCGCGGCCCGCACATCATCCCCGGATACTGGGACAATCCCGAGGCGAACGAGACCAACTTTGTCGGCGGGTGGTGGAAATCCGGTGATATCGGCTCGCAGGACGAAGACGGCTTTATTCGTGTTTTCGACCGCATCAAGGACATGCTCAACCGGGGCGGTTTCAAGATCTTCTCGATCGAAGTGGAAAACCAGATGTCGTTCCATCCAAACATCATGGAGATGGCCATTATCGGGTCACCCTGCCCCGTGCTTGGCGAACGGGTGCACGCCGTCGTGGTGCCCAAGGATGCAGACCCGACCGACGATCTGGCAGACAACATCCGCGCCTTCGCCGCTGAACGCCTGTCCGACTACAAGGTGCCAGAGAAGATCCATTTCCGCACCGCGCCCCTGCCCCGCAATGCCAATGGCAAGATCATCAAGACCGAATTGCGCGAGGAGTACGCGTGACCCCCCTTCTGAACGGCATCAAGGTTGTCGATCTGACCACCGTCATCATGGGCCCCTTTGCCACTGCCCAGCTTGGTGCGCTCGGTGCCGACGTGATCAAGGTGGAAAGTCCCGCGGGCGACAACGTCCGGCACATCGCGCCGATGATCTCTCCGGCCATGGGAGCAGGGTACCTCAACGCCAACCGCAACAAACGGGCGATCACGCTTGACCTGAAGCAGCCGGCAGCGCGCGCGGCCTTAGGCAAGATCCTCGCCGATGCGGATGTGTTCGTCACCAACATGCGCCGCAAACCGGCAGAGAAGCTGGGGCTTGACCGGGAAACGCTTTGCCGCGCGCACCCGGATCTGATCCACTGTCAGGCCGTCGGCTTCGGGCGCGGCGGGCGTTACGAAAATGACGCCGCCTATGACGATGTGGTCCAGTCCATGTCGGGCTTTGCCTCGGTGAATGCCAATGCCGACGGGGAGCCGCGCTTCGTGCCCCAGATCATCGTCGACAAGCTTTCGGCCATGTTCATTGTCGAAGGTGTCCTGGCATCGCTTGTCCACCGCGAACGCACCGGGGTCGCGCAAAGCTTTGAAGTCCCGATGTTCGAGACCGCCAGCTACTTTCTGATGACCGAACATCTTCAGGGTCAGACCCACCAGCCGCCCATTGGCCCGCCGGGCTACGCCCGCCTGATGAACCCCTATCGCAAACCCTATCGCACCCGGGACGGTTTCGTGGCCGTGCTACCCTATGTCGACAAGCATTGGGCAAAGATGCTTCCCCTGATCGGGCGAGAGGACGTCCTGAAAGAGGACTGGTTCCAGACCACCACCGAACGGTCAAAGCGCGTCAAGGAACTCTATCAGATGGTCGACGAGGCCATGCCTGCCCGAACCACCGAGGAGTGGCTGAGCCTGTTCCGCGAGGCAGACATCCCCTGCGGTCCCGTCAACTCGATGGAAGACCTGCTCGAAGACGGCCACCTGAGCGAGACCGGCTTTTTCCACGAACACGACCACCCGACGGAAGGGCGGCTCAGGATCACAAGACATCCGCTCGCCTGGCAGATCGACCCAGAACCCGAAACCCATGCGCCGGGAATGGGTGAGCACACCGAAGATGTGCTGCGCGGCGCCGGGCTAAGCGATCAGGAGATTGCGGCCATGCTTGAAAGCGGCGCCGCAGTAACCGCTCAGTCGTCATGACCGCCTGTTCCCGGTTTGTTAGGCTCGGGCCATCTGCAACGGCTTGTTTCGATAGCTACCGCGGTAGTTTACAGGGATAATGTTTCAAACAATGCTGAACTCTGACATCAGAGTGATGCTCTGGATCTTGTCCCGCACAAGTCGAAGCACCTATTTGCGCGGCAGAGAACGCGACAGTATCCAGCACGCCACCAGAAGAAAGTCAGCCGTCATGACCGGAACATCATCAACTTCGAACGGAACCTTTGGCAAGATCACCGCCCTGTCGACCTGGGGCGCAATGTTCGTCGCCGGATTTCTGGCAACGACCGCTTTTGATCTTTGGGGGCAGTTTCTGTCGCCGACGCTCGGTTTTGCGACCCTGTCACCGCATGGTCTGGCGCGATCTTTGCTGGGCAGCCTTGGGCTGCCCAATGGCAATTTCATCGGCTACTACGTCCACTTCTTCGTGGTCGGCTTGATCGGTTATCCGATCGGATGGTTGTTCATCTTCAAACCGATCTGGAAAGCTATCTTCGGCCAGACGCATTGGTTCATCCCATCCGCAATCTATGGCTTTGGCCTGTGGGTCTTCGCAATCGGCGGGATTACCGCGATCGCCGGTCTCAACTTCTTCCTCGGTTTCACGGGCATCACCTGGATCGCGCTTGTTGGCCATGTCGTCTACGGAATCGTGCTTGCAGCGGTGCTGGCGATCTATGATCGAAACTCATGAGCGATCACCCGTTTTCCGGAATTGCGGGTTAAGCGCGCGCAACGGTAAGCAGAGCATTAATCAGGCATGGATCTGGTTAATGCCACTTGCGCTGTACCCCGAGCCATACGCGAGCCATACAGAAGCCATACGCTTGCCATACGCCCCGAAAAGTCGACTGAATTCGGTTAACGCGCCCGATCAGGCGCCCTTTTGGCGATGTGCCGCTGCCTCATCGCGCGCCAACAGATCCTTGCCCTTTTTGTCCGCATAGCGTGCGATCCGCGCATCCGAAACGCCCATCATCGACAGTCCCGCGACCGTTTCCGCGACCTCGTGATACTCGGCGATCTTGCCGTCTCTCAGTCTGCAGATCGCCACGCCTTCGAAGCATCCCCGTGTCCCTTCCTGTCCTTCGATCAACGAGTCAAAACTGAAGACATAGCGGGCATAACCGACGCCATCACCCTCCACCGGGTCATGCACATCCCAGCGGAAGTTATTGGCATCGCGATGAAAATAGCCTTCAATCATCCCGGCAATCGCCGGTCCCTGGAAAGAGCCATAGAAGACGTCGTGATAGACGCCATCCGGCGTGAAACAGGCCGCGACGCCCGCGCCGTCGCCACGACAGGCAGCAGCTGTCATCTCCCTGATAAGTGCAGCGAAGCCCATTGCGCCCCCTCCCCGTCCGGTCTAAGCGCCTGACAGGCGCGAACGGCGTCCATGTCATCGCGAGGCGCCCGGTCATGCAAGACCTCAGGCGGATTTACGGCAAATTTACCACGTATTGGCAGGGTCTCACTCCAGAGATTCGCGGCATTACCTTCATGTGCATCTCGACGTTCTGCTTTGCCCTGATGCACGTGATTATCCGCTACACGTCCCTCAACACCGACCTTCATTCCTTTCAGATCGCCTTTTTTCGCAATGTCTTTGGTTTTCTTGTCTTTTTGCCGATCATCCTCTCGCAGGGCATCGGGTTTTTGCGCACGGAACGCCTGGCGCTGCACGGCATCCGCAGCCTCTTCAACATCGGCGCGATGCTCAGCTTTTTCTATGCGCTCTCGATCACCGAGGTCGGGCATGTCACGGCGCTCGGCTTCTCAGCCCCGATCTTCGCAGCCATCCTATCGGTCATCTTTCTGGGTGAACGTTTCCGCGCCCGCCGCTGGATGGCGATCGGCTTCGGTGTGCTCGGCATGCTGGTGATCGTGCGTCCCGGCCTCATTCCCATCGGTCTGGGGCCGATGCTGGTGATCGGTTCGGCATTCCTGTGGGCCGTCGTGCTGACCATCATCAAAATCATGAGCCGGACGGAATCCAGCCTGACCATTGTCGCCTACATGAACATCTTTCTGGCGGCCTACGCGCTGGGACCCGCACTGTATTTCTGGCAGTGGCCGACGACCGAGGGATGGCTGTTGATGATTGCGATCGCGATTGCCGGAACCTTTGCGCAGCTTTGTGTCAGCCAGTCGCTCCACGAAACAGAGCAAACGGTGATCATGCCGTTCGACTTCCTTCGCTTGATCTGGGTCGCCGTGATCGGCTTTTGGGTGTTTGGCGAGGTCCCGGACCAGTTCATCTGGGCTGGCGGTGCAATCATTTTCGCCTCGGGCGTCTACCTCGCCTTTCGCGAGCGGGCCTTGCGCAAAGCGGCCGCAGCGCAGAAAGGCTAGCCCTTGCGCCGCCCGCCCGCCAGTTCTGCGATGGTCCAGAAGATCGCAATACCGCCCATGCTGGCCGCAGCCGCTACGACCAGACTGGCCGTGTAACTGCCTGTTATATCGAACAGATATCCGGCCAGAAACGCACCGGATGCCCCGCCAAGCCCCAACCCGATGGTGATCAGCCCGAAGACGGCGCCGACCTGCCCCTCGAACAACCGCGCCGTCAGGGACGACACGATCGGCCCGCGCGATCCCATCGCCCCGCCAAAACAGAAAAGGTACAGTCCCAGCAATAGCGGGTGCGGACCGTCCTGCAGCAGAAGAAGCGCTGCGATCCCAAGGATGGTGAGCGCGTACCCAAGGGTCGCAGTGAACCGCTGACCGATCCGGTCCGCCAGCCAGCCCGAGCCGATAATGCCCAGGATCGATAGCGCGGCATTCAAGCCGAAGACAAATGTGGCAGTCAGGCGGGTGTATCCGGCGGCCTCAAGATAGACGACCGCCTGAACCTGCACGACATAGGTGGTCACGGATGTGAGGTAGAACACCCCGAAAAGCCCCCAGAACGGCAGCGATCGAAAGACCCTGGCGTCCGGTAGCAGCGATCTCGGTGGAAGCGCCGGCTTGATGCCCTTCCCGATCCTGCCCCACGGCAGGAATACCACGACGACACCCAGCGCCAGCAATGCCGATCCCAAGACCTGGTAGGTCCAGCGCCAGCCACCGCTGTCGATCAGGTACCCGGAAAGCGGTGCAAGCAGCAGGGATCCCGCCGCGAAGCCGCAATAGGCAAAGCTGATCGCAAAGGCCATGTTCTGATCGAACCAGCGCGAGATGATCCCCGTTGCGGGCGTCATTCCCGTCGCTGCAGCGCCAAAGCCACCGAGCAGGCCAAGGCCGATCCAGCCATGCCAGATCTCGGTCATCTGAGAGGCAATCAGAAAGCCGGCACCATAGGCAAACAGGCCGCCGACATAAATCGGCCGTGCGCCATACCTATCGAACAGCGCCCCAATGACCGGGCCGGAAAAGCCAAGCGCAATCATGAAGGCCGCATAAAGCGAAGTGGTCGATGCCCGCGTCCACCCAAGATCCGCCAGCAATGGCCCGTAGAACACCGCGAAAGTCTCGCCATTTCCGCGCGCCAAAGTGTTCAGGATAAAGCACAATCCCACCACGCCGATGGCAGCGCGGGTGAACTCAGACTGTCGGCTGGTTGTTGTCACGCACCCGTTCTCGCATTCCGCAGGCGTCATGCAATCGGGGATGTGATGACAGCAGCTTATCGGAGTTCATGGTGGGCGACCCTGGAATCGAACCAGGCATGGGTCTCCCCGGCGGAGTTACAGTCCG
>JBCCMP010000329.1:0-5971 GCA_039026295.1 Pseudomonadota bacterium | reverse complement strand
CATCCGGCAGATAGTCGAACAGCGTCTCCATCTTCTCATGGAACAGCGCGACCCAGTGCTCCATGCCCTGATACTTGCGCCCTTCGGACACGGCGGCATAGAGCGGGTCATCCAGCCGCGCAGCCCCGAAGATCTCGCGGTATCTGGTGCGAAAGCGCTGGATGGCATCATCGTTCAGGATGATCTCGGATGCGGGCGCAAGATCGACCCGGGCGATCTTCTCCAGCGTGCGCTGCGTGTCGGCATCGAACCGGCGCGCGCCTTCCAGCACATCGCCGAAGAAATCCAGCCGGACCGGGTGCTCCTGCCCCGGCGGGAAGATGTCGATGATCCCGCCCCTGACCGCGAAATCCCCGGGCTCGATCACCGTGGCGGTCCGGTTGTAGCCCATGGCCGTCAGCCAGCCGATCAGGGCATCGACGTCGACGATAGCGTCCGTATCGGCAACGAAGCTGGCCGATCGCAGAACGGCGCGGGGCGGGACGCGCTGTGAGGCTGCATTCAAGGTGGTCAGCACGACCGAAGGCCGGTCCCACCCATGCGCCAGCGCCGCCAGCGCGGCCATGCGCGCCGCTGAAATCTCCGGGTTGGGGGAGACGCGATCGTAGGGCAGGCAATCCCAGGCGGGAAAGGTTATCACCGGCAGACCGGGCGCGAAAACGCCCAGCGCCTCGGCCATCGCGGCGGCGCGGGCATCGTCCCGGCAGATGTGGACCACCGGTCCGTCCGCCCGATCAACCAGATCGGCGACGAGTTTTGCATCCCATCCCTCCGGCGCGCCGCCAACAGCGACTGCGCCCGAGGCCAATTCAGCCACGTGCGTATTCATGGCAGCGGAGGTAGCGGCAAAGCCGGTAACCTTCAAGCACCGCACGCGGGTCGGCCCGCGACACGCGCTGAAATCGGCTGCGATCCTTGGGCGCAGCCCTCTGCCGCCGCGCATCTGCAAGGCTGCGCGGCCAAGCCGCGATCGACGTGCCTTGTACTGTACCATTGGCAAAGACGACGGCGCGTCTGTCCGGCGGGCAGAGCTCGGCTTCAAAGCCTCAGACGGCGAGCGCTTGCCCCTCTTTGGCGTGCGTGTCAGAAAGCGGTCAGCCAAAGGAAAAAAGAAAATGCAGCCACCCGCACCGTTCCCCGCCAGCCGTCTCCGCCGTCTCAGAAGCGCGCCATGGATCCGGTCCATGGTCGCTGAAAATGTCCTGACCCCGGCAGACCTGATCTGGCCGTGCTTTGTGATTGACGGTGCCGACAGGGCAGAGCCGGTCGAGAGCATGCCCAACGTCGAAAGACTGACCGTGGACCGGCTGGTCGCCAGGGCTGAAGAGGTGGCTGACCTTGGCATTCCGGCCATGGCGATTTTCCCCTACACGGACCACGCGAAGAAAACGCCGGGGGCAGAGGAAGCCTGGAACCCGGAGAACCTGGTCTGCACCGCCACCCGCGCCGTGAAAGCGGCCATACCAGATCTGGGCATCATGCTGGATGTCGCGCTCGACCCCTACAACTCCGACGGCCACGACGGCATCGTCCACGATGGCAAGCATGGGCCGGAGATCGCCAATGACGAGACTTTGCTGGCGCTGGAGAAACAGACGCTTGTGCAGGCCGAGGCCGGCGCAGACATCATGGGGCCATCAGACATGATGGATGGCCGCGTCGGCATCATGCGCCGGGCGCTGGAGGAGAACGAATTCCAGAACGTCACCATCATGGCCTACGCGGCGAAGTACGCGAGCGCCTTCTACGGGCCGTTCCGCGATGCGGTCGGGTCGGGCGGCGCGTTGCGCGGCGACAAGAAAACCTACCAGATGGACGCGGCCAACACGGACGAGGCGCTGCGCGAGGTCGCGATGGATCTGGACGAAGGCGCCGACATGGTGATGGTCAAGCCGGGGATGCCCTATCTGGACATCTGCCAGCGCGTCGCTGCCGAGTTCAAGGTCCCGACCTTCGCCTATCAGGTGTCGGGCGAATACGCGATGCTGCGCGGTGCCATGAACAATGGCTGGCTGGACGAACGGCACGGCATCCTTGAAAGCCTGATGGCGTTCAAGCGCGCGGGCTGCTCGGGTGTGCTCAGCTATTTCGCGCTGGAGGCCGCTGAAATCATGCGCGAGCGGACATAAGGCTCAACGGGCAGCCAGCTTGACCGGTCTCGGTAACGGGATCGGCACGCGGGCCAGCGCACCTTCCAGCTTCGGGACGGCGGCGGCGGCATCCGCGACAGATCCCGCCCCTCCCGGCCGGGGCACCGGCCGTTCGGCGACCCGCGGCGCAAATCGCCTGAGATCCGCCTTCCGCGTCGCAGCTTTTGCACTGACCTGAATTTCCGCCGGTGTCGCGGCGGCGGCGGGCGTGGCCAGAACCTCTGCCACGGCCTGCGCTATGCTGCGCCTCTGACCCGGCTTGACCGGCGGCATCGGCGAGAATTTCACCAGCAACCGGCCGCGCGTCTTCTTGGGCAAGCTCTTCTGCGGCCGGGCCGAGCGGACATTCGCCTTCGCCCGCTTGAAGCCCAGATCCAGAAGCCGCGCCACCTTGCGCGCCCGGTGGCTGGAGGAATCCGCCCCCATCACGACCGCCAGGATCCGCTTGCGTCCGCGGTGGGCCGACGCCGCAAGGTTGTATCCCGCCGCGCGGGTGTAGCCGGTCTTGATCCCGTCCGCGCCGGAATAGCTGCTGAGCAGCCGGTTCGTGTTCCAGATCGTGCGTCCCGCCGCCCTGTCCGTCTTTCGCTTGAAGATGTTGTAGTATTTCGGGAAGTCGTAGAAGAGGTGCCGGCTGAGGATCGCCATGTCCCGCGCCGTCGAATAGTGACCCCGCTGGGTCAGCCCGTGCGGGTTCTTCAGGACCGTGTTGTTCATGCCCAGCGCGCGCGCCTTTGCGGTCATCATCTTCCCGAACTTGTGCTCGGATCCGCCGACCGCCTCGGCCAGCACCATCGCGGCATCATTGGCCGACTTGATTGCCGTGGCGCGGATAAGGCTGCGCACGGTGACCCGCTGACCGGCCTTCAGGTAAAGCTTCGACGCCGGCTGCCGGGCCGCCTTGCGCGACACGCGCACCTTCTGGTCCAGGCGCAGACGCCCCTTTCGAACCGCTTCGAAGGTCAGGTAGAGCGTCATCATCTTGGTCAGCGACGCCGGGTGCACCTTGCGGTCAGCAGACCGGGCGTAGAGGACCTTCCCGTTTCGCATGTCCATGACGATCGAGGCATCGGGCGCTGCAATCGCGGACGGGGCGGCAGCGGCAAGCACCGCTACAATAAGTGCTGCCGCGCCGATGGCGCGGGTTATAAAAGTCATCGCGGCAACCTTGCCTGTTTTTCTGGCCCGGCCCCGATCTGACGTCAGGTGCTCAGGCTCTGCTCTGATTGCGACACCGTAACACGTTGTGACTGGTATGAGAATCGGAAAATTGGTGTCCGCGAAATGTGCCGCCTCAGCTTTTTTGTGCACTGCAACATTTTCCCTTGACGCACCGCAGCATCATCGCCATATACAGCGTACGGAATTGACGGGCAACGTGCCCTGCACACATCCCGAAAGGGCTGAAGGAGAAACTGACATGACCAAGGCTACGACAAAGAAAGTCGAAGACATGACCGCCGAAGCCAAGAAGTCGCTGGAGCAGGGCGTCGAGACGATGACCAAAGGAATTGAAGACGCGGCCGAGTTCGGCCAGCAGAACGTCGAAGCCGCAATGGCATCCGGCAAGGTGATCGCGAAAGCGGCGGAAGAGATGAACGCCGAAGTGATGGCCTTCTCGAAGAAGACCTACGAAGAAAACATGGCCGCCGCGAAAGAGCTGACCGGTGCGAAGTCCGTCACCGAGTTCTTCGAACTGCAGACATCGATCGCCAAGAAGTCGTTCGACAACTATGTCGCAGAGGCCACCAAGCTGAACGACATGTACGCCGCCGCCGCCAAGAGCGCGTTCGAGCCGATGGCCGCGCGTTTCACGGCAGCCGCCGACATGGTGAAGGCACAGCGCCCCTGATCACTTCAGGGCAGCATATGCAAAATCGTTCTTGAAGGGGGCTCCGGCCCCCTTTTCTAATTTGCATTGCGCGCTTATATAACGGTCGCTGCGCGCAAGCGCTGCTGTTCCCAGCACATGACGGATGCATGACCGGATCAGATCGTCAACTGCCCAACCCGCCTTATCCCGCGCCTGTGACCGGCAGCGGCGACGACAAGCGTGGCAATGGCGGCGACGGTGATACCAGCGTCATCACCAAGGCGAAGCCCAAAACAAAGCGCCCATCGCTATACAAGGTGCTGATGCTGAACGACGACTACACGCCGATGGAGTTCGTCGTCTATGTGCTGGAACGCTTCTTCAACATGGACCATGCGCAGTCCGTCGACATCATGCTGACGGTTCACAATAAGGGAATCGCCGTTGTCGGCGTCTACCCGTTCGAGGTCGCAGAGACCAAAGTGACGCAGGTGATGGACTGCGCGCGATCCAACCAGCACCCCCTGCAGTGCACAATGGAAAAAGAGTGAACGCACGTTCATCTTTTGTAACGCCTGCCTGGCACGCCAGATTTTGTCCGAAAATCCTGACCCTGCCGCAGTTTCGACGATTTTAAGCCGATTCTGCCGCAGAAAGTCGGGGTAACATCGCAACTTCGTGGCCTTGATCCTGGGCCCGACAACGCCAAAATAATATTTACCGGGATACGACTTGCAGGACCGGGGTGATTGCAGTCATGCTGTCGGGAAGCCCGCCGCGGACTGTGTGAAGGAGACGCAGATGCCCTCACTGACGAACACGCTAGAAGATGCGATCCACCGCGCAATCGGGTTTGCCAACTCGCGTCGCCACGAACTCGCGACGCTGGAACATTTGCTGCTCGCCCTGATCGATGAACCGGATGCGGCACGGGTCATGCGCGCCTGTTCCGTCGATCTGCCCGAACTGCGCAAGACGCTGACCAAATTCATCGATACCGAACTGGAAACACTCGTCTTCGACATCGAAGGGTCGGAGGCCGCGCCGTCAACCGGCTTCCAGCGCGTCATCCAGCGCGCGGCCATCCACGTTCAATCTTCGGGCCGGTCGGAAGTGACCGGCGCCAACGTTCTGGTCGCGATTTTCAATGAACGCGAATCGCACGCGGCATTCTTCCTGCAGGAACAGGACATGACCCGCTACGATGCGGTGAACTTCCTCAGCCACGGTGTCGCAAAGGACCCCTCGTTCGGCGAGCGGCGACCCGTGCGCGGTGCGGACGACGACGACATGTCCGAAGAATCGGCGATGGGTGCAGGTGGCAGCGAAGAGGCGGGCGAGGAAACCGCCCTCGGCAAGTTCTGCGTCGATCTGAATTCCAAGGCCCAGTCCGGCAAGGTCGACCCGCTGATCGGCCGGTCCGACGAAGTGGACCGCTGCATTCAGGTGCTGTGCCGCCGGCGCAAGAACAACCCGCTGCTGGTCGGTGACCCCGGCGTCGGCAAGACGGCGATTGCCGAAGGTCTGGCGAAGAAAATCGTCGTAGGCGAGACCCCGGAAATCCTGTCGAAGTCGACGATCTACTCGCTGGACATGGGCGCGCTGCTGGCAGGCACCCGCTATCGCGGCGATTTCGAAGAGCGGCTGAAGGCGGTGGTCAAGGAACTTGAAGACCACGAGGATGCCATCCTCTTCATCGACGAGATCCACACTGTGATCGGCGCAGGCGCGACGACCGGCGGCGCGATGGACGCATCGAACCTGCTGAAGCCCGCCTTGCAGTCGGGCACCCTGCGCTGCATGGGCTCGACCACCTATAACGAGTTCCGGCAGCATTTCGAAAAGGATCGCGCCCTCAGCCGCCGGTTCCAGAAGATCGACGTGAACGAGCCGTCGGTGGATGACAGCATCAAGATTCTGAAGGGCCTGAAGCCGTTCTTCGAGGAGCATCACGACGTCAAGTACACCGCGGATGCAATCAAGACCGCGGTCGATCTTTCGTTCCGCT
>JBCCMP010000328.1:0-5971 GCA_039026295.1 Pseudomonadota bacterium | reverse complement strand
TTCGAACTTCGGCAGAACCTCGGGGTTCACCGGACGGGCCGGGGCCTTGCCTGCGCAGATATCGATCAGTTGCGTCGCCGCGTATTCGGCCATCGTCGCCACCGCCGAATGGGTGCCGCCTGCGATATGCGGCGAGACCATAACGGTCGGAAGCTGCAACAGAGGATGGTCCGGACTTGGCGGCTCGGTCTCGAAGACATCCAGACCCGCGCCGAACAGGTGGCCGCTACTGATCGCGTGGGCCAGGGCTGCCTCGTCATGAATGAAGCCGCGCGCGCAATTGATGAAGATCGCACCCGGTTTCATGGACGCGAAGGCCGCCGGGTCGAAGAGGTAACGGGTTTCGTCCGTTAGCGGCGTGTGAACGGTGATGAAGTCCGAGGCGGCGAGTACCTCGTCAAAGCCGACCTTTCGTGCGCCTCTGGCCGCCGTCTCTGCCGCGTCGACATACGGGTCAAAGGCGAGCACCTCGCAGCCGAACACCGTCAGCAGCCGGGCGACCTGACGCCCGATATTGCCAATTCCGACTATCCCGACCGTCGCGCCGGACAGGTCCCGCCCGAACAGCGTTGTCCGGCTCTCCGACCAGCCCGCGTGCAGCAGCCGGTCCGCCAGCGCCAGGTTCTTGGCAATCGCCATCATCATGGTCACGGCGGTCTCTGCCACCGCAAGGGCATTCGCGCCGGTCTGGTTGACGATCAGAACGCCTGCCTCGTTGCAAGCGGCCCGGTCGAAGACGTCGACCCCTGCGCCGGAAGACGAGACTACCAGCATCTCTGGTGCCGCGCTCAGGAAATCAGCATCCACCAGAAGCCCAGGCGGCACCAGATCCCGCGCACCGACCAGTTGGTAGGCGTGGGCATCAGCCAGCCGCGCCAGGCTATCGGCGACCGGGCCTGCACTGTCGATCCAGCGCGCTTCGTGTTCGGGGTGTCTCGCTAAAATTTCCAACGCATTAGGCGCTGGAAAGGCGTCGAGATAGGCGATCACGGCCATGTCAGGGGGCCTCTTGGTCAGTCTCGGTCACGGGGAGTTCCGTTCTGGAGATGATCTCCTCCATGGACAAGAGAGACGTTACATTGAAGATCGACACGTCCGCGACCAGCGAGCGGTAGAACGCGTCGTAGGCCGCCGCATCGGCAACGCGGACCTTCAGAATGTAGTCGATGTCGCCGGCCAGGCGGTGCGCCTCCAGTATCTCCGGCCGTTTGCGCAGCGCCGTGACGAACTGCTCCAGCCACTCCTTTTCGTGCCGCGCCGTGCGGATCAGAACATAGAAGCAAGAGGTCAGGCCGACCGCCGACGGGTCGACGATTGCAACCTGCCGGTCGATCACCCCGGCCTCGCGCATCTTCCGAATCCGGTTCCAGACCGGGGTCTTCGAGGACCCGACCTCGCGCGCCACATCGTCCAGCGGCCGCGTTGCATCCTGTTGCAGAGCTGCGAGGATTTTCCGATCCAGCGGATCAAGCATGTCTGACATTTCGATTTCCCCGGCCAGAGCGTTCTAGCGTTTCGCTATCTTCGGGTAGATCAGAACAGCGTTCTTATTAGAAGCGCCTAATGGACGAATCTAGGGAAATTTTCCTATCTTTGGGGTGTAGCGAAAACAGATTGCAGCGAGGCGACAGATGCGCCACTTCCCTGTCTACCTAGACACAAAAGGCCAGCGCATCGTTGTTTCCGGCGCCGGGCAGACCGCTGTTGCGAAGCTGCGTCTGATCCTGAAGACCGAAGCCGACGTCCTTGTTTACGGCGAAGAACCAGAGGCAGAAATTGTCGCCTGGGCGCAGGCTGAAAAGCTGTCGCTAACCCAACGCGCCGTCAAGGCCGGCGATCTGGCCGGGGCACGGCTGGTCTATGCCGCCAATGACGACGAAACGGAGGATGCGCGCGTTGCCGCACTGGGCCGGGCAGCCGGGGCCCTGACCAATGTCGTGGACAATCTGGAGGCAAGCGAATTCATCACCCCCGCGATCGTCGACCGTGATCCGGTGACCGTGGCGATCGGCACTGAAGGCGCGGCCCCGGTGCTGGCCCGCAAGATCAAGGCGATGACCGAAGAGGCACTGGCGGCCGAGACCGGGCAGCTTGCCCGCATCGGGCGCACCTTCCGCGAGGCCGCGGAAATGCTGCCACAGGGCGCTGTGCGACGCGAATTCTGGTCGGACTATTACGGCGCGGTCGGGCCCAGGGCCCTTGCTGCAGGAGGCGCGCCGGAAGTGCGCCGCGCGCTCTGGGCGCTGCTGCGCGAAAAACTGGCAAGCGACGCCCGGCCTGGCCATGTCCATCTGATCGGCGCCGGACCCGGCGCTCCGGAAATGCTCACACAAAAGGCCCGGCGTATCCTGCACGAGGCCGATGTGGTGATCCACGACCGGCTGGTACCCGCACCGATCCTGGAACTCGCGCGGCGCGAGGCGTTGATTGTCGAGGTCGGCAAGATCCCCGGCGATCAAAGCTGGAGGCAGGACGACATCAACGCCCTGATGGTACGACATGCGGCAGGCGGCGCACGCGTCGCGCGTTTGAAATCCGGTGATGCGGGGATTTTTGGGCGACTGGACGAGGAAATCGAAGCGCTGGACGGTGCGGGCATAAGCCATGACATCGTACCCGGCATCACCTCAGCAGCAGCGGCTGCAGCGGCTGCAGGCATTTCCATGACCCGGCGCGGGCGAAACTCGTCGATCCGATTCATCACAGGCCAGGACGTCGACGGGTTCGCCGAACACGACTGGCGCGGTCTGGCGCAGCCGGGTTCTGCCGCTGCCATCTACATGGGCGTGCGCGCTGCACGGTTCGTGCAGGGACGCCTGATGGTCCATGGGGCCACCGCTGAAACCCCAGTCACCGTGGTCGAGAATGCGTCGCGCCCCGAGCAGCGGATTGTCGCCACCACGCTGGGTTCCTTGTCCAGCACAATGGCAAGCGAAGGCATCAAAGGGCCCGCGATTCTGTTCTACGGCCTGGCCGCCCGCACTGCAGACGTGTTGCCGCTGCCGATCGACACCCCGCATTCAATCGCTGGAGAAGCCTGATGCCGAAAAAGCCCTTCGCCCCGCAGATTGTCAGCGCCAATGACCTGTTGGCCGGAGACGTCGTCTATCTGGATCGAACCGGCACATGGACCCGTCACCTGGTCCGTGCCGCTGTGGCGATGACCCCTGAAGAGGCGGAGGCGTTGTTGGACACCGCCGTGAGCCAGCCAGCGGCCGTGGTCGGGCCATATCTCGTCGATGTGGACCTTACTCCCGGCGAAGGCCCGACCCCGGTTCATTTCCGCGAAAGCTTCCGGGAACAAGGGCCGTCGAACCGCCCGGATCTCGGTCGTCAGGCCGACTTCTCGGATGCTGCCGTGTCAGATGCTGCCCTCTCCGGCGGCGGTGCCTGGTAAGGGAACGCACGATGTACCGTTATGACGAATTCGACGCCGCCTTCGTGCGTGATCGCATCACCCGGTTCCGGGGCCAGATCGACCGCCGCATCTCCGGCGCGCTGACCGAGGACGAGTTCAAGCCCCTGCGCCTGCACAACGGCCTCTACCTGCAACTGCACGCCTACATGCTGCGGGTGGCAATCCCCTACGGAACGCTGAACGGTCGCCAGATGCGCCAGCTTGCGATGATCGCCGAACGCTGGGACAAGGGCTATGGGCATTTCACCACACGCCAGAACATCCAGTACAATTGGCCGAAGCTGACCGATGTCGGCGATATGCTCGATGCGCTGGCCGAGGTCGGGATGCACGCCATCCAGACCTCGGGCAATTGCATCAGGAACGTCACGGCCGACCACTTTGCAGGCGCAGCGGCGGACGAGATCGAGGACCCGCGCCCCACGGCGGAACTGCTGCGCCAGTGGTCCACCGACCACCCGGAATTTCTGTATCTACCCCGCAAGTTCAAGATCGCGGTGACCGGATCACCGAATGATCGCGCGGTCACCAAGGCCCATGACATCGGCCTGCGGATGGTTCGGGACGCCGCCGGGGAGCCGGGATACGAGGTGATCGTCGGCGGCGGCTTGGGCCGTACCCCGATGGTCGGCAAGGTCATCCGCGACTTCCTGCCCAAGGCGGACCTGCTGGCCTATGTCGAGGCGATTTTGCGCGTCTACAATCTGCAGGGACGCCGGGATAACAAGTACAAGGCCCGGATCAAGATCCTGGTTCACGAGGAATCGCTGGAGCGTATTCAAGGGCTGGTCGAAGCTGAATTCCAGCGGCTGAAAGCCGAAGGCCTGAGCGTCGAGCCGAACCCGGCAGAGGTCGCGCGGATCGCCGCCTATTTCGCGCCGCCGGAGTTCGATGATCTTGACGACGAAGATGGTGGATATGAAGCGGCTCGCCTGTCCGATCCCGGCTTCCGATCCTGGAGCGACACCAATCTGACAGCGCACCGGGCGCCGGGATACCGGATCGTCACGATCTCGATCAAAGCGATCGGGGAAGCGCCGGGCGATGCCACCGCCGACCAGATGCGGGTGATGGCGGATCTGGCCGAGCGTTACTCTCACGACGAACTTCGCATCAGTCACGAGCAGAACGTCGTGCTGCCGCATGTGAAGCTGGCCGATTTGCCGACGGTGTCCGCCGCATTGAAGGAAGCCGGGTTGGGCACTGCGAATGTGGGTCTGATCTCGGACATCATCGCCTGCCCCGGCATGGACTACTGCGCCCTGGCGACCGCACGGTCGATCCCCATTGCGCAGGACATTGCGAAGCACTTCGCGGACCCGGCCTATGCCGAGACCATCGGCGAAATGAAGATCAAGATCTCCGGCTGCATCAATGCCTGCGGGCACCACCACGTGGCGCATATCGGCATTCTCGGCCTCGATAAGGCGGGGCGGGAGAATTACCAGATCACGCTGGGCGGGGATCACACCGAAACCCTGACGATCGGAGAGCGCGCCGGGCGCGGGTTCGATGCTGACGAGGTCGTGCCGGCCATCGACCGCCTGATCAACGCCTATCTCGACCTGAGGGAGGACCCCGATGAGACGTTTCTTGCAGCCTATCGCCGCCTTGGTCAGACGCCGTTTAAAACGGCGCTCTATCCGGCTGAGGCCCACGACCGCGCTGCGTGACGTCGCACGCGGCACTACCCCCGCACCGTGCTGTGCAGGTTGCTAGACCCGGAGATCCGACATGCCCCTTGTCACCCGCACCGGCTTCCAGGACGCCGGTCCTGTCTTCTTCTCGCCGCTCGATGCCCTGCCGGAAGGCGAGGGGCTGGCGGTCGAGCTTCCCAATGACGGCGCACCGGAAGCGCTGGCCCCGGATTTCGACCGGATCGGCCTGATCCGGGTGCCGTTCCCGTCATCGGCCGATGGGCGCGGATTTTCGATCGCGCGTCGGCTGCGCCACCTTGGCTATCGCGGACGGCTTCGGGCGGCGGGGCACGTCATTTCCGACCAGTTCACATTGGCACTGGACAGCGGCTTCGACGAGGTGGAGATCTCGGACGATCTGGCCGCCCGCCAGCGGGAACAGGATTGGATCGCCGATGCGCCTCAAACGCCCGGCCCGGTCACCTATCGCGACAAGCTGGAAGGCCGACGCCCCGCGCCCGCCTTCGACATCCCGAAGGGTGTCTTTGCCGAGACGGTGACAGAGGTCGAGCACTACACCGATACCCCTGTTCCGGTTTCGCATCACCCGGCCCGCCGCGTTCCGCTTTCGGTCTGGCGAATTCGCGATGATCGGGCTGCCGAATGCCGAAAAGCCTGTCTTCCGGGCCTACTCCGTCGCCAGCCCGGCCTGGGACGAAACGCTGGAGTTCTATTCGATCAAGGTCCCGGACGGCCCCCTGACACAGCACCTGCAGAAAATCCGGCCCGGCGACACCGTTCTGCTGCGCAAGAAGGCGACGGGCACGCTGGTGCTGGACGCACTGAAGCCGGGTCGGCGGCTTTACATGTTCTCAACCGGCACCGGATTTGCGCCGTTCGCCTCGCTGATCCGCGA
>JBCCMP010000327.1:0-5979 GCA_039026295.1 Pseudomonadota bacterium | reverse complement strand
GTCTGAAGGTGCGTAAAGCCGGGCATGACCAAGTCGGGATACGCCTCTGCCTGAGCGACAAAAGCACCGATCAGGCGGCCCAGCGCTGCATCCACCTCGTCGCATCGCGCCCTGACCCACATGCGGACATCCACAGCGGCCTGATCGTTGCGGGACCGGCCGGTATGCAGTCGTGCCCCGGCATCCCCGGCAATCTCCCGCAGCCGGGCCTCCAGATTCATATGGATGTCTTCTAACGCCCGGGAGAACGTGAACCGTCCGTCTGTGATCTCCTCCCAAACCTGGTCCAGCCCTGCGTCGATCGCGACCTGGTCCTCTTGCGTGATGATCCCCTGCCGCGCCAGCATGGCGGCATGGGCGCGGGACCCGGCGATGTCCTCTGCCGCCATCCGCTTGTCGAAATCGATCGATGCGTTGATTTCCTCCATGACCGCAGCGGGACCGGCGGCGAAGCGCCCTCCCCACATTGTGTTCGCCATGGGCTGGTTTGAAACATCAGGGTGCTTATCTTGGGCCATGACTGATCTCGCAAATTGAGGATAGCCAGATGCGCATGACATTCGCCCTGGGCCTTGGTGCCCTGCTATACGGCGTGATCGCCTCGGGGGCAAACCCGGCATTGGCAGGCGACCTGAGCGTCGATGAGGTCTCGGCACTCAAGGAAGCACGTGCTGGCGACATGGGCAAACTGGTCTTCCACAAGGAAGCCCGGCCGCGGATCGAAGAGGTGTTTCGCGACAAGTACGGCAATGCGATCTCGGTTGCGGACTATGCGGGGAAGGTCGTCGTTCTGAACTTCTGGGCAACGTGGTGCCCACCCTGCCGGGCTGAGATGCCGGGCATTGATCGGCTGGCTGGTGAAATGGGCGGCGATGATCTAGCGGTGCTTGCGCTGTCAACGGACCGGTTCGAGATCGACCGGGTCGAGGCGTTCTTTCAGGAGATTAACGTCCAGCATCTGCCGTTGATCCAGGACCGCAGCAGCAAGGTTGCCCGCCGCGCCGGGGTGCTGGGCCTGCCGGTGACGATCGTATTGGATCGCGAAGGCAGGGAGATTGCCAGAATGCAGGGCGAGGCCGAATGGGACGGTCCCAATGCAAAGGCGATGATCGAAAAGATCATAAAGATGACTGCGCCCGGCGTTTGACGCCTAATCCGGCATTTCGCGACCGGATCCGATGTAAACCTTCTCAAGGTCGCAAAGACTGGATAGTCCTGCCATATCAGGCGTGCCCGCCCGCCTCAGCTCATCCGATGATAACCTTCCGGCGGCGGCGCTGATCTCAGCAAGAGCGTCGGTCCCCGCCAGCGCAGCGCCCGATTCTACCAGCGACTGGAAAAGCAACGGCACGCGATCCGGGGGCACGTGTAGCTCCCAATCCGGTCGGCCGGCGATCCCTGGCCGCGCAACGACGCAGCGGATGTCTGCAATCTCGGCTTCACAGGCTGTGGCTTCAGGAAACGTCTCGCCGATCGCTTCCGCGCTCAGTTCAGAAAGCAAGCGTGCTGTTCCCGTTCCATGCAGTCCCAAGATGGAATACTGGTTGATCGCTGACCGCATCTTCATATTCGGCACGATCTCTAACATCATCAACCAGCGGGCCAGCGCGCCCTCGGTTCCGGGATCACCGGTCACGTAATACCTGTTGTCGCCTAACCGGATAATCGTGATCCGGAACAGGATCCGGCCATCGTCGCTCAGCAGCAGGCTTTCACACAATTGTCCATCCGTTGCCGGCAGAGGGGCAGAGCAGAGCTGATCCATCCATTCCTTGGCCAGCACACCATCAATTATAAACTTCGGCGTGCCGGTCAGGTCAAAGAGCAACACGTCTCGATCCAGGCTTGGTGGATCGTCTCCAAATCGCGTTGCGATTTCCCACCCCTGCATCGGCTCAAAAACAGCGCCTTGGGCAGCCAATTGATGGTGGAGCGGCCCCAACCTCTGATTTCGGCCCATTTGCCGGGGGACAGTTTCAAGCGCCGTGCTTGCGCTTAGCGCTTCGGCAGCGCATTGGATCGCCCATCCTCTTCCCGCCCAGTCGCCAAAACGCGCGACGTCCACAGCCGCAACATCACAGCCCGGATCGCGGGCGATGATCCACCGGGCAAGGGCCGCCCCCAGGCCAGCGGCAAGCGTGGGTCTGTCCTCGGCACCGACCCCAAGGACCAGACCGGGTAGCCCGGCAATTGGACCGGCAATCGGCATGAGGTCGGGCGTCACCGGAAATGGTGCGGCAACGGGCGCCGCTTCAGCATCTTCGAGTTTGATACCGAATTGCTTCAACGATGCGAGCCATGACGCGTCATCGTGAACCGCGCCGCCATCCATATCAGACCTTGCACGGCCCAGACTGGCAACGCTCATATCCTCGACGATCCAGCCATGTGGAGTTGGGGTCAGCACGACGCCCGCGTCTCGATCTTCGATGACAGGCCGATGCGTGGGCATCTCTGCTGGTGTCACGGTCCAGAAGCCTCGCACTGCCCAACCGCTTGGTGCCGGGCGGCCAACCATCTCTGCAATTTCACCGGTCGTATCGACCACGACCGCGGGGGCCAAATGTCCCCCTGGTGTCTCCAGAAGCCATTCTTCACCATCATGGCGTGCGGCCATTACCTGGGTCCCGATGTCGACGGTCGCCCCATGCTGCTGCGCCAGATCGGATAGGTCCCTGCAAATACCGGCAATGTCTGCCCAGCCTTGAGATGGGTTATGCGCACCTCCCTTGAATTCAGCCTGAGATAGCCCGGGGGCATGCGAAGTGATCGCCTTCAAACTCAATAGATCGCCACCTCGCCCTAAAGCATCAAGGCGCGCTTTGGTTCGGGCGAGGGCGAGCCCTCCTGTCAGATGCACATGGCCTGAAGAATTCTCATGCAGCCACTCGGCACCAGCGGTTTGCAAAGCTGCAGCACCGGGATCAGTCAAATCGCTCAGCAGCGGTCTTGCAGGGATGCTCGCCACGCCGCGGCCGATCGCCAGGCAACGCACGCCTGCTTCTGCAAGATGCGCCGCAAGCGTCAGCGAGAGTATGCCGCCGCCGACGATGACCACTTGCATATCGTTGTCGTCTTCCATTTTGCCATGGTGGCACCCGCAGGGCCCGTGCACAAACCCCGAAATTTGTACCGATCTGCTGCTGGACGACACCAGCGGGCGTCGCTATACACCGCGCCATGCTGATCCGGCCCGCGATAGCTCTGATTACCGGCCCGGCCTGCGCCTGACGCAGCGCCGGGACAAGGTGGCGCGTCTGCCCACCGCCGCTTGCTGTCCAACTGTTCCAAAGCCACGAGGTGCGCCATGAGCGCAGAGACCGAGACGAAAACCGCGCCGGACTACAAGTCGACGCTGTTCCTGCCACAAACCGATTTCCCGATGCGAGCTGGACTGCCCAAACGCGAGCCGGAATGGCTGGCGCATTGGGAAAAGCTGGACATCTACGGAAAACTGCGGGCGAAGGGCGAGGCCCCCGGCAATGGGCGGCCCAAATACGAACTCCATGACGGGCCGCCATACGCTAACGGGCACCTTCATATCGGCCACGCCCTTAATAAGGTGTTGAAAGATTTCGTTGTTCGCACGCAGCAGATGCTTGGAAAGGACAGCCGCTATATCCCGGGCTGGGACTGCCACGGCCTGCCGATCGAATGGAAGATCGAGGAGGAATACCGCGCCAAAGGGAAAGATAAGGACGAGGTCCCGATAAACGAGTTGCGCGGCGAATGCCGACGGTTTGCCGAGAAGTGGATCGACGTCCAGCGTTCCGAATTCAAACGCCTTGGTGTCACGGGTGAATGGGACGACCCCTATCTGACGATGGCCTACGACGCCGAAGCAGTGATCGCCGAAGAGTTCATGAAGTTTGTCATGAACGGATCGCTTTATCAGGGGTCGAAACCTGTGATGTGGTCGGTTGTCGAGAAGACCGCGCTGGCCGAGGCCGAGGTCGAGTACCACGAACACCAGAGCCACACGATCTGGGTTCCGTTTGAGGTGGTTTCTTCTGAGACTACTTCGGTGACCAACGCATTTGGTGAAGGCGCAGCTTCCGACAAGGTTCTTTTGAAATCAGGCGAGATGGTCGAGCCTTTGCCTGCTGGTTCTATGGTCGTGATCTGGACGACCACACCTTGGACGATCCCACAGAACCGTGCGGTGAGTTTCAATCCCGTGATTGAGTATGGCCTCTACAAGGTCACCAAGACGCCTGAGGAATGCTGGGTGTCCGTGGGTGATATGTATCTCGTGGGCGACAAACTCGCTGGCGACGTGTTCCGCCAGGCTCGCTTGGAAGAGGACGGCTACGAGCGTGTCCGCAGCGTAACATCCGAGGAACTTTCTGCCATCACTTGCGCCCACCCCTTCCGCGGTGTCGACGGTGCTGGCGGCGAGTGGGATTACGACGTGCCAATGCTCCCCGGTGACCACGTCACAGATGATGCAGGAACCGGGTTTGTGCACACCGCGCCCTCCCACGGTGCCGATGACTATAATGTCGGGCTCCAGTACAATCTGCCGATGACCCATAACGTCTTGGAGGACGGGTCTTTCCGCGCAGACCTTCCGTTCTTCGGTGCGGCGCAGATCTTCGACCATAAGGGCAAGGAGAAGGACGCCAATAAGCGGGTCATCGACAAACTGGTAGAAGTTGGCGGCTTACTGGCACGAGGTCGCCTGAAACACTCTTACCCGCACTCATGGCGGTCCAAGGCGCCGCTCATCTTTCGAAACACGCCGCAGTGGTTCGTCGCAATCGACAAGAAACTCGATGACGGCATGGGCGAGCATGGCGGTACCATACGTCAGCGCGCGCTGAACTCGATTGACAAGCTTGTCGAGTGGTATCCGCAGTCTGGCCGCAACCGGTTACACTCGATGATCGAAAACCGGCCCGATTGGGTGCTCTCGCGTCAGCGTGCCTGGGGCGTCCCGTTGACCTGTTTCAAACGCGGCACCGGAGAGAACGTCGAGATTCTGCGAAATGAAGAGGTCAATGCCCGGATCTCTGCCGCTTTTCGTGAAGAAGGAGCTGACGCCTGGTTCGAGGATGGCGCGAAAGAGCGCTTTCTTGGCAACATCGAGGGCGTGGACCCGGATGACTGGGAGAAGGTCGACGACATTCTTGACGTATGGTTCGATTCTGGCTCGACCCATGCATTCACCTTGCGGGATCGCGAGACCTCGATGCGGCCTGCGTCTCTGTATCTGGAGGGCACTGACCAGCACCGGGGCTGGTTCCATTCCTCGATGCTGCAGGGCTGTGCCACCATCGGGCGCGCGCCCTATCACGCAGTGCTGACCCACGGGTTCACGCTGGACGAGAAAGGCATGAAGATGTCCAAATCCCAGATGAACGCGATGTCACCGAACAAGGTGATCGAGCAGTATGGTGCCGACATAATGCGTCTGTGGGTGGCGCAAACCGACTATACTATCGATCAACGCATCGGGCCGGAGATCCTGAAAGGCACCGCCGACAGCTACCGCCGTCTTCGTAACACGTTCCGCTATATGCTGGGTGCGCTGTGCGGTTGGGACGGTGCGGAACCCGCGAAACTGCCTGAACTGGAACGGCTGATCCTACACCGCCTGTCAGAGTTGGACGAGGCTGTCCGTAAAGGCTATGCGGCCTATGACTTTCAGGGCGTCTATCAGCAACTTTTCGCGTTTTGCACGACCGATCTTTCGGCGTTCTGGTTCGATGTCCGGAAAGACACGCTTTACTGTGATGCGCTCACATCTGAGCGTCGGCAGGCCTGCCTATGGGTGATGGACAAGGTCCTCCATCGGCTTGTGACATGGCTGGCACCCTTGCTTGTTTTCACAATGGAAGAGGTCTGGCTAAGCCGTGTCCCGGAAGAGGCTTCGTCTGTCCATCTGCAGGACTTTCCAGACACTCCAGCGGAGTGGCGCGATGGCGAATTGGCAGACCGCTGGGCTGCAATCCGCCGTGTCCGCAGGGCTGTAACCGG
>JBCCMP010000326.1:0-5982 GCA_039026295.1 Pseudomonadota bacterium | reverse complement strand
CTGATGTCGACGTATTGCGTCAACGCTTGAACAGCTGGGCTTTGGCTCATGTGCCGGAGGCGCGGATAACGCCGAAACCGATGTCACTGGGACCGGGTGAGGCTGGGCTGGTCGAATTCCGCGTGCTCGGCCCAGATCCACTGGTGTTGATGAACACGGCAGAGCAGATCAAATCCGCGCTGCGGACAGCGCCGCGAGCCCGCGCGGTCAAGGATGATTGGGAAAACCCCGTTGTCGCCCTGCAGGTGATTGTCGATCAGAATGCAGCGCGCCGGGCCGGGGTGTCATCAGAAGACATCGCCGATGCGCTCAACAGCCAATTGTCCGGAGTCGAGGTCACCGATTACCGGGTCGGCGACATAACCATTCCCGTCGTCATGCGGGCAGAAGGTGACCAGCGCACCAACATCGACCGGCTGCGGACGTTGAACATTTCGGTCGCCGGGTCCACCCCGGTTCCGCTCTTGCAGGTGGCGCGGTTCGACGGCAGGCCGCATTACTCTCGGCTGAAACGGCGCGATCTTGAACGGGTCGTGACGGTTTCCGGTAAATCAGATGATCTTACCGCGGCCGCTCTGGATGCGTTCGTGACACCCGAGATCGATCGGCTTCGCGAAGAATTGCCACCGGGTTACGCCATCAAGCAGGGCGGCGAGATCGAGAGCTCTGGCGACGCCCAGGAGCGGCTGTTCAAGAATCTGCCGCTGGCTTTCGCACTTATGGTGCTGGTGTTGATCTGGCAATTCGACAGTTTCCGCAAACCGGTTGTGATCCTGGCGACAATTCCGCTGGTCATCACCGGCGTTGCCGGGGGATTGCTCATCTTCCCGGGCGCGAATTTCAGCTTCATGGGGATCCTCGGCTTCCTGGCGCTTGCGGGTATCGTGATCAACAACGCAATCGTTCTGCTCGACCGGATCGAAATCGAGCGGGCCGCGGGACGTGCCCCTCTTGAATCGGTAATCGAAGCAGGGGTTCGCCGACTGCGCCCGATTATCATGACCACCTGCACCACAGCGCTGGGCCTCGCACCGATCATCATCTCTCGGGATGTCCTGTTTTACGACCTCGCTGTTGTCATCGCGGGCGGGCTGATCGTCGGCACGATCCTCACTCTGGTCGTTGCGCCGTGCCTCTACGCCATCCTGTTCCGGGTGCGATCTCGATGACCAGCAGCGCCGTTCCTGTCGCGCAGCCGGATGCGGTGCGCGGCGCGGTGCTGGTGGTCGGTGGCATGGGCCTGTTGACCCTGAACGACGCGTTGATGCGAATGCTGGTCGCCGAGTTGCCACTAGGGCAAGCGGTGGCAATGCGGGGGCTGTCCGGATGTGCGGTCATGCTGGCCTGCGCACCGATGACCGGTGGCCTTTCAGCGCTGAGGCCCAACTCCTACGCGAAAGTTGCGATCCTGTCCGGGCTGATGCTGATCATGCTTTTCCTTTTCCCATGGTCGCTGCAGCGCATGCCGTTGGCCGACGGGATCATGCTTGTCTCGGCGAGCCCGGTGATCGCCGCCCTGCTTGCGCCTTTAATGCTGTCAGAGACGATCGGCTGGCGTCGCTGGAGCGCGATTGTCCTTGGTCTGATCGGCATCGGGCTGATCATCAATCCCGGGCCAGCCTTGCAGTACGCCGGGCTGACACTTCTGCTGGGGATCATCGTCGCTGTCTTTGGAATTCGGGCATTCCGGCAGCGGGATGGCGGTGAAAGCCGTATGCTCCCGGGTGCTATCGCAGTGCTGTCGCTAGCTCTGCTGGTCTACATTTGGCCGCAGGCAGTGATTGCCGGTGGCTTGCTCGCGTCCGGTGCGATGAACGTCGCGGTCCCGGTTGTCTTGCTCTGCGCTTTTCTGGTGGCCCTTCGCGATATCCTGACCCAGCAGTACATTCTTGGCGAGAGCGCGATGGCCATCGTCTTTGTCGCGAACGTCTTCGCGCTGCTGGGCGGTACGGCGACCCTGCCATTCTGGTCGGAACTCCCGGAGGCGCGGCACTGGGCGCTGGCTGTTACCACCGGGGCACTGGTGAGCATCTCCATGGCATTGTCGACTTACGCCTTTCGCCATGCAGGAGCCGTCGCGATTTCGTGCCTGAAGTATTCCGGCATCTTGTGGGCTGTACTGTTCGGCTGGGTCTTCTTTGCCGAACTTCTGTCGCCGCAAGGTTGGATCGGCGCTTTGTTGATCACACTCTCCGGGGTGATCATTGCCATCCGCCGCGGCGGTTGACGTGCGCTGCGGGTCTGCCCCTACATGGCCCTGAGACAGACGAAAGACTGAACCATGCTCCATTTCCCGCGCACCGAGTTTGATAATCGTATTTCCCGTGCGCGGGCGGCGCTGGCAGCGCATGATCTGGACGCAATCCTGCTTTTTGCACCGGAAAGCCATTACTGGCTGACAGGATACGACACCTTCGGCTTCGCCATGTTCCAATGCATGGTCTTGGACGCCGACGGACGGATTGACCTTTTGACCCGCGCACCGGATCTGAGACAGGCGCGGCACACATCGATCCTCAGCGATGATCAGATCCACATATGGCCGGAGTACGAAGGCGCGCAACCAGCGGCCGACCTGCAGATGCTTTTGATGGAACGGGGCCTCGCTGGGCGCAGGCTTGGGATCGAGACGCAGTCTCACGGCCTCACGGTTCACGATTGGGAGGCGCTGCGGTCAGCGCTGGGCCAGGACGTCACCCCGGCGGACGAGATCATGCGGGCGCTGCGACGGGTGAAATCCTCGGCCGAGATCCAGATGCATCGCCGGGCAGCGGCCTTGTCTGACGATGCCTTGGACGCTGCGCTTGAGACGACAGCGCCGGGTGCTTTCGAGGGCGACATCCTGGCCGCCATGCAAGGCGCGGTGTTCAAGGGCGGTGGGGACTATGCGGGGAATGAGTTCATTCTGGGCTCTGGGCATGGCGCGCTTTTATGCCGGTATTATTCCGGGCGCCGTCACCTGGACGACGAGGATCAGCTCACCCTTGAATGGTCAGGGGCGTATGCGCGGTATCACGCAGCCATGATGCGGACCTTGGTCATCGGGAAGGCCGACCGGGTGCAACGCCATATGCACACGGCGGCAGTCGAAGCCCTGCAGGCGTGCGAGGACGCGATCCGCCCCGGTGCCCCGATGGGCGCAGTGTTTGATGCACATGCGAAAGTGTTCGATGCCCATGGGCTGGAACACGCCCGGCTGCAGGCCTGCGGCTATGGAATGGGCGCAGTCTACAACCCGATCTGGGTCGATTTCCCGATGTTCTATCAGGGCAACCCCCTGGAAATGCGGGCCGGACAGGTTTTTTTCCTGCACATGATCCTGATGGACTCCGATGCCGGGCTGGCAATGTGCTGGGGGCACTCGGTTCTGGTGACGGAAACCGGGGTAGAACGTCTGTCTCGCCATCCGCTTGACCTGGTCGAACTCTGACCCTGACGTTCACGGGGCAATTGCGGTAAACTGAAAAAATCTTCCGCGCCCCAAGGATTTCATCGGGGCACCCGTCCAAGGGGGCAGATGTTGGACGAGACCGACGACAACAGGCTGGCGCTGGATGCGGCCGGCGGGGACCGGGGCGCTTTCGAGCGGCTCGTCGACCGCCATTACGGCCGCATTCATGCGCTCGCCTGGCGGTTCACCGGCGGTCCGCCAGCGTGCGAGGATCTCGCGCAGGACGTCTGCGTTGCACTGGGCCGCAAGATCCGCAGCTTTCGCGGGGACGCGAAGTTCACGACGTGGCTCTATCAGGTCGTGCTGAACGCCGCCCGCGACGGCATGCGCAAGGATGCAACGCGGGCCAAGGCGACAGCCGCTTTCGCCGAGGTTGACGATCTGCGGCGCGGGGCTGCCGCTGATGCCGCTGACAAAGCCCTGTGGCTTCGCGCGGCCCTTGCCCGGTTGAAGCCGGACCTGCGAGAGGCCGCTGTTCTGGTGCTGGACGAAGGCCTCAGTCACGCAGAGGCCGCCGAGATTCTGGACGTCGCCGAATCCACCGTGTCCTGGCGGCTGATGGAGGTGCGCAAGGCGTTGAAGGCGCTGGCCGCCGAAGAAGGGTTATCCGCATGATCGACGATGACGACGATCTGAACGCCATCCTGTCGGCCAACCCGCCGGCTCCAGCGCCGGATGCCGCCAAGGCGCGCGCCCGTGCAGCTGCAGTGTCAGCCTTTGACGAGGCCGGCGCAGCCGCGCATGCGGCTGAGCAAGAGGAAAAAATCGCGACCAATCTCCAAGGAAGCCGGGACGCACTCCGTCAGACGGGCAGGCGATCGGGCCTGATGACCCTTGTGCGGAGATTGATGATGAACATTTCTTTACCCTCGACCCGGACCATGATGCTTGGCAGCGCTTCGTTGGCTGTCGTTGTCATTGCAGTGATGAGCGCGCAGCAGGCGCCGCAACTGGATTTCAATGATGCGATTGCGCCAGAAGCAGTCGAGCCAATTCAGGCAGAAATGACGGGCGGTGATGGGGCGGCAGACGAGACCGTTATCCTGGCGGAAGAAGAACGCGGGGAATCTGTTCAGTTAATGTCCGGTGCGCAGTCGCAAAGCGAGTTGGGTCGTGCCCTAGACCAAAGCGCGGATGATGGTTCTGATTTGGACGCGGAAGCGCCAGTGGGTTTGGCTCTCCCATCGCCTCAACCAACGACAGAGGCTCCGGCGGAGTTGAGCGCGGGCGTCGCACCGGCCCTCGCCCCGCCCCGACCGCCTCAAGGCGGTGGGCTTGCGCAGGTGCCTGCCGCTGCAGGGCAGTCACAGCTCGGCGCGGCGAATGTTCGATCGCGGACGCAGCAACAGACCCGTGCGGTACAGGTCGGGCGTCTGAAGTCGCAGGATTCTGACAGAGCGGTCGCATCGCAGGAAGCTGCACGTTTGCAGGATGGCGCGACACTCCTTAGCAGTCGCATTGAGAACGATGTCCAGCGCCAGGCGTTGGCCAGCGACTTCAAGACCGAAGCTGAACCGACCCCCAACGACACCTATCGCGACCAGGGCCGCGACCAGTTCGACGCGTTCGTCCCGAACCCGATCGTCGTGGCGGCAGAGAACCCTGTATCCACCTTCTCGGTCGATGTGGACACAGCATCGTATGCCTTCATGCGATCCAGCCTGCAGAGCCGGGTTCTGCCGCAGAAGAATGCGATCCGGATCGAAGAACTTATCAACTATTTTCCGTACGACTATGCCGGGCCGGACGACCGCGAAGCGCCGTTTGCCGCCAATGTCTCGATCCAGCCGACGCCTTGGAACGAGCAGACGCAGCTGATGCGCATCGGGATCAAGGGCTACGAATTGGAACAGACAGAGAAGCCCAGGTCCAACCTCGTATTCCTGCTGGACACCTCGGGCTCGATGAACAGTCCGGACAAACTGCCGCTGTTGATCGACAGTTTCTCGATGTTGGTGGACAGTCTCGACCCCGACGACACGGTCGCGATTGTGGTCTATGCAGGTTCTGCAGGGACTGTGCTTGAACCGACCAAGGTGGCGGAGAAGGGCAAGATCCTTCGCGCGCTTGATCGCCTGAGGGCCGGCGGATCCACGGCAGGCGGCGAGGGCATCCGTCAGGCCTATCAGCTTGCAGAGGCCAATTTCGACGAGGAGGGCATTAACCGCGTGATCCTGGCGACCGACGGCGACTTCAATGTCGGCATCCAGGATACTGAAGAGCTGAAGAGTTACATCGAGCGGAAACGGGAAAGCGGTGTGTTCCTGTCCGTCCTCGGCTTCGGGCGCGGCAACTACAACGATGCGCTTATGCAGGCGCTGGCGCAGAACGGAAATGGCACAGCGAGTTACATCGACTCGCTCAGCGAAGCGCAAAAGGTGCTGGTGGACGAGGCCGCATCGACGCTGTTCCCCATCGCTAAGGACGTAAAGATCCAGGTCGAATTCAATCCGGCAGTTATCGGTGAATACCGGCTGATCGGGTTCGAAACCCGGGCTCTGCGGCGCGAGGATTTCAAAAATGATGCCATT
>JBCCMP010000325.1:0-6013 GCA_039026295.1 Pseudomonadota bacterium | reverse complement strand
CGCCCGTCTATGGGGGCTAGGCCGACCAAGATCATTCATCGTCGATCTTGTGATCGCGCTGGGCGGTTACGCAGCTGTCGTGCTATGGCTCTAACAACAAGCGAGGCACCATGCGCTACTCCGAAATGAAGGCACGGGAAAACGAACACGATTGGCGGCGTGCCCGCGCATTGACCGACGGAAACGCAACCGGCGAGACCGCCGCGCTCCGCTGGTTGACGATCACTGGAATTGGTGTTCTGGCGCTGATCCTTTTTGGCTGTTCGTCACCTCAGTATCGTGACACCGACATCCAGATGACGACGCATGGCCCGGTTGATCTCTCCAGCTACGCCGGGCGATGGTTCGAGGTTGCGCGCTTTCCCAACACGTTCGAAGAAGGTTGTGTCGGCGTAACCGCAGACTATGCGCTGGCTGAGGACGGCACGGTCTCTGTCCTCAACACCTGCCGACAGGGTACTTTAAACGGGCCCGTCAGCACGGCTGAGGGCGTCGCGACGGTTGCCAGTGCTGATCAGGACCGGCTGAGGGTCAACTTCGTACCCTGGTTGCCTTTCGCGGCGGGCGATTACTGGATTCTCTACACGGATTACCAGATCAGCGTCGTTGGTACTCCGTCCGGGAATTTCGGGTGGATCCTGGCTCGAGCACCGACACTTACGGGCGATGATCTGGAACGGGCGCTGGCCGTCCTTCGCCGCAATGGCTACGATACCAGCGCCCTTGAGTATCCCGCACCGCTACCGGGTTAAACGTCAGCTGCGGGACGGATATACCCCCTCTGTCACCACACAGTACTTAAGGCCCTTTTGAAGGGCGTTGCCATCCGTATTCGGCAACGCGAACGTTGTCCGCCCGTCTCCGCCAAACGTGGTGCCGAACAAGGAAAACAGCGCTGTGTTCGGCGAAATCTGAAGCAAACGGCCGTCAGCTGGCATCGTGCCGCGTGGACAGAACGTGTAGCCAACCAATATCGACTGGCCGAGATAATAGTTCTGCGCCGTCGCGGGCGAGGCGGTTCCCACGGTTGCGGCTGCAACCGCTGCCGCGACAAATGCTGGAATGAACTTCATCATAGTCTTCTCCTGGCTTTCGGGTCAGCTGCGGCTTGGGAAAATGCCCTGAAGGACCACGCAATAACGCTGGCCCGAAGTGGGTGCCTTGCCATCGAGGTTTGGAAGACCAAAGGTCGTGCGCCCGTCACCTCCGAAAGTCGTGCCATAAAGTGCAAACAGCGTCTGAAAGGTGTTGATAGGAAGCAGCTGTCCCTTGGCCTCTGCCGTGTCACGCGGACAGAAACTGTAGCCGACCAGCAGAACCTGGCCGATGTAGTACTCCTGCGCCTTGGCAGGGGTCTGGGCAATAAATCCGGCGCAAAGCGCAACGCTTGCTGCTGCAAGCTTCAAACCTTTAATCATAGCGTCTCTCCAAGTTCAGTCTTTCCGGACGACGGTCCGGTTTGACCATCTTGGGTACATGCGCCCCGCTTTGGAAGCCCGATCCACCCGGCACCTGTCAGAAAGCGGCACCGCATTGTCGCAGGCGCAGGGTTGTCATGTGCCCGACGCGCCTAGACGGTGCGCGATGGTCTGATGGAGGCAAGGATGGTCAAAACAGCTGCGATACTTGGCGGCGGCGTGATCGGTGGTGGTTGGCTGGCCAGGTTGATCGAAAACGGTATCGAATGCCGCGTTTTCGATCCTGATCCGAATGCTGAGCGCAAACTGGGTGAGGTGCTGGACGGCGCCGAACGTGCCTATGCAAAGCTGACCATGGCCCCGCGTTCCGAAAAGGCGACATGGTCCTACGCCGGATCGGTTGCAGAAGCAGCGAAGGGTGCTGAACTGATCGTCGAAGCCGTTCCGGAAAGGGTCGAGGTCAAGCGCGCCGTCTATGCCGAGGTGGAAGCCGTGAACGCCACCGGCCTGATCGCATCCTCGACTTCCGGCATCATGCCGACCGATTTGCAGGCTGAAATGGCCCATCCCGATCGCCTCATCGTCGCGCACCCATTCAATCCCGTCTATCTGCTGCCCCTGGTCGAACTGGTGGCCGGGCAGCAGACGGATCCCGGTCGAATTGACTGGGCAAAGGATTTCTACGGGGCGATCGGCATGCATCCCCTGAATTGTCGGGTAGAGATCGAAGGCTTCCTCTCTGACCGCTTGCAGGAAGCATTGTGGCGCGAGGCGCTTTGGCTACTGCATGACAAGGTGGCCACGGCGGAGGAACTGGACGCCGCAATTGCCTACGGCCCCGGGCTGCGCTGGGCGCAGATGGGCACAATGCAGACCTTCCATCTGGCGGGCGGCGAGGCTGGAATGCGCGGCATGCTCGCCATGTTCGGGCCCTGCCTGAAATGGCCCTGGACCAAATTGATGGACGTGCCCGAGTTGACGGATGCCTTCGTCGACATGGTCGGGGATCAGTGTGATGCTCAGGCGGGAAACCTCGATCCCCGCGATCTGGAAAAGATCCGCGACGACAACCTGATTGCGATAATGCAGGCCCTGAAGGTCAATGACTGGGGAGCAGGGCGCACGCTGGCGGGCTATGAGAAGTCGCAGTTCGACAAGGGCGCGCGCGAAGTTGCAGAGGATTTGAAGCAGCCAATCCGCACTGTCGAGACATCGGTGCCGCCTGACTGGACCGACTATAACAATCACATGACCGAGTCGCGCTACCTGCAGGCATTCGCCGATGGGACCGACGCTTTTATGCGCCTGATCGGCGCGGATGCTGACTACATCGCCGACGGGTTGTCTTATTTCACTGTCGAGACGCATATCCGTCACATTGACGAGGTTAACGCGCTAGAACCCATCACGATCGACACGCAGGTCCTGGAAGGTAAAGGCAAAAAGATGCATCTTTTCCACACCATGCGCCATGGCGATGGCCGACTGCTGGCGACGGGAGAACACATGCTTCTGCACGTCTCGTTGGAAACCCGCGCGACCTGCGATCCCGGTCCGGCCGTGAGGTCCAAGCTGGAAGAAATTGCGGCTCTGCACGCGGCGCTGCCTTTGCCGGAGGGTGCGGGCCGCGCCGTCGGGCAGCGCAATGGCTAATCCGTGGACGAGCCGAGGACGGGCCATGTCGGCTGGGATGACTGGAGTCTGATCACCATTCGGGCCCTGTGTTGCGGCCTCGCGCCGGTCGTTGTGATCGGCGGGGCGGCCATTGTCCTGATCGCCGAGGATCCGAACGGCCTCTTCATTGCGCTGAGCGCCGGGATCGGGATCGGTGCAAGCGCATTAGTCCCGACTGCGCTTGCAACCGGTGCGGCGTGCTTGCTCTATCAGCGCGGGAGCGTGTTCGGACCGTTGATCTTTATCCTAGCCGGTCTGCTGCTTGGCTGGGCCGTCGCGTCATTTCTGGCCCACGATTTTCTGTTTGCCGCGGCGGGAGCGATTGCCGGAATTTTTGGCGTATTGGGCGCGTGGTCCGCCGACCGCGATGCGGTGTCGTGGTAAAGCACCTTACCGGTCGGATTTAAGCGCTTGGCCAGCGTCGTTTCAGGGAATTTTTTACGGCGCTGCGAAATCCACGCCATGACGAGCGATCGCCCGAGTGGGTGCTGGCCCCTCAGCCTTCTGCTTCAGCAGATTCGATGTGACTGGTGCGTTATCGATCCCGACAAACGCTTTGATCGCTTCGGTCGTTGCGCGCAGACGGCAGTCACGCCGATATGTCCCGTGTGGCCGGACGCCCGGACAGCCGTAAGAGACAAGCGTTACCGTTTTCGGATGCGCCTCGGGCAAAAACTGAAGTTCCTGTGGACGGTTGAAAGCGTCATTTTCGTAGGCAAAGATCAAGGCCTTCAGCTCTGGTGCTACTTTCAGTTTCGCCACATGCCGGGGCCGGACATCCTGTCGCCACCAGGGAAAACGCGTGATCTCGGAGCGCGGTCCTGAAAAGGCGGGCGCAAAGGCTACCACGCCGCCAAAGGCCGTCGGCTTCTGTGCATACGCCATTAGTGATGACCAGCCGCCATTCGAGTTTCCTGCCAGGAAAATCCGATCTGCCGTGACGCCAGTCGCGACATATCCTTCGGCCAGCCGCGTCAGTTCAGCAGCACGGGCGAAGACCTGTTGGCCCGCCGTAGATGGTCCGCTTTGTTCGGTTGCGCGAGAACAATGGCGCACGACATGGACCGAACCACCATCGAGCTGTTCCAAGATCTGTGGAAGCGTAAAGCCCGGTGCCTCGCAATTTGCAAATCGTTGTGGCCGGCGTGTCCCATGACTGTAGATCAGCACTGTCGCTGATGCGGCATCGGCGATCCTTAGATCGGCCTTGGTCCATGCGTCACCCACGATTCGCGGGACAGGCGCATCGGCAAGCGTCTTGTAGGTGCCATTATTCTCAACACAGGCGGTCAGCATCAAAAACAGACCCATGGACAAAAAGGACCGCACCTTTGTCATCAAGTGCGAGGTCAACGCGAGCCCTTTCGTTTGTCCGGGTCTTGTCAGTGCTTGTCCGTCAGCACCCCTTCAGCGTAAGCAGCACCGGGTGGCAGGGCAAGTTTCACTTCAGCGCAAAAAGCAGAAGCTCTGCTGCAGCCATTGCTGAACCAGTAGTTCTTTGACGTGGAACGATCTGCACGGAGGTGGCCATGGGTATATCGAAACGCAAGCGCGATCAGTGACCTTTTCGCTCTGGCCGCGTAGGCTTGAACGTCGGTATCGATTTCGTGGAAGTCGCGAAAAATCCGCGACAAGCTGTCAACGCTATGTAATGGTCTCATCGTCGGCAGGAAAATCTGTCCGTCAGACGCCGGTGTCGTCCGGTAAAAAGAGGCGACACCCGAACCCATGGAGGGGAGTACGCTAATATGGCTGTATCAGACCATCAAGACCGTCCGGTCGAGGCCCAGCTTTCGACCGAGTATGAGATGGGGCAGGATAATATCCGACCCTTTGGGCTGGACATTCACAACCCGGTTTTTGTGATCTCCAGTCTCATCATCATCGCCTTCGTGCTGCTCGCGCTGGCGAACCAGGAAGCAACGGCCGAGTTCTTTGGCTGGCTGCGCCCCATGCTTACAAGCGAGTTCGACTGGTTCCTGGTCCTGTCCGTCAACGTCATGCTGATTTTCTGCCTTGTGCTGATCGTTCTGCCGGTTGGATCAGTCAGGATCGGCGGGAAGGACGCTGTGCCCGACTACTCCTATGCCGGCTGGATAGCGATGATGTTCGCGGCAGGAATCGGCATCGGCCTGTTGTTCTTCGGCGTGCTCGAGCCGACCTATTACAACTTCTCGGAAGGCGGCGGTGCGCGGCCACTCGGCATCGACATCAACGAGCCCGGGAACGAGTATATCGGCGTTGTCGGCACGATCCACCACTGGGGTTTGGGCGGCTGGTGTGTCTATGCCGTGGTCGGCCTGACGCTGGCGATCTTCTGCTACAACAAGGGCCTGCCGATGACGCTGCGGTCTGCCTTCTACCCGATCTTTGGCGAGCGGGTTTGGGGCTGGGTCGGCCATGTCATCGACACGCTGGCGGTCTTTGCGACGCTGTTTGGTCTGACGACCTCGCTGGGCCTTGGCGCGCAGCAGGTTGCCTTCGGCCTGAACGAAGTCGCCGGGATCGAGCCGAGCAACACCGTGACTGTCGTGCTGATCATTGCGATCACGGCGATTGCGCTGGTTTCAGTCTGTCTGGGCATGGACAAGGGCGTCAAACGTTTGTCCGAAATCAACATGCTGATGGCGGTGGCGCTGTTCTTCTTCGT
The DNA here is from genome assembly GCA_039026295.1 of Pseudomonadota bacterium. Taxonomy (GTDB): domain Bacteria; phylum Pseudomonadota; class Alphaproteobacteria; order Rhodobacterales; family Rhodobacteraceae; genus Thermohalobaculum. Next base: position 271 of record JBCCMP010000325.1, on the reverse strand, counting down.
GTTCTTCGTGACCGGAGCCGTTGATGCGTTGACCCGCTATGCCAGCGTGATGGTCGACTACGTCATGCTGTTGCCGGCCCTGTCGAACCCGTTCGGGCGGGAAGACACCAGCTTCTTCCACGGTTGGACCACCTTCTACTGGGCCTGGTGGATCGCCTGGTCGCCGTTCGTTGGTATGTTCATTGCCCGCATCTCCAAGGGCCGTACGGTGCGTGAATTCGTGCTCTGCGCCTTGATCGCACCGACGCTCGTATGCGCGCTCTGGATGTCG
>JBCCMP010000324.1:0-6041 GCA_039026295.1 Pseudomonadota bacterium | reverse complement strand
TGTCCAGATGCCTGAGAAGCCGAACGGACGTCTCCATGTCCACGTCAGTGTCGGCTGTGCCGTGCAGCAGATGCACCGGGCATGGGCACGTCAACGGGCTTTGCATCACCAGATGGTTCTGCCCGTCATCCAGCAGGTGCTGGGTGATCACATAGGGCGCATCGGAATACTGCGAGGGCAGGGCGACCCTGCCATCGCGCCGCAGCACCGCAAGTTGCGCCTCTGTCAGGCGGTTGCGCAGCGATGTGGCCGTGAAATCGGGCGCCGCGGCGATGGTGACCATGCCCGCGATGCGTTCCGGTCGATGCCGGGCGAGCAGCAGAGACAACCACCCGCCCATGGACGATCCGATCAGGATTTGCGGGCCATCCGTCAGACGGTCGAGCACCGCAAGCGAATCGGCCAGCCAGTCGGAGATGCCAAAGGCTTCGAAATCGCCCGACGATTCGCCATGGCCGCGGTAGTCGAACCGCACCAGCTCCAAACTCCGGGAGATCGCCCAATTTTGCAGGAAAACGGCCTTGTTTCCCGTCATGGCAGAGTTAAAGCCACCCAGAAACACGAGGCCGGGGCACCTGTCGCCCTGCCTGTCGTTATACCCGTCGCCATCCGCCGTTGGACGAACCCTGTGGTAGGCGATATGGTGATTTTCAGGCAATCCTAGGTAGGTTATCGCGTTGACGTCTTCGTCCATGAGTTCCAACCGTACAGCTGACCCCGATTCCATCGGCTTCGGGACGGAGTATACCCTGTCTGATCCGCGATCGACCCGTGCGCAGCCGCTGACGATCCTGCAGGTCGTCCCTCGCCTGGACATGGGCGGCGTGGAGCGCGGGACATTGGAAATCTCCGAAGCAATCACATCGGCAGGTGGCCGTGCACTCTTGGTGAGTGCTGGCGGGCAGTTGGAGTTTCGGATAGCGAAAGCTGGCGGCGAGCTGTTCAAGATGAACGCCGCGTCGAAGAACCCGATGACCATGTGGCAGAACGCGCGGCTTTTGCAGCGCCTGATCCGCGAGGAAAATGTCGACGTCGTTCATGCACGATCCCGGGCCCCGGCCTGGTCAGCCTATTGGGCCACCAAGGCCACGGGGACGCCTTTCGTGACCACCTATCACGGCACCTATAACGAGGGGAATTTCCTGAAAGGGATCTACAATTCGGTCATGGCGCGGGGACGGCCAGTCATCGCGGTATCCGAGTTCATTAACGGTCTGGTCCAGGAACGTCACCGGGTGCCCGCAGAGAACATCGTCACCATCCCGCGCGGTGCGGACATCTCGATCTTTGCCGAGGAAACAGTCGGCAACGAGCGCGCAATCAAACTGGCCGAACAATGGGGCCTGATTGAAGATCCCCGCGCCATCGTGCTGATGCCCGGGCGGCTGACCCGCTGGAAAGGCGGCGAGAGCATGATCGACGCGGCCGCGCGCCTGAAAGAGATGCGCGGCCCGGACTTCGCCGTTTTGCTGGTTGGCGACGACGACGATGGCGGGTTCATGTCTGTGCTGCAGAAACGGATCGATGCGGCAGGCGCGGGCGATGTCGTTTATCTGACGGGCGGTTGTCAGGACATGGCGGCGGCCTACAAGCTGTCCTCGGTGGTGGTTTCTGCATCGATTGAGCCGGAGGCCTTCGGACGGGTGGTTGTCGAAGCGCAGGCGATGAGCCGTCCCGTGATCGCAACCGCGCATGGCGGCGCACGCGAGACCGTATCGCACGGCGAAAGCGGATGGCTGTATCCGCCCGGCGACGACGAGGTGCTGGCCGCAACCATTCATCAGGCGCTGGAGATGGACCCGTCGGACCGGGCCCATATGGGACTGGCGGGGCGGGCCCGCATTCACAGCAGTTACACGGTGTCAGCGATGCAGCGCGCGACGCTGGCGGTCTATGAAAGTGTCGCCGGGCGCACCTTCCAGCAGTTGATCTGATGATGTGAGACCGGTCGAAGAAAACACGACACTCTCTGACAAATAACGGCCCAGCTTTCCTTCGGCCGATGTCTGATCCGGCAACCAAGTTTTGCGTTATGGAAACAGGTCCGACTTGCCGGTGCCCGAAAGTTTCTATTTCGACGAAAAATCAGAGATCATCCAAAACTTGTGTTAGGGTCAATTGGCACTCGATCTCTGAGTCTTTTTATCGCAAGATCCGGTGGCGGGGCCATCGGGGAGATGGAGGCTGACATGATCATCACGTCGCGCGTATCTGGACGCTTGGCATTCGCAACCTGTTTCGGGGTTCTTCTGTCAACGGCGGGTTGCAGCTTTTCAGGTATCGAAAACGCCGCGCGCGACTTGCCGGGGATTGGCAACCTGGGCGTGACTGGCTCCGACGCACTGTCGGAAGAGCCGGCACTGACCAATGTCGATCTGGTCCGCGCGCCGGAGATATTCGCAGCCTCAGGCGTCGCGGTATGGGATGGCCGCCGGACGGCGCGGGGTGTCTGGGTCGCGCATCCGCGTGTCAGCGGGACGCTGCCGGTGCGGATCGTGCACAATGGTTCGGGCGCTGAAGTCGACGGCCGGGCCTACCGTGCCCGCGGACGCAGTGACGGCGATGTTCTGGCGGTTTCATCGGACACGGCTGAGGCGCTACGCTTGCCGGCCGGTCAGCAGCAGCGCATCAGCATATTCGCCGTTCGGCCGAAAGACGGTCCTGCGCAGGCGCAGGCACCCCAGACCTCTGCGGAGGCTGCGGCGCGCGCAGAGGTTGGCAATCGCATCGCAAGGCTGGATCATCCGGCGTTGCTGCAATTCGTGGCAGCGGCGATGCGAGGGATGGGCTATGCCACAGCCTTCGATGCGGGTCGCGGACTGAATGGCCGGGATGCAATCCGCGCGGTCTCGGTGCAGGGCGGCGGAGATATGCCTGCCATCCATGTCGATGTGCGGACCAGTTCTGACGGAGCGATGGGCCCTGAGGATGTCGGTGCTTTCAAGTCGGGCCTGTCCGGCACCGGGCAGATCGGTGTCCTCGTCTCGGTGCGCGGATTTGCCGATGGGCCGGACCGCGCCCTGCTGGCCGGCGGAAATCATGTCGAAATGGTCGATCTGGACACCCTGGTCGATATCTGGGTCACCAATTACGAGACGATGGCCGAGGCGGATCGCAGCCTGCTGCGCCTGCGTCCGGTCTATGTGCTGGCCGACGGCTGACGTTTGCCGGGTTTTGGCATCGGATATTTCGCCAGGATCCGGTTGATCCGATCCTGCGTGAATGCCTGACCGTTCATCTGCTGTGGCCGCCGGGCACCGGGGAAATCCTGTAGCCCCATGATGCAGCGGGCAAGCTGCGCCCGCTGCCGCCGTTCCGGAAACCGCTGAAGCGCCCGGCGAAGCAGATCTGTCATTGCAGCGTCATCCAGATGGTCGAGCGATGCGGCATCGATTGCCGCGTCGGTCACGGTGCCGGTCGCCAGAAACGCCACGCTGCCGCGCCGACACCAGGCGACGGGTTCCATGACGTTGCTCAACAACTCCATCTGCACCGGGATCCAGGGCTGACGCCAGTGCAGGTAGTCCTGCTGGACGACGATCGACCGGTTCGGGATCAGGTAGGGCATGAAACGTCGCGCAATGGCATCGGCCGTGTGCGGAGTCTTACCCGCATCAATGAACAGGATTTCGATCGGATCGCCGCGCCAGGAGGTTTCGCGGATGTCACCGGGATGCAGCGTCGTGAATGATTCCCAAGGCGTCAGAAGCTGTTTGACGGCGTGCAGCATCTCTTCACCGTCGAAGGGTGTTATGCCTGCTGTGTAGAGATACTGTTCCTTCTGCCCGTCCTGAATGGTGAAGTTGTCAAAGGCGTGCAGGTGGGCGTCGTGGCCTGATGTCGCGATGCCCGCTGCCATGCGCGCGGTCGAACCGCCTGCGAAACAGCCAAGGTCGCAGACCGCGCCCGCACCGGTCGCGTATTCGGCGGTCAGCCAGTAAAGCAGCTGGCCTTCTTCATCTGACAGCATGGTCGGAACAGCGGCAGCCCCGGTTGGTACCGCGAAAGCATCGCCCAGCCATGGCTTTGTGTCGAAGGGTGGAGGCGGTGCGGCGAGGGACAGGGCTGCGTGCGTTTCAACCATGAGGTCTTCTAGACGGGGGATCTGGTGGTGCCTAGTGACCCGGCCGATGTTTAATTTCGTTTAATCTCTGCTGCGAAGCCGCTGTTCAGTGGAAGTCCCGGCTTGGAAACAGGTGCTTTGCCTGTTCGCGCGGATGCCGGGCGCGCGGTGGGCGGGGCGGCGGAACTGGGCGTTTACCTTCATCGCTGCGCGGGTTTGTGGTGTCGGGCATCCCGAGCCGGTCCAGCCAGGACGAGAGATCCTCGATCTGCCAGGCAATAAGATGCTGCACTGCGCCTTCGCGCTGTAGCTGGCCGGTGACACGCAGCAGCCGCCCGGCGATCACGGCGCGGCGGAAGCGTTCATAGGTCTTGGGCCAGACGATGACATTGGCGATGCCTGTTTCATCCTCCAGCGTCAGAAAGATCACGCCCGATGCCGTGCCCGGACGCTGGCGCGTGACCACCAGACCAGCGACCCGTACACGGGCGCGGTCCTGGGTCATTGTCAGGTTTTCGCAGGTAATTGTCTTCATGACCGAGACTCGTCAGGTGAGAACATAGTAGGAACATAACAGGTCTGCGCGGCCTCTCCAAGCGCAGTGTTGCTGCGGCCCGGAGATCGCGATAGTGCATACAATCGCATGCAGTTCCGCACGATCTTCGACCCGCTTCGTTTGCTCAGCCTCGGTATCGCCGCCGTGGGGGCCATTCTATTCTGGATCATGGCCTTGCCCCTGCCGCTGCTTTTGGGGCCGATGTTCGCCTGCCTTTTTGCGGCGTTGGCACAGGTGCCGATGAAGGGCGTCCCACCGATTTCGGACGCGATGCGCCCTGTGCTTGGGGTTGCAGTCGGTGCTTCGCTGACACCCGCTTTGTTCGGTCGATTGGACGAAATGGCCCTGTCTGTCGCCCTGATCCCGCCTTTCATCCTGGTGATGGCCCTGGTCGGCTACCCCTATTTCCGCCGGGTCTGGGGCTATGACCATGCCACCAGCTATTACGGCGCGATGCCCGGCGGTTTGCAGGACATGGCCCTGTTTGGCGAGGAGGCGGGCGGCGATGTGCGTGCACTGGCGCTGATCCACACCACGCGGGTTCTGGTCATCGTCTCGGCGATGCCGTTCCTGCTGACCTGGATCTGGGGTCTGGGTCTTACTGCGCCGCCCGGAGAGCCAGCCAGCACGATCCCGTGGGTGCAGTACGCGGTCATGGTTGTATGCGCCGCTTTCGGATGGTGGGGCGCTGTCAGGCTGGGCATCTTCGGCGCACCAATCATCGGCCCGCTGGTTGTCGCCGGCGCGGCGAGCATGTCGGGTCTGCTGACCGCGCGCCCGCCCTTCGAGGCGATGCTGGTCGCGCAGTTCTTCCTGGGTCTTGGCATCGGTGTGAAGTATTCGGGCATCACGATGCTGGAGATCCGGCGCTGCCTGACCGCTTCCCTGGGCTACTGCGTGATTCTTGCGGTCCTGAGCATCATCTTTGCAGAGATCGTCATTCAGACCGGTCTGGCACCGCCGATGGATGCGATCATGGCCTTTGCACCCGGCGGTCAGGCCGAGATGGTGCTGCTGGCCATCATCGCGGGCGCGGACATGGCCTATGTCGTGACGCACCATCTTTTGCGCATCCTCGTGGTGATACTTGGCGCACCACTGGTCGCGCGTCTGTTCCGCGAGTGACCGCGGTCCAGTTTGCCCTTGCGCAAGATCCGCTGCCCGTTAAGCGTTCCGGAATGAGCGAAAGGGCGGAGATCATCGACCTGACAGAAGCCCATCTGCCCGAGATGGTCGTGCTGCGCCAGCAGACCGAGCAATTGCATCAGGATCTTCTGCCCCGGCTCTTTCAGGGCCCGCGCGAGCCCAAGGACACGGCAACCCATCTTCGACGCTATCTGACCGATGACCCGAATGCGCAACGCCGCGCGATCGGCTATGTCGAGGACGGGCGGCTCTGCGGTTACGCGCTGTATTCGACGT
>JBCCMP010000323.1:0-6045 GCA_039026295.1 Pseudomonadota bacterium | reverse complement strand
GGCAGATCTCGCTGCGGACGTCGTCGACCATCCCGGGCATGCCGAGCAGCGACTACTTTGCGCTGACCTTCTCGGGCCACGTGACCTTCTACGAGGCGGGGCAGGTGCGGCTGTACTGCGAGCGGTCGTCGGCCTGCCGGCTGTACCTGGACGGGGCGAGCATGTCGTCGGGAGCGGCAGTGGCGGCGGGGCGACAGGAGACAGGTCCGGCGCCGCCGGGTCGCGCGGGCTCTGGGACTGGAAGCTTGCCAGTCCCGCGGCCGGAACCGCGAATACCGAGACCGTATCGCCCGCAGGGCTGTCGGCGGTGAGTACTGCCGCGTCAGCGGGTCCCGTGGCCCAGAGCCCGGTGACCGTCGCCAGCGCCCCCGACGGCGTGTGCGTCAGGGTCCCGATGTGAATAAGATCCGTCATGACCCGCCCCTTCACCCGCTTGCAACAGAGCGCTGTGGCACCGATGCGCGCCCGGGCGGGCAAAACCTGGGCCTGTCTTGCGAATTGAAGATAAATACGCCCCCCAACCGCGTCCGGCGCCGCGGCCTCTGGCGAGGTGTTTCCCAAAGCCTACAAATCGGAGCGAATGCGCGGCCCGTGGCTTGCGAAAGCTGGGCGCCCCATGTTTTCTGGCGCAAAATTCAAACCGTGCGAGGGCGTGCGATGATCCATCCAGTTATTCTCTGCGGGGGCTCCGGCACCCGCCTGTGGCCGTCGTCACGCAAGGCCTATCCGAAGCAATTTGCCCCGCTTCTGGGGGCTGAAAGCCTGTTCCAGATGACGCTGTCGCGGTTTGCAGCACCGCAGTTTACCGCTCCAATGGTCGTCACCGGCGAGGATTTCCGCTTTCTGGCCACCGACCAGGCCGTGGCGGCGGGACTGACCGATCCGCGCGTCATCGTCGAGCCCGACGGGCGCGATACTGCCGCAGCGGTGCTGACCGCAGCGCTGCTGATCGCGGAAGAGGATCCCGACGCCGTGATGCTGGTGGCGCCTTCGGATCATGTCATCGCAGACCCGGACGCGTTCCGGCGCGCCATCGGTGTCGCCGCAGAAGCGGCCGGGGCGGGCGTTCTGGTCACCTTCGGCGTGACGCCGGACCGTCCGGAGACCGGATATGGCTATCTGGAGCTGCCCACCGCCCCCGATGGCTCCGGCGCCGCCGTCCGGCTGGAGAGCTTTCAGGAAAAGCCGGACCTTGCCACAGCCGAAGCTTTTCTGGCTGCGGGCCGGTATCTGTGGAACGCGGGTCTTTTTCTGTTCCGGGCCCGCGATGCAATCGCCGCGTTCGAGACCCATGCGCCCGATCTGCTCGAGCCCTGCCGCGCAGCGATCGCCACCGGCGCGCAGGATCTGGGCTTCTTCCGCCTTGGCGGCGCGGCCTACGGGCAGGCCCGTGCCATCTCGTTCGATTTCGCTGTGATGGAGAAGGCCCCGCATGTCATGGCGGTCCCGCTCAGCGTGGGCTGGTCCGATCTGGGGTCCTGGGAAGCGCTCTGGCAGGCCGCGGGCCCGGATGCGGACGGGGTCGCAACCTCGGGGTCGGTGACCGCGCTTGAGTGCCATGACAGCTATCTGCGCTCCGAAAGCGAGGGGCTGCAACTGGTGGGGATGGGGCTTGAGGGCATCGTCGCCGTGGCCATGCCCGATGCGGTCCTGGTCGCCGCCAAGGACCGCGCCCAGGACATCAAGACCGTGGTCAGCGCCCTGCGCCAGTCGCAGGTCCCGCAGGCCGATCATTACCCCCGGTATCACCGGCCCTGGGGCTGGTATGAAACGCTGTGTCTGGACGCCCGGTTTCAGGTCAAGCGGATCATGGTCAAACCGGGGGGCATTCTGAGCCTGCAGAGCCATGTGCATCGCTCGGAGCACTGGATCGTCGTGGCCGGGACGGCCGAGGTCACCATCGGCGACGAGATCAAGCTCGTGACCGAGAACCAGGGGGTCTATATCCCGCTTGGCGAGAAGCATCGGATGGCCAACCCCGGCAAACTGCCGATGTATCTGATCGAAGTGCAGACCGGCAGCTATTTCGGCGAAGATGACATCACGCGCTACGAGGACATCTACAACCGCCCCGAACGCCATGCCGATGCGCGCTGAGGATGCAGCCCCAGCCCTCTAGGGTGTCTGGCGGCGCGCATCCCGGTATCTGAGAACGGTGGCCGGGACGCCGCCAACGATTGCGCCGGGCGGTACGGATTTCACCACGACAGCATTGGCCCCGATCTTGGCACCTTCGCCGATAGTGATGTTACCAATGATCACTGCGCCCGCGCCAATGTCGACCTTATCTTCGAGGATTGGCTTAGCGTTGAGATCGCTTGCACTTGCTATGCCCAAGGTCACGTTCTGTCGGATAATGACGTCGGAGCCGATCGATCTTGCACCCAAGATCATACCGCCGAAGTGCTCCAACTTAACCCGACGGCCCACTAGAACGTTGTATGACAGCTTTATGCCGCAGAATATCTCACAGCTTTTGAACATGATCCGATAAACCAGTGTAAACGGAAGACGCAGAATGCGAGGCCTGACCGACATGCGTGCATTGCCAAAACGGTGCCAGAACAGGGCCCAAAATCCCTGATTTGCGAACTCGCGCCCGTGCGTTCGATAATCCTCGGCGATCAGTGCCCAGAAGCCTATGCCTCTAGGGTTGCAGTTCTTGCTGCCATCGGGCAATGGCGGAGCCGTCTGTGGTGTCTTTGAAGCGTCCATTTCGCTCTTCTTTTTTTACAGCTTTCTCTTCGTGAGCAGTGGGATCAGCACTTGTGCAAAGAAATCTCTGCCGAAGCGATGGGGTTGAACCGATGGGCTCCCTGATAGCAACTTTGCCGAAAAGTAGACCGAATACGCTGTCAATCGGGCCAGAGCTATTCCTAAAGCTCCCAAGCGTCCAAAATGTTTATCAAAGTAAATTCGCCAGCTTTCGTACCAAAACTGCGGTGTCCGCCCGTTTCTGTGCTGGCCGCCAATCAATCCCGTTGCAGCACCAGCGATATGAACAATCTGTGCGCTCGGTACGAAGAAGACATCTCCGTCTATGCGTTTCATCAGATCGGTTTCTTCAAAGTACAAGAAGAACGCGGGGTCGAAGAATCCGATGTCTTCGAGATCTTTGAAACGTGCAATGAAGCCTGCGCCGCTCACCCAATCTACTGGGCACTCTGGCGTGTCTACAGGCATTGCAACCCCATGGATTTTGAAGACACGAGATAGAATGGACAAAGGAGCGCCGGAGAACACTTCGGTTGCAAGTGTTGGAAACCGGAAGGAGGCAACCACTTTCGCATTCGTGCCGCTGCGAATAATGCCCGCTCCAGCTATCGAAGCACTGGGATGCGCCTCCATGAAGCTGATAAGTTTGTCCAGAGTACCCGGCTGAACCACGGCATCCGGATTGAGCAGGAAGACATATCTGGGAGGCTGCGCGCGTCCGGCAAGACGCTTGAGAACCAGATTGTTGCCGCCCCCAAAGCCGTGATTTTCCGACTCGAGATAGAGTGTGACACGGTCCTGCCACAGCGGGTGCCCGGCCGCTTCTTTCAAGCGCAGGGCTTCCGAGCTGTCCGGAGATCCGTTGTCCACAAGATGAAGCGCGACCCGGTACGGCGCACAGTCCAGTTCCAGCACGCTGTCGACGGCTTTGACGGCCAAATCTGCTGTCCCGTAATTGACGACAATCACTGCAATGTCGGTACGGTCCGCAGGTGATGCGTCTGAAGCGAGGGGGTCCGGAGATGACTCCAGCAAAGAGCGTTCAGTCATAGAATTCTGGGAATGAAAGCGAAGAGGCCTGATACTGCAGTGCTGGCTATATCACAGAAGCCAAGACGGGCAAAAGCGCCTGCGTTATCACGCAAAGAAGCCTGCGGAATGCGACAAACATGGCGCATTTCAGGGGAACTGTTTCAATACGGACAAAGCCACGCTCTGATTTTGCTTGATCGTTGCAGTCGGTCAACTCACTTTCTACCGAACCCACAGATGACAGATCCGACGAAGGATATTCGTGACCAAGATCGCCGCCATTGCCATCGGCCGTAACGAAGGGGCGCGGCTGATCGCCTGCCTTGAGAGCCTTTCGGGCGCAGTGGCGCGTGTGATCTATGTCGACAGCGCATCGACTGACAACAGCGTTGCCGAAGCGGAAGCGCGCGGCGCCAGCGTGGTGAAGCTGGATACATCGGTGCCGTTCACAGCCGCCCGCGCGCGCAATGCCGGCTTGGCATTGATTGCCGACACCGCCGCGCGCGACAGCAGCGCTCTGCCGGATTTTGTGCAGGTTCTCGATGGCGATTGCACATTGCAGGACGGCTGGATCGACCAGGCAGCAGCGTTCCTGGAAGCACACCCGACCATTGCGGTCGTCTGCGGGCGGCGCCGGGAACGCTTCCCCGACGCCTCGATCTGGAACCGTCTGATCGATGCAGAGTGGGAAACCCCCATCGGCGAGGCCAAAGCCTGTGGCGGCGATGCATTGATGCGCTGGTCGGCGGTGCAGGAGATCGGCGGCTATCGCGATGATCTGATTGCCGGGGAAGAGCCGGAGCTTTGTGTACGACTGCGCACCAGGGGCTGGAAAATCTGGCGCCTTGATGCGGACATGACCCTGCATGACGCCGCCATGACCCGCTTCGGGCAATGGTGGCGCCGGGTCAAACGTGGCGGACATGCCTTTGCCGAGGGCGCTGCCCTGCACGGAGCCCCTCCGGAGCGTCACTATGTGTATGAGACCCGCCGGGCGATCCTGTGGGGCGGCGTCCTGCCTGCGCTTACGGTGGCCAGCGTATTCGTGTCGCCCTGGATCAGCCTGGCCCTTCTCCTGATCTGGCCTCTGCAGGTCCTGCGGCTCAGGCTTCGCGGGCAGGATCTGCTGCAGGCCAGTTTTCTGACGCTGGGCAAATTCCCCGAAGCAGAAGGTGTATTGCTATACCATTGGAAACGCTGGCGCGGGCTCAAGACGAAACTGATTGAGTATAAATGAGCACAGCCCAGACTGGGATCGGGTGGCCCGGGTGCCCCGGCGTCGATTTTTGGGATAGGGACATGCAGGAACAGCTTACCGGGCGGAGGCCCTGACCACCGTGGCATTATTTGCGCTCTGTCTTTGGCCTGTTATCGCGCTTGTGATCGCAGCCCGCGTGCCGCGACCGGCCGCGTTGGTCTGGATGGTGCTCATCCCCTATATGTTTCTGCCCGAAGCCTATGCGATCAATCTTCCAGGCCTGCCCCCGCTTGAGAAGGGGACGGTGATTGCAGGATCGCTGCTCCTTGCCTTCGCGCTTTTTGCGCCCCCGGAGCGGGGCTATAGCCGCACGCCCGCGACACGGACACCGCCGGAGACGGGCCGCCCCTGGCTCAGGCGTCTGCTCTGGGCCTGCATCGTGACCATGGCACTCGGGGCCGCGCTGACGGTCCGGCAAAATACCGATCCTATTGTCCTGATTGACCGGACCATCCCCGGGACCGGCCCGCGCGATCTGATCTCTTTCAGTCTTCAGACGCTGGTGATGCTGACGCCCTTTTTTCTGGCGGTGCGCTACCTGCGGACGGCTGAGGACCGGCAAACCCTGCTGCGCGCCTGCGTCACGGCGGGGCTGATCTACTCGCTGTTCATGCTGGTGGAGCTGCGCCTCAGCCCGCAATTTCACAACTGGCTCTACGGGTTTCATCAGCACTCGTTTCTGCAACATGTCCGCGACGGATATCGCCCCAAGGTGTTCCTCGACCACGGGCTGCAGGTCGGGTTTTTCATGCTGACGAGCTTGCTGGCGGCCCTCGCGCTCTGGAAGGAGGCCCGCAAACCGCACTGGATATTTGCCGCCCTCTGGCTGGGGCTGATCCTGCTCCTCAGTCGCAATCTTGGCGCCACCATGATCGCGGTGATGGTGAGTGGTCTGATGCTGCTCAACATCGCGTCCCTGACGCGGATCACGGTGATCGGGGTCTGTGTCATACTGCTGGCCTATCCAACCCTGCGGGTGTCGCCTCTCTCACCCGTGGACCCGGCATTGCAACTGGCTTCCACGATCTCTGAGGACCGCG
>JBCCMP010000322.1:0-6071 GCA_039026295.1 Pseudomonadota bacterium | reverse complement strand
GTGCGGTCCATTTCGGTGATCGTCTGCTTGCCCGCATTGATCAGGTCCGGGTCCTCGTCGCCTTCATAGGGGAACGGTCCCATGCCCAGCATGCCGTTTTCGGACTGCAGGGTGATGTCCTTGTCGCCGACATAGTTGGCCACCAGCGTCGGGATCCCGATGCCGAGGTTCACATACATCCCGTCTTCCAGTTCCTGCGCGGCCCGTTCGGCCATTTGATTGCGATCCCACGGCATGGGTCAGGCCTCCTCTCGCTGGCGCACGGTGCGCTGTTCGATTCGCTTCTCGTGCTCGCCCTGGATCAGGCGGTGCACATAGATGCCGGGCAGGTGAATGTTGTCGGGGTCGAGGCTGCCGACGGGGACGATTTCCTCGACTTCCATCAGGCAGACCTTGCCGCACATGGCCGCGGGCGGATTGAAGTTCCGCGCTGTCTTGCGGAAGATCGCGTTGCCGGTCTCGTCGGCTTTCCACGCCTTGACGATGGAGATGTCGGCGAAGATGCCTTCCTCCAGAATGTAGGTCTCGCCGTGGAACTCTTTGTGTTCCTTGCCCTCGGCGATCTGCGTGCCAACGCCGGTTTTCGTATAGAAGCCGGGGATGCCGCAGCCGGCGGCGCGCATGCGTTCGGCCAGGGTGCCCTGCGGATTGAACTCGATCTCCAACTCGCCGCTGAGATACTGGCGCATGAATTCGTCATTTTCGCCGACATAGGAGCTGATCATTTTGCTCACTTGCCGCGTGTCCAGCAGAACGCCCAGCCCGAAGCCGTCAACGCCTGCATTGTTCGAGGCGACGGTGAGGTTCTTCACGCCGCTGTCGCGGATGGCCGCGATCAGAAGCTCCGGGATGCCGCAGAGGCCGAAACCGCCCGCGGCGATCAGCATGCCGTCATGCAGCAGCCCATCCAGCGCCGCGGCGGCATCGGGATAGATTTTCTTCATGGTCTTTCCCTGTCTTCAGGCCGCGCGGGGCGGCGGGATCAAATGGTGCACCTGCGAAGGGGCATCCTGTGCAGCGGCATGGCGAAGCGGGGCCTAAAAATCAAAGAAAATCGTCTCGCCGTCGCCCTGCACGCGGATGTCGAAGCGATACTGCCCTTCTCCGGTTTTCGCGGCGATCAGGGTGGGGACGCGGTTCTGATGTTCGATCCTGCCGAGAATCGGATCGGCGGCGAGGTCATCCTCGGGAAAGTACATCCGCGTCTGCAGACCGATGTTGATCCCGCGGGCCGCGACCCAGAACGAGATATGCGGTGCCTGCATGCGCCCGTCCGGGAAGGGCACGGCGCCGGGTTTGATCGTCTGGAACGACCATTCGCCGGTGCCGTAGTCGCCTGCCTTGCGGCCCCAGCCCGCGAAGTTCGGGTCCGCGGGTCCGCGCGGATCGTTTCCGGGATAGAAGCCGTCCGCGTCGGCCTGCCAGATCTCGATGAGGGCATCGGTCATGGGGGTGCCGACCCCGTCGTAGACAATGCCGGTGATCGAGATCCGTTGCCCGCGGGTCTGATCGTTGATCATGCGGCTGCCGAGGTCTTCTGCGAAAATACCGTCAATCCCAGCGAAGTTGGGCATGCAACCTATGTGGACGTACGGCCCTGCTGTCTGGCTGGGGCTTTCCTTTAACTGGTGCAGCGGCTGGACCATCAGGTGCCCTCCATACTGTTTTCGAACATGGTCTTCCGCTGCCCGCGCAGGACGATGTCGAACTTGTAGGCGCGGGCGTCCATCGGAACGGTGCGGTTCATGTCCAGAGACGCGACAAGGCTTTCGATGCCTTCCTTTTTGGGCACGCCCTCGACGATCGGACAGAGCCAGATCAGCGGATCGCCTTCAAAATACATCTGGGTGATCAGGCGCTGGCAGAAACCCGGGCCGAACAGCGAGAAGTGTATGTGCGCGGGCCGCCAATCGTTTGCGCGGTTGGGCCATGGATAGGCGCCGGGCATGACGGTTCGAAACTCGTAGCCGCCATCTTCGCCGGTCTTCGTCCGCCCGCAACCGCCGAAATTCGGATCGAGCGGAGCGATGTAGCGCTCTTTCGCATGCCGGTACCGGCCGCCTGCATTCGCCTGCCAGACCTCGACCAGAGTATTCGGCACACCCCGGCCGGTTTCGTCCAGCACCCGCCCGTAGACGATGATCCGTGGTCCGATGGCGCTTTCCCCCTCGGCCGCGTAATTGTGGATCAGATCGTTGTCCAAAGGGCCGATCGTATTGTGATCGAAGACCGGGGCTGTCGTCTCTGACAGCGTCTGCGGCATCGACAACAGCGCCCGGTTCGGCGACCGCGCGACCGAGGTTTTGTACTGCGGTGTCAGGGCCGCTGGCTGCCAGGAGCGGTCGCGGTGGAAGAACCCCCCTCCCGGTGGCTGGTTGGACAGCGTCATAGGTCCACCCCCATGTCCTTGTAGGTCTGCTTGATGATCTTCAGAGCATGATTGGCAGCGGGGACACCGGCGTAGACTGCCACGTGCAGCATTGCCTCTCGCACCTCCTCGGGCCTCGCGCCCGTGTTGGTGGTTGCGCGGACGTGCATTGCCACTTCGTCCCATTGGCCGAGGGCGGCGAGCAGCGCCAGGGTGATCAGCGATCGGTCCCGCTGGCTGAGATCATCCCTTGACCAGACTGTGCCCCAGGCCCCTTCCGTGATCAGCGTCTGGAACGGTTCATCAAACGCGGATTTCGCCGCCTCTGCCCGGTCGACATGGGCATCGCCCAGCACCGAACGGCGGACTGCCATGCCCTGGTCAAAGCGGTCAGACATTTGCGGTATCCCGCAGGAAACTGGCCAGCAGGTTGGCAAATTCTTCCGGCGCTTCAACGCAGGGCAGATGGCCCGCGCCGTCAATGACATGAAAACTGGAGCCGGGAACCATGTCGGTGGTCGCCTTGACCACCTCTGGCGGGCTGGACCCGTCAACGGCCCCGGCGATGCCCATGACAGGCAGACGCAGGGCGGCGGTTGACGCGGAGAGGTCGGCCGCAGCGATCGCGTGGCAACAGCCGACATATCCCTGCTGCGGCGTCCGCGTCAGCATGTTGCGCCATGCGGTCAGCTCGGTGGTCTGGCGAAAAGCGGGACCGAACCAGCGCTCCATCACGGCGTCGGCCATGGATTCAATGCCGCCCTTTTCGATGGCATCAATCCTGCCCTGCCACGTGGCCGCGTCGCCCATCCTGGCCGCGGTGTTTGACAGGACAAGGGCCGCGATCAGATCTGGCCGTTTCGCGGCGATGGCCTGCCCGATCATCCCGCCGATGGAAAGCCCGACGAATGCGGCCCCTTTGATATCGAGCATGTCCATCAGTTCGATGGCGTCGCTTGCCAGATCGTCCATCGTGTACGGCCCATTGAGGCACGAGGACAGGCCGTGCCCCCTTTTGTCGAACCGGATCACGCGCAGACCCGCAGGCAGTCGCGGGATGATCTTGTCCCAGAGCCGCAGGTCCGTGCCAAGGGAGTTTGCGAAGACCAGCGGACGTCCGGCCGGATCCCCGTCTTCCTGCCACCTCATCTGGACGTGCTGCAATGCGGCGACCTGCATGTCTGACCCCTCGTTTATCGTGATGCGGCCTTTATGGCCGTGTGCGGGGGCGCGAGAAAGCATAAAGATGTCCGGTCAGACGAAGGTCGATTTCTCCCGCATGTCGCCGCCCTGCCAGATGTAGAAGACGATGAGCGGCTCGTGATCCATGGAAAACCCGTGCACGAGCCGCGAGGGAACGTAGACAACATCGCCGGCGCAGTATCTGCGAGGTGATTGTTCGCCCAGGCGATAGGTGCCCGACCCGGCGAGCACGATGTAGATCTCTTCAGCCTGGTGATGGTGGTCGCGGTAGTTCACGCCCATGGGATAAAGCCCGACGCCGGTTCGCAGGTTTTCGCTGATGAACGGGCCGTTTTTACCTACAATCTCGGCGAAGCCATAGCTGGCCAGCATCTCGGCGCTGACGGGATCGTCAGCGGTGTAGGTCTGTTCCCAGTACCGGGTGTCGCGATCGGCGATGTAGGCCCGCAGCAGCGCCTGTTCAGCAGAGCCGGGCAGTGCGCCCACAACGCCCTCTGCAATGCGGTCGGATGCGGGGAGATGGTGGGGCGTCACATCGGTTCGGTTGAGCGCCAGATTTGCAAGGTTAGGGCGAAACGCGTCCAGCTTAGGATCGGGATGCTGTGCAACATAACGCATCGTCGCCTCTAAGACACGGTGGTCTGCGGCGATGTTTGCGGCGATGTCTGCAGCGGTGTCTGCGACGGCGGCTGGGGTCATTGATGCCGTTCCTTGCCTGCCTTGCCTTTGCATTGCCTTTGCCCTGCGCCTGGATTTGGCCGTTTCAGCCGATACCGGATCAGCCGCCGTGTTCAAGCCTCGAGGGCGCCACGCACCACATTCTCGCGCCAAAGGAGAGTGACGCCGCACATTCTCTCGGATCAGATGCAGAATGCAAATCAGGTGGCCGGTTTTGGCCCTGCGTGGCTTAACCATGGTTGCAAGCCCGGCGCTAAAAAAATATATACATGAGGGAATTCAGCCGCGCTTATCGGCGGATTAGCCATTGTTAACGATTGATATGAACCGGAAGAAAATTTCTCTTGTGTAACAGATCACACAGCGCCGACCGATTCGATCTGGCAAAAAGACCTCACGCCCCAAAGAGCACGGGGCACTGCAAAAACGCCCACTCATCCGGGACCACACGGAAAGGGAATTTGAAATGAAACATGTGCTGACACTGATCGCCTGCCTCGCGCTTCCGACCATGGCAAGCGCACAACAGGCTCAATATTCTGCCGACGACATTACGAAGCATTTTGACACGACCAACGAAGCTGCTGCTGCACCGGCTTGCCCGGAAGGCCAGCTGTGTCTGCAGAAGAAAAACACCCGCGCCGTCTGCATCGGTGCAGCAAGCGCTTGTGCCGGCCAGCAGGCAGCCCAGGCCGCCGCGAAGCCGCCGAGCGCGTTTGACCTGCTGATCACGTTCGAGCTTGGCTCGGACCGTCTGTCGACCCAGGCGCAGCAGAACCTTTCGGAGTTCGCCAAGGCGCTGAACAGCGACAAGCTGCGCGAGACGACCTTTAACGTTGACGGTCACACCGATGCCAGCGGTAACGACGACTTCAACATGACGCTGTCGCAGCGTCGCGCGGCCTCGGTCGTTCGGTTCCTGACCGAGCTGGGCGTCGATGCCAACCGGCTTAAGGCCCGTGGCCACGGCGAGTCCGCCCCGCGCGATGCCGATCCTTTCGCAGCGATCAACCGCCGCGTCGAGGCGACGATCAACATCCAGTAAAACTGGACATCAGAACGCTTGCCCGGGCCGGACACTGTGCCGGCCCGCTGGCATTTTGAGGGTCTGTCCGACGGGCGCCTGAACCTGAATTCGACTTCAGAAGCGCTCTACCCAGGGGCGGACTTCCATCTCCCACGACCAGCATGACCGGTCCTGTTGCAGGAAGTGCCAGTAGCTACGTGCTATGGCATCGGGGCATAGCATGGAATCCGGATTGTCCGGTTTGTCGACCCGTTCCAGACGAAGCGGATTCCGGATGCCGCCATCGATGACGAAGTACCCAATGTGCACGCCCTTCGGGTGCAGTTCCCGGGCCAGAGACTGCGCAAGGCCCCGCCGGGCGAAGTTGCCCATCGCGAAGGTTGCAGAACGCGGATAGCCTTTTACCCCCGCCGAGGCTCCTGTGATCAGGATTGCGCCGTGACCGTTCGGCACCATCCGCTTGGCTGCCTGCTGGGCGGCAGAGAAGCAGCCCATGACCGTGACGTCGATGGCTTTGCGCACAGCGGCGGGATCCAGATCCACAAAGTCCGAGGCGATCCGGCCGGCAGGATTGTAGACCAGCACGTCCGGGGCATCCTCGTCCAAACCTTCGAAGAGTGCCTCGACCTGCGCCTGATCGGTCGCGTCGCAGGCGTGGGTCGTGGCTTCCGTCTCTGCTGCCAGATCCGCAAGATCGGCCACGGTGCGAGATGCCAGCGTGACCTTCAGGCCATTGGCGTGAAACAGCCGCGCCAGCGAAGCGCTGAGGCCGGGGCCTGCTCCGATAATCAGGGC
>JBCCMP010000321.1:0-6082 GCA_039026295.1 Pseudomonadota bacterium | reverse complement strand
CCAGTGTTGACCGGCGCCTGGCGTTGTTTCAGGCGACCTCTTCGACGGGATCGCGCAGAACATATCCACGGCCCCAGACTGTCTCGATGTAATTTGCGCCGCCGGTCGCGAGGGCCAGCTTTTTGCGAAGCTTGCAGATAAAGACATCGATAATCTTCACCTCAGGCTCGTCCATCCCACCGTAGAGGTGGTTCAGGAACATTTCTTTCGTGAGGGTAGAGCCCTTGCGCAGCGACAGCAGCTCGAGCATCTGGTACTCTTTGCCGGTCAGATGAACCGGATGGCCGTTGGCCTCGACTGTTTTGGCATCGAGGTTCACTGCAACCTTCCCGGTCCGGATCACCGACTGTGCATGACCCTTTGATCGCCGGACAATCGCGTGGATGCGCGCGACCAGCTCTTCACGGTTGAATGGTTTGGTCAGGTAATCATCGGCACCGCATCCGAAGCCTTTGATTTTGTTGTCTGCCCCGTCCATTCCAGAAAGTATCAGGGTCGGCGTTTCGATCCGACCAACCCTGAGTTTGCGAAGGACTTCGTATCCATCGATATCCGGCAGTGACAGGTCGAGCACGATGAGATCGTAATCATAGAGCTTCGCCAGTTCGATCCCTTCTTCGCCGGAATCGGTCACATAGGTGTTGAGATCCGCCTTTTTGAGCATTAACTCGATGCTCTCGGCGGTCGATGGATCATCCTCGATCAGCAGGATCCGCATTGGGTACTCCGTCTGCCATGTGGCTACACATCTTCAAGATGGTTAACGGAAATGGGTAAACGGATTATTACCAAACGCGACAAAAAGCGCAAAGCCTCATTCTGAGGTTGCGCGTACGTGGTTTATCTTTGTCACACAGAGGCCTCGCATGCCGAATCGCGACATCGCCGCTTTCCAACACGCATACTCTTCCTCCGAGATCGAGTATCGCTCCAGAGCTTGCTGCTCTGTAATGAGACCGCCTTCTACGGCTGCCACGACGCGTGCTTTGCGGCGTGGCACCCAGCGCCGTGTATCGGGCGCCGGGAGATCGGTCATGGTCATCTTCTCGCCATCTGGTCCGATCACGTAGGATTCGGTATCCATTGACTGCATGTCATCCCCATAGTCTCACCTAACAAGAGAGCAGCGTATGTCATTGCGATTAAAGGGAAATGAAGCTTGGGACGGTCCTGATTCGGGGCAGTCTTTGACGAATCCTCCCGAAATGACGCAACTGAACAGCCTCGGCTTTGCAAAAACGCCCGAAATGACACGGGTTGTGGTCGCAATGTCAGGCGGTGTCGACAGCTCGGTCGTCGCGGCCATGCTGTCCGATGAAGGTTACGATGTGGTGGGAATCACCCTGCAGCTCTACGATCACGGGGCAGCACTGGCAAAAAAAGGGGCGTGTTGTGCGGGGCGCGACATCCATGATGCGCGCCGGGTCGCCGAAGCCATGGGCTTTCCGCACTATGTGCTCGATTATGAGAATCGATTTCGGGATCAGGTCATCGAGGAATTCGCGGATCAGTATCTGGCAGGTGCGACTCCTATTCCGTGTATCAGGTGCAACGAGCGCGTGAAATTTCAGGATCTGCTGGAAACGGCGCGTGACCTTGATGCGGACTGCATGGCGACCGGCCACTACATCCAGCGCAAGACGGGACCTGACGGTGCCGAACTGCACCGCGCTGCAGACCCGACCCGGGATCAGTCCTATTTTCTGTTTTCGACAACTCAGGAACAGTTGGACTATCTGAGGTTCCCGTTGGGATCGCTTATGTCAAAGGAAGAGACGCGAGATCTGGCAAACCGCTATGGCCTGCCGGTTGCGGACAAGCCGGACAGTCAGGACATCTGTTTCGTGCCGACCGGCGGATACGCATCGATCATTGAAAAACTGCGCCCCGGCGCAGCCGAGGCTGGCGACATCGTGCACATGGATGGCCGTGTTCTTGGAACGCACAAGGGCATCATCCACTATACGATCGGCCAGAGGCGCGGCCTTGGAATTGGTGGCGGCGAGCCGCTTTATGTCGTGAAGCTGAACCCGGATGACCATCAGGTCATTGTCGGCCCCAAGGAGGCCCTGGCGACGCGTCGCGTGCCGATCAACGGCATCAACTGGCTTGGTGGCAGCGCCTTCGATGATGTGCCCGACGGGGGCCATGAGGTCGCGGTCAAAGTCCGTTCGACAAGACCGCCGACACCCGCGCGCCTGCATCCGCGGGGTAACGGCGCAGAGGTTGAACTGCTGACCCCCGAGGAAGGTGTTGCACCCGGCCAGGCTTGCGTTTTCTATGCGCCGGAAGGCAGCCGCGTGCTGGGTGGCGGCTGGATCGAAAAGGGGTAAGGACAAATGGGCAATCTCCTGAAATCGCTCGCAGTTGCCGCGGTGTTGTTTTCAAATCCTGTGGCAGCGGAAGAACCGTCGGACGCTGCGATCGCATTTGCGGGGTCATTCTCGGACGATCAGCTCTCAGGCATGCTGTCACGGATCGGCGCGCGGCAACCGACACTGATTGCCATGTCCCAGCTGCACGGACCCTTGGTGGCCAGTGTTTTCGATGCGGAGATCGACAAGGCTGTCGAGGCCCACGGCACCGCGTGGCGGCGCAACATGGCGCTGGCTTGGGATCCTTTGCTGAGCGAGGGAGAAATGCTGTCGCTGACCGGCGAGGGCGCGACATCCCCCTATACCGAAAAGTATCTAGGCCTTCGGGCAGAAGCCGGTCAGGCAATGCAGGGGCTCAGTCAGGACCTTTTCCGGTTGATTCTTGCCGAAGTGGTCCAGAATACGATCACTGAATTGTCGGATCTGGGCGATGATGAGCAAGCCCCATCGGCACCTGCTGACTGACAACCCTCACCTGCTGGTGCCGAAATGAACCGTGCCGAGAAGATCGCCGAAAAGCTTGCCGCGGATTGGCAGGCACGGTCCAATTACGTGCGGCTGACCGGCGACGTGGCACCCGGGGGAATTCAAGAGGCCTATGCGGTTCAGGGCCACCTGCAACGACACATGATGCCAAAACGTGGCCCGATCGGCGGGCGGAAAATCGCGCTGTCGTCCAAGGCCATGCAGGAGATGGTCAATCTGGACCGGCCAGTCGCTGGCGCGATCTTCGCCAATGACATCCAGCGAAGCCCGGCAAAGGTTGCGGTCGCCGACTTCATTCATCTTGGGCTGGAATACGAACTGGCGTTTGAACTGGCTGAAGAGCTTGCCCCGACTGATGTGCCGATCGGAGAGGAAAATGTTCTCGATCTGATTTCGACGGTCCGCCCGGCCTTTGAACTGATCGACGACAAAAATGCCGACTACACCGACATCTGCGGCCTTACCCTGGCCGCAGACAATGCGTGGTGTGGCGGCGTCGTTCTGGGTGCGCCCATCAAGGATTGGCGGAGGCTTAATCTTGGCGATCTTCCGTCCGTGTTGGTGCAGGCCGGCCATCCGCCGGAGGCCGGAAACACCGGCGCGGCGAACCCTGTCCAGTCGCTTGCCTGGGTGCTGGCGCATTTCGCCTCGCAAGGCGAAACCCTGAAAGCCGGCGAACAGATCATCACGGGGTCAGTCTTGCGGACGCGGTTTCCCGAATCCGGTGACAGGGTGCGATATGAAATCACCGGGCACAGTTCTGTGGAGATCGAGATCGTTTGACGGGTTGCAAGAAATTGCATCAGATCATTGGCATCATGCGTAAAATCCGGAACTGACGTCGTAATACGTCAAAAGGCCAAGCTGCACCCGTGCTAGGCGATCCAGCGGCGATTGAAGGTTACAAAGAACGATGTCCGACAAGCTGAAGCGATGTGATCCGAGAGGCCTGATCCGGGAGGCATACCGGATTGACGGTATCGGTCCGGAGGATTGCCGCTCCATTTTTCTGGATTGGGCGCTCGGCCTCAAGGACGATCAGGATTCGTCGATCGCCGCAGCCGTGCTTCTGTCCCACTATTCTGGCGAGCCGGCAGACCATCCGATGACAAAAGTGCTTCAGGACGCTGTGGATGGAACCGCAAAGGCGCGTCGCCGTGGCGGTGCCGCGGCACGGCGTAGCTGACAAGGGCACCACGTCTTCAGCCAGCGCGGACCCCTTTGACCCAGACGCCCTTTGAGATCGGGACGTCGCCGTGAAGGGTGAACCGGAGGATGTCTGCCCTTAGCCCCTGCGCCAACGATCCCCTGTCCGGCAGCGACGCTGCTTTGGCAGGTGCCGATGTTACTGTGGCGATCCCCTTTGCCATGTCGTCGGCGTCTACGCCCAAACGCACGGCAGCGGCCAGTAGGCTGGACGGCGCGTAGTCCGACGACAAAATGTCCAGGCAGTCTTCGGCCTCCAGTTCTGACGCCGCGACATTCCCGGAGTGGGATCCGCCGCGAAGGAGGTTCGGCGCCCCCATCATCACGGCGACCCCCGCGTCGTTCAGCGCAAGCGCTGCGGGCTTGCTTGTCGGAAACTCGGCCAACTGCACGCCCAGGTCATTTGAATGCGCGGCATGCTCGACCGTGGTGTCATCGTGACTTGCAAGTACGGCCCCGAGCTCCCGCGCTTTCGACAGCGCGCAGGCCCAGTGACGGTCGCCAAACTTGTCCCGGATCGCATGCAGCTTTTCGAAATGCGCATCGATGACCGCGTCGGACATCCCGTATTTGCCCTTCAGATAGAACCGGTGCTGCGCTTCATCTGCGAACTGCCGTTGACCGGGCGTATGATCCATTAGAGACAGGATTCCGATCCGATCGTCGGCACCGAACTCAGCGAGTTCTTCCTCGAGCGTTTCGGAACAGATCTCTGCACGCAGGTGGATCATGTGCGAAATCCGTAGCGCCCCGGCGGCGCGCAAGGAGATGATCTCGCTGGCCATCGTGCGCGCATACTTCCCGTATTTCGACTGGCTGCTGAGGATCGATCCGATCCTCAACGCATCGAAGACGGTGGTAATCCCGACGGAGGCGAGTTCGGCATCATGGGCAATGATGGCGTGTGCACTCGGCCATTTGACACCGGGGCGCGGTTGCATGTGCCGCTCGAGGTTGTCGGTGTGAAGCTCGATGAGACCGGGCGAGACGAAATCGCCTTCGCAATCGATCGCCGCAGGAGAGCGGCTGAGGCCCGGTTGCACGTCCGAGATACCATCGGATCCAAAGACGATCGTGCCGTGCAGCGTCTCGGTTGGAAGAACCAGTTGCGCATTCGTCAGAATCGTCTCGTCGGTCGTGGAGGCCGCTGATGCACCGATCAGGCAGGTCTCGTTCATCGGTACGGTCTCCTTTTCAGGCGCGGTTCTGGCATGAAAGCGCCGTGGTTCTGTGGCACATATCGGACGAAGGTTTTGCAGAAATGGATGCTGGTCGATGCCGGAGTTTGAACGCTACGCGGTCTACTATGCGCCGCCGAAAGGATCGGCTCTGGCCAGGTTTGGCGCAGCCTGGCTGGGCTGGGATATCGACACCGGCGCGGCCGTTGACAGACTGGAGGTTCCGGGTCTGCCGGTGCCCCTTCCGGACCTCACGGCGCGGGCTCGGAGGTACGGCTTTCACGGGACCCTCAAGCCGCCATTTTTCCTGTCTGAGGGGACCAGTGCCGACGCGTTGGCAACTGCGTTGTCGCAATACTGCAGATCTGCAGCGCCGGTGGCGGCTCCACCTCTGCGCTTGCGGCAGATGGGGCACTTCTTTGCGCTGGTGCCGGACGGTGCGAGCGAGGGACTGGTGGGTCTTGCGGCTTGGCTTGTCGAAGCGTTGGACGCATATCGTGCGCCTCCGCGTGACGAAGAGGTCGCGAGACGGCGATCGGCCGGACTGAGCGCGCGCCAGGACGCAAATCTCGTTCGTTGGGGGTATCCATACGTCATGGATGAGTTTCGTTTTCACCTGACGTTGACAGATGGGGTCCCCATCGAAAGCGCACCGGCGATCGAGGCGGCCCTTTTGCCGTTGGTCACGCCGCTCACCTTATGAAACCCATTCGACATCTCGCCGGTCAGACAGACCTCAAAGACCTCAAACGGGTCAGCGGTGATTGGATCGACCAATGGCAAAAGGGCCGCCTCGATCGCCGGTGCGCTTTCGATGGGGACCCCATCTGTCAACGT
>JBCCMP010000320.1:0-6090 GCA_039026295.1 Pseudomonadota bacterium | reverse complement strand
GTTCGACTCCGCAAGGGCTCGATTACCCTGGAACTCATCGCGGCGATTGAAAAGTGACAGATCGCCGCAAAACCTGCCACCGACGATGGCATTGTCTAACCCGAAGGCATTGTCTAACCCGAACCAGATATACGGAAGGGGCCACCGGTGCCGCAATTCCGTTGACCGGTAAAACCCGGCATAAGAAGGAGCCAAGAACATGGCCGTACTGATTGACGAGAACACCAAAGTCATTTGCCAGGGCTTCACCGGCTCGCAAGGTACCTTCCACTCTGAACAGGCCATTGCCTATGGCACCAATATGGTCGGCGGGGTCACACCGGGGCGGGGTGGAGAGACCCATCTTGACCTGCCTGTCTTCGACACGGTCGGCGATGCGGTGGAGGCGACCGGCGCCAATGCCTCAGCAATCTATGTCCCGCCACCGTTCGCTGCGGACGCAATCATGGAGGCGATCGACGCTGAGGTGCCGCTGATTTGCTGCATCACCGAAGGCATCCCGGTAATTGACATGATGAAGGTCAAGCGAATGCTTGATGGTTCGAGTTCGCGGCTGATCGGCCCGAACTGCCCAGGCGTGATCACGCCCGAGGCGTGCAAGATCGGTATCATGCCAGGCCACATCCACAAGAAGGGCTCGGTCGGGGTCGTCTCGCGCTCTGGCACGCTGACCTACGAGGCTGTTGGCCAGACCACCGCGGCAGGTCTCGGCCAGTCGACCTGCATCGGTATCGGCGGGGATCCGATCAAGGGCACAGAATTCATCGACTGCCTCGAGATGTTCCTCGGCGATGATCAGACAGAGAGCATCATCATGATTGGTGAAATCGGCGGCAGCGCCGAAGAGGAAGCCGCCCAATTCCTGATCGATGAGGCAAAGAAAGGTCGCAAGAAACCGACCGCCGGATTCATCGCGGGACGCACCGCACCGCCCGGGCGGAGGATGGGGCATGCAGGCGCGATCATTTCGGGCGGAAAGGGCGGCGCTGAAGACAAGATCGACGCGATGAAGGCGGCAGGCATCTCCGTTGCAGACAGTCCGGCGGGCCTTGCACAGGCCTTGCTTGCGGCGATTAATGGTTAGATCATAACTGAGTTCCACAACGGGACTTATCGAATCGAACTGATGCCAGAAACGGCATCGCCATCAGGGGACGGGCCGCGGTCACGCGACCCATCGGTCAACATGACAGAAGTCAGCTCGAACGAGCAGTTTCACGCGTCCAGCTTCCTGCAAGGCCACAACGCGGAGTACGTTGAGCAATTATATGCTCGCTACAAAACCGACCCCACTTCAGTTGATCCGACCTGGCATCAGTACTTTACGGAACTGGGCGATCTAGCAGAGGATGTGCTGTCAGAGGCCAACGGTGCGCCATGGGCCAGGGCGGACTGGCCGCCGGAGCCCAACGACGAGAACACGGCAGCACTTGATGGCAACTGGGATGCCTTGCCCGACGCAAAGGCGATTGAAAAGAAGATCCGTGCAAAGTCGGCCAATGGCGGCGGACAGATGGACGAGACGGCGGTGCGAAGCGCCGTTTTGGATTCGATCCGTGCGATCATGTATATACGGTCGTTCCGGTCGCGAGGTCATCTGGGCGCGAACCTTGACCCATTAAAGCTTCAAGGCCACGAAATTCATCCCGAGTTCGACGCCAAGTTTTTTGGCTTTGCCGAGGCTGACCTGGACCGTCCGGTCTTCATCGACAATGTCCTCGGCCTGGAAACTGCTTCGATGCGCCAGATCGAGCAAATTCTGAGGCGCACCTATCAGGGTACGTTCGCCCTTCAGTTCATGCACCTGCAGGACCCGGAGGCGAAGGGCTGGCTCCAGGAGCGGATCGAGGGCCTGGGCAAGGAAATCATCTTCACCAACGAGGGTCGCAAAGCGATCCTGAACAAGCTGGTTGAATCCGAGGGGTTCGAAAAATTCCTCGGCATCAAATACATGGGCACCAAGCGCTTTGGCCTGGATGGCGGAGAAAGCCTGATCCCGGCCATGGAGCAAATCATCAAGCGCGGCGGCGCCCTGGGCGCCAAGGAAGTTATCATCGGGATGCCGCATCGCGGGCGTCTGAACATCCTCGCGAACGTGATGTCCAAACCCTATCGCGCGATCTTCAATGAATTCCAGGGTGGCAGCTTCAAACCGGAAGACGTCGATGGTTCCGGCGACGTTAAGTATCATCTCGGGGCGTCATCGGATCGGGAGTTTGACGGCAACACTGTGCATCTCAGCCTCACGGCGAACCCCAGCCACCTTGAGGCGGTGAACCCCGTTGTCATCGGCAAGGTCCGCGCAAAGCAGGCACAGCATGGCGATGACCGCTATACTGTCATACCCGTTCTGCTGCACGGCGATGCCGCCTTTGCAGGCCAGGGCGTGGTGGCAGAATGCTTCGGTCTCAGCGGTCTGAAAGGTCACAAGACCGGCGGCACGATCCACGTGATCGTGAACAACCAGATCGGGTTTACAACCGCGCCGCACCATTCCCGGTCAAGTCCCTATCCGACAGACATCGCCAAAATGGTGGATTGCCCGATTTTTCACGTGAACGGCGATGACCCGGAAGCGGTTGTTCACGCCGCGAAGGTTGCAACAGAGTTCCGCCAGAAGTTTCAGCGCGACGTTGTGATCGACATGTTCTGTTATCGCAGGTTCGGCCACAACGAGGGCGACGAGCCCATGTTCACCCAACCGCTTATGTATAAGGCGATCAAAAAGCAAAAGACCACGCTGCAGATCTATGGCGAGAAACTCACCAAAGAGGGCTTGATCACCGAAAGCGAACTCGCAGAAGAGCAAGCCCGTTTTCAGGCCTACCTGAATGACGAGTTTGAAGCCGGGAAGGACTATCGCCCGAACAAGGCAGACTGGCTTGATGGTCGTTGGGCAGGTCTGGAAACAGCCGAGGGAGAATATCAACGCGGGCAGACTGCGGTACCCTTGGATAACCTGAAGGAAGTTGGCAACGCACTGACTAGCCTGCCGGAAGACTTCTCCGCGCATCGGACGATTACCCGGCAATTGGATGCCAAGCGCCAGATGATCGAAAGCGGCGAGGGGATTGACTGGGCGACGGCCGAAGCGATGGCGTTCGGGTCGCTCCTGCTGGAAGGGTACAAGGTTCGGCTTTCCGGTCAGGATTGCACGCGCGGTACATTCAGTCAGCGCCACTCGGGCATAACCGACCAGACGACCGAAGACCGTTACTACCCCCTGAACAACATCCGTGACGGTCAGGCGCATTACGAGGTCATCGACTCCATGCTCTCGGAATATGCGGTGCTGGGATACGAGTACGGGTACTCGCTGTCCGAGCCGAACGCTCTGGTCCTGTGGGAGGCACAGTTCGGCGATTTCGCCAACGGCGCCCAGATCATGATCGACCAGTTCATATGCTGCGGGGAGCGCAAGTGGCTGCGGATGTCCGGTTTGGTGCTGCTGCTTCCCCATGGCTACGAGGGCCAGGGGCCCGAGCACTCCTCTGCCCGCATCGAGAGGTTCCTGCAGCTAAGCGCGGAAGACAACTGGATCGTCGCAAACTGTACGACGCCGTCCAACTACTTCCACATCCTGCGCCGTCAGTTGCATCGCAGCTTCCGAAAGCCACTCATTCTTTTCACGCCCAAATCGCTGCTGCGCCACAAGGGTTGCGTCTCGAAAATGAGCGACATGGCCGAGGGTTCGAGTTTCCACCGTATTCTATGGGACGATGCGGAGCAGGGGCATTCGACCACCGAACTCAAGCCCGACGATGAGATCAGCCGCGTCGTCCTCTGCTCGGGCAAGGTCTACTATGATCTGCTGGAAGCCCGAGACGAGGCCGGGATCACCGATGTCTACCTGATGCGCATGGAACAGTTTTATCCGTTTCCTGCCCTCAGCCTGACGCGCGAACTGGCCCGGTTCAAGAACGCGGACATCATCTGGTGCCAGGAAGAACCCAAGAACCAGGGCGCGTGGTTCTTTGTCGAACCGAACATCGAATGGGTTCTGAACCGCACGGTCGGCAAGTCATCGCGGGCCAGCTATGCCGGGCGCTCCGCTTCAGCGTCGCCGGCGACCGGCCTTGGTTCGCAGCACAAAGCAGAACAGGAAGCGCTTATCGGCGCGGCCCTGGGTCTCTGACCATCAGAAGGATCTGAAGAGATGGCAGTAGAAGTTCGCGTCCCTACGCTGGGCGAGTCGGTAACTGAAGCCACGGTCGCCACCTGGTTCAAACAGCCCGGGGAATCCGTCGCAATAGACGAAATGCTGTGCGAACTGGAAACAGACAAGGTCACGGTCGAAGTGCCGTCGCCTGTCGCCGGCACGATCATCGAACACGTTGCCAAGGAAGGCGATACGGTAGGCGTGGATGCCCTGCTCGCGACGGTGGAAGAGGGCGCAGGAGCGTCTGGCACGCCAGAACCAGCGACCGCAACGCCCGCGCATGACGCTTCGGCATCGGCGCCGGCACCTGCAAGTGGCGGCAAAGACGTCGAGGATGCCCCATCAGCCAAAAAGGCAATGGCAGAGGCGGGTCTGAGCGCAGATCAGGTCACAGGAACAGGTCGCGACGGTCGGATCATGAAAGAGGATGTTGCCAAGGCGGCATCGGCGCCTGCGCCCGCAACCGCAGCCCCTGTGGCTGTGGGCGATCGGGAAAAGCGTGTTCGGATGACACGCTTGCGCCAGACCATTGCGCGGCGCCTGAAGGACGCACAGAACACCGCCGCCATGCTGACCACCTTCAACGAGGTGGACATGACCGAAATCATGGCGCTTCGGTCTGAGTTCAAAGACGAATTCGTCAAGAAGCACGGCGTGAAACTGGGCTTCATGTCGTTCTTTGTGAAAGCCTGCTGCCATGCCCTGCAAGAGGTTCCGGCCGTCAACGCAGAAATTGACGGCGACGAGCTGATCTACAAGCAGTACTGCCACATCGGCGTTGCCGTCGGCACCCCGACAGGTCTGGTTGTTCCGGTTGTGCGCGATGCAGATCAGATGGGCTTCGCGACGATTGAGAAATCGATCGCGGCGATGGGCGAGAAAGCGCGGGACGGCAAGCTGTCGATTGCCGACATGCAGGGTGGCACATTCACGATTTCAAACGGCGGCGTGTACGGCTCGCTGATGTCCGCTCCGATTCTTAACCCGCCGCAATCGGGCATCCTTGGCATGCACAAGATTCAGCAACGCCCTATGGTCATTGGCGGCGACATTGTTGCCCGCCCGATGATGTATCTGGCGCTGAGCTATGACCACCGGATCATTGACGGTAAAGAGGCCGTTACATTCCTTGTTCGGGTCAAGGAAGCGCTTGAAGATCCGCGTCGACTGCTGATGGATCTTTAATGCGAAGATGAACCGGACGGGAATGGGTGTCCTTGCCTCGATCGCCAATATCATTGCAGCCATCTTCATGGCGGGCGGCGCCGTTTTCTTCTTTGTATTGACCATCCCTCTGTCCGAGGCGAAGGGCTTGCCTGAGATGCTTGCGGTCTGTTTTGGGATTCCAGTCGTCTTATTGGTGGTCTCCAGTGTTCTGCAGAAATCGATCCGAGGCGCAGGCATAACGTTCATGGCCGCAGGATGCGGCGCGCTGACAGTCTTCTTCGGACTTGCTGCACTTGTGATATCCGATGCTGGTAGCCGAGCGATCTCGGCATCGGAAGGCGGTTTCACAGAGGCTGTCGCCGCGAACGACTTCAACTACGTGGCAGGTCTTGGTGCGATCGCCGCGCTTTTTTCGATCGGCGCAGTTACGATGTTCACGGCCCGAAGTCGTTCGCCAGGGCGATGACGGCAAACACGAAGGAAGCGACAATGTCCGACTATGATGTGATCGTGATCGGCGGTGGCCCCGGCGGCTATGTATGTGCAATCCGCTGCGGACAACTCGGCCTGAAAGTGGCTTGCGTAGAAGGTCGCGGCGCGCTCGGGGGCACATGCCTGAACGTCGGCTGTATCCCTTCGAAAGCTTTGCTCCATGCCTCGGAACTTGTGCACGAAACCGGGCACAATTTCGGCAGCATGGGTATCTCGGTCGGCGAGGTCTCCGTCGATGTCCCGAAGATGCTCGACTATAAGAAAGGTGTCAT
>JBCCMP010000319.1:0-6091 GCA_039026295.1 Pseudomonadota bacterium | reverse complement strand
CGCGTGCGCGAGATTGCCGATAAATGCCGCCTGAACCTCGAACATCTGCGACGGTTCCCGCATGCCTTCTCTGGCGGGCAGCGCCAACGCATCTCGATCGCCCGTGCCCTGGTCTGCGGCCCGCGCTTCGTGGTGGCTGACGAGGCCGTTGCCGCACTGGATGTCTCGATTCAGGCAGATATCCTGAATCTTCTGAAGTCGCTGCAAAGGGATCTGGACCTGACGATCCTGTTCATCAGCCACGACCTCTCGGTCGTCGCCCATGTCTGCGACTATGTCTCGGTCATGTATCACGGGCGGATCATGGAGCAGGCACCGACGCGCGAGCTGTTCGCCAATCCGACCCATCGCTACACGCAGTCATTGCTCAGCGCGATCCCGTCGCTGGACCCCGATGTGCCGCTGAAGGCGCAGGTCTACGAGCCGGAGGAATAGGCCGTTGGCTGGCCCCGCTCGGCCGGGGCCTGGACCACGCCGATCGGTTATTCGGTCAGTAGTAGTGCCCGTGCCGGTAATCCCAACTGATGAAGTGCTCGCTCATCAGTTCCATGATCTCGGTGCAGGCAAGACCCTTGCGGATCAGGACAGGGCCCGGGCTGACATCCCGGTCGCCGTTCTGCAGCGGGATCAGCGTGCCCGAGGCGTCGACGGCGGACACCATGACGCCCTGTTCATAGCGCGACCTGTCATCCGCACCGGGCTGGATCGACGCCACATAGTCATTGGCTTCGATGATCAGATCGACCTCGCCCTCGATCCGGTCGCCTATCCCCTCGACAAGGCCGCGATTGCCCTTGCCTGACGGGTTCGCCGACGAGGCAAAGACCAGCTTGCCAAGGCGGCCCCACAAATCGCTGACGGTATGTTCTGACGGCGTGCCGAACTTGATGACGAAGCAACTGGTGCCGCGCCCGTCCATCATCAGCTCTTTCGAGCCGTCATCCGGGATGTGGGCGATGGCGTCTTCCCGCCACGGCAGGATGCACCCCAGCAGGATCTCGCGGTCCCAGTGCGACTGATAGAAGGCGTCGATCTCGTCATTCAGCTGCGCCAGCGTCCGAAGTTGCTCCATGGACCCGCACAGCACCACGCCAGGTTTGTTGCGATTGCGGTTCTTGGCGGAGAACTTCCGCTCCAGCCCCTGCGCATCGGTCGTCATCACGATGTAACCGACCTTCGTCGGGCTGACGATGCAGCCGCCGGGCCGGGTCAGAATATCGACTGCCTCGTGCTGCAGGTGACCATTCCATCTGATTTGTTTGCTGCTCGCGCTGTCGTTCATTCTGTCAGTCTCGGATCAGGTTTCGGCGTTGGGGTGTCGCAGCGATCGCAGCCAGGGTTTCTGTGCGAAGGCTCCGGTCTCGAAGGTCTCGATCTTGTCCAGCCGTTCAAGGGTCAGACCGATGTCGTCCAAGCCTTCCAGCAGACACTTACGTTTGAAAGGCTCCACCTCGAACGGGATTACGGTTCCGTCCGATGACGAGATATAGTTCTCGACCAGATCCACGGTCATGATCGCGTTCGCGCCGCGCTGGGCGTCTTCCGTCAGGAAATCGACCTGTTCCTGCGGCAGGGTGATGGGCAGAAGGCCGTTCTTGAAACAGTTGTTGAAGAAGATGTCGGCAAAGCTGGGCGCAATGATGCACCTTATGCCGAAGTCTTTCAGCGCCCATGGCGCATGCTCGCGGCTGGAGCCGCAGCCGAAATTGTCCCCGGCGATGAGGATCTTCGCCTGGCGGTAGGCCGGACGATTCAGAACGAAGTCAGCGTTTTCGCTGCCATCCGTGTGATAGCGCACCTCTTCGAAGAGATGGACGCCAAGGCCCGACCGTTTGATGGTCTTGAGATACTGCTTCGGCAGGATCATGTCGGTATCGATGTTGATCATCGGCATGGGCGCGGCGACACCCGAGATACGATCGATGGCTTCCATGACAATCCGACCTGATTTCGACCCGATTTCGAGCTTCCCTGCGGCGGTATTCGCTGCGCTTCTGCGCGGGACACCGCCCTTTTGGGGGAAGCGGCGATGTACCGAAGTCTGCCGCCGATGACAATCCATATTGCTTGTCGGCCTTTTGCAAGAGCCACCAGACGATACGCGCTTGCCGCTTGGTGATCGGGCCCTTTCGCTCTTGGTTGTCTGGCGAAAGGCCCGGGTCACTTCTGCAGGTCAAGTCCGACCGGACGCTGCGGCCAGAGGTAAAGCGACGAGCCGGGAGATGATACGATCAGACAGGCTATGCGAATGTCGTGCTCGAAAGCGCCGCTTACGACTCGCCAAATCAGCGGATCTGGAATTCAGCGCGATTGGTGCCGCAGTTCAGGTTCTCCAGCCTTTGGCCGTTTCTACGACCTTTGAAAAGCCACTACTTGCGCGGTGCGCTCTGCCCGATCCTGAAGGCATCAAACCCGTACCGCGCGTACAGCACATAGGCCGTAACGATCGCGCCCGACATCAGGTAGATCGCCGACGCGCCGAGACCGAACTGCACCGTCAGCGACAGGCCGACCAGCGGTGCGAACGCAGCCCCGACGATCCATGACAGGTTGGCTGACACCGCACCGCCGGAAAAGCGGTACTCCGGCTCGAAACGAGCAGGGGCGATGGCGCTGGACTGTCCGAAGGCCAGACCCAGCAGCGTAAAGCCGAAGATGATGTAGATCCACGGGTTGCCGTCCAGGGTCTGGATCGTGAGGCACAGCAGCGGGATCATCAGAGTGCACAGCCCAAGGATCTTGGGTCTGCCGTAGATGTCCGAGAAAAAACCCGACGCGATCGTCGCGAAGACGCAGAGCATGCCGCCGATCAACTGCAGCATCAGGATGTAACTGATCTCGTCCGACGAATAGAGTAGCGCGTAGGCAAGCGGAAAGACCGTGACCATGTGGAAAAGCGCATAGCTGGCCAGCGGCATGAACGCCGAGATCAGGATCGGCCGCCACTGCTTGCGGATCATCGGCAAAAACGGCGCCGGTTTCGGTGGCAGTTTGTCCGGGCCAAAATCGGCCGTCAGAAGGCGCAGACGCGCAAACAGCGACACGACGTTCACCGCCATCACACCGAAGAATGCGAATCGCCACCCATAATTGATGAATTCCTCGTCGGTGAGAAAACCTGTGAGCACATAAAACAGCGATGCAGCGACGCAGAACCCGATCGGGCCGCCCAGTTGCGGCACCATGCCGTAGAGGCCCTGCCGTTCCTTCGGTGCCGCGTTCTGCAATTGCAGGGTTATACCGTCCCAGGCGCTTCCGAGCCCGATGCCCTGGGCGATCCGCAATCCGGCCAGCAGAACCGGGGCCAGCCAGCCGATTGATTCAAAACTGGGCAAAAGGCCGATTGCCACGGTGGAACTACCGAGTATCATGAGCGCAATGGCGATACGAGGTGCCTGACCGACCTTGATTTGGATGAAGTTCCCCAGCGCGCCACCGACGGGGCGCGCCAAGAAGGCCAGCGGAAAGATCGCAAACGACATAAGTGTCCCGGTTACCGGGTCGAATGTCGGGAAAAACAGCCGCGGGAACACAACCGCCGAGGCGATGGCGTAAACGAAGAAGCCGAAAAAGTCGGTCACCCGTGCCATGATGACGGTCGTTATGACTTCATCAACGGTTGCCGCGTGTATTTTCGTTGTCTTAGCGTTTTCCACTTAACCGCTCACCATGAGGTTCCTGTTCGTCAATATAGCGCAATCCACGGGGGTGCGAAGTTTTGTTGCAGAGCAGCAGACTGTTTATCCTCTACCTTCGGGCATACATGCTTCGCAAGGACAGAGGCACAGTGTGCAGCACAGTCACAGTACCTCGGCAGGAACCGTTAAAAAACAATGGTTGAACCGATGAAGATGGTCCGAAACACAGCGCTTCTCGCCACTGCACTGCTTGTCGCGGGGTGTGAACTGGTGGTCCTGGACGCACCGGGCGATGTGGCGGCGCAGCAGGGCGATCTGATTATCTATGCCACGGTGCTCATGCTGATCGTGATCGTGCCGGTCATGGCACTGACGGTCTTCTTCGCCTTCAAGTACCGCGAATCGAACAAGGAAGCGACCTACGAGCCGGACTGGGACCACTCGATTAGCCTGGAGATTGTGGTCTGGTCGGTCCCGTTGGCGATCATCATCTGTCTGGCCGGCCTGACCTGGGTCGCGACCCACCGGTTGGAGCCATACGATCCGCTGCGCAGGATTTCCGAGACGCAGCCTATAACGCCCGCCGACACGCCAATGACTGTCCGGGTGGTGGCGATGGATTGGAAATGGCTGTTCATCTACCCCGAATATGGCATCGCCACCGTGAATGAAGCCGCCGCGATCGTCGATCGTCCGATCGAGTTCCAACTGACCTCGGCCACGGTGATGAACTCGTTCTACATTCCGGCCCTGGCCGGGCAGATCTACGCCATGGCGGGCATGCAGACCGAACTGAATGCCGTCATGAATGCGCCTGGCACCTATCAGGGCATCTCGGCGAACTACAGCGGCGCCGGATTCTCGCACATGCATTTCGATTTTCATGCCTTTGACGAAGCTGGCTTCGAAGCTTGGGTCGCCACCGTCAAGGCGGATCAGAATGTGCTGGACCGCGAAGTCTATGTCGACTTGGAGGATCCGACTGTTGATCATCCGGTCGTCTATTTCAGCGATGTGGAAGACGACATGTGGGAGCGGATCGTCAACATGTGCGTGGGCGGCAGCGATCTGTGCCTGCACGACATGATGATGGTCGATGCGCTTGGCGGCGGCGGGGTCGCGGGGCTGTTCAACCGCGAACTCTATCGCGGGCTGTGCACCGCAGATGATCCAGAAGCGCTGTTCGCGATCCTGAAGCCCTCGAAACTGGACAAGGATCAGGACATCGATGTTCTGATCAGCCAGTTGATGCCTCCGGGCCGGGAGGCATTGCCGCAGTCAAGACCGCAATCGATCGTAGTGGCGGAGTAGCTGTTATGGCCAGCACGGATCTTATCCACGGCACGGCAGGCGCCGAGGTCGCGCACCCGATCTGGGGCAAGATGACCTGGGACATCTTTCCCTTCTACGATCCCATCGTCCTGACGACCTTTGTCGGCACGGTGATCCTCGGCGTCGTGATGGCCGCCGGTCTCACCTATTTCCGGCTTTGGGGATATCTCTGGCGCGAATGGTTCACCTCGATCGACCACAAGAAGATCGGGATAATGTACATGATCCTCGGGCTGGTCATGCTGATCCGCGGGTTCGCCGACGCCTTGCTGATGCGGGGCCATCAGGCTTTGGCGTCCATGGGGTATTTCGGCTACCTTGATGCCCATCACTACGATCAGATCTTTACCGCCCATGGCGTGATCATGATCTTCTTCGTGGCTATGCCGTTCATCACCGGGTTCATGAACTATGTGATGCCGCTGCAGATCGGCGCGCGCGATGTCGCCTTTCCGTTCCTGAACAACATCAGCTTCTGGCTGACAGTGTCTGGCGCGGTCCTGATCATGACGTCGCTGTTTGTCGGCGAGTTCGCGAAGACAGGCTGGCTGGCCTATCCACCACTATCGGGTCTGACCTTCAGTCCGGGCGTCGGGATGGATTACTATCTCTGGTCGCTGAACATCGCAGGGATAGGCACGACCCTGTCAGGCATCAACCTGATCGTTACCCTGGTCAAGATGCGCGCACCGGGCATGACCTGGATGAAACTGCCGGTGTTCTGCTGGACGACGCTTTGCACCAACGTCCTGATCGTCGCGACCTTCCCGGTCCTCTCGGCCACGCTGGCGCTGCTGACCGCAGACCGCTACCTCGGCACCCATTTCTTCACGAACGACATGGGCGGCAATCCCATGATGTACGTGAACCTGATCTGGATCTGGGGCCACCCGGAAGTCTACATCCTGACGCTGCCCGTGTTCGGCATCTTCTCGGAGGTCGTGCCGACCTTCTCTCGCAAGCGGCTCTTTGGCTATCAGTCCATGGTCTACGCGACCTGCGTGATCATGATCCTCAGCTACATCGTCTGGCTGCACCACTTCTTCACAATGGGCGCGGGCGCGAATGTGAACTCGTTCTTCGGGATCACGACGATGATCATCTCAATCCCGACCGGGGCG
>JBCCMP010000318.1:0-6096 GCA_039026295.1 Pseudomonadota bacterium | reverse complement strand
TGGAAATCGACCGGACTTCGGGCTTCGTCGACGAACAGAAGGCGCAGTATGTCTGGCGCGGGCCGCAGGACCGCTCGGCGCGCGTTCTGCTGAAGCTCGAGGCGGACGCATCGGCACTGCCGTCCGGTCTGCCGGCGATCGTTCTGTTCCAGCGGCGCGGAACCGACACGGTTCGGCGCGACCTGACAGTGTCCCTGACCCCCGCCGGCGACGATGTCTGACGCGCTGGACACGGACGAGATCGACCGGCAGCTCGCCCACGATCCGACCCGGTGGGAAAAGTGGAACCTGACGGCTCTCTACCAGATCACACTTTATTTCGGTGTGTGCCTCGCGGGCCTTCTGGCCATTCCGAACACGATCTTCGACCCGGTGGTGCGCGAGATTACGCTGGTCATCGGGCTTCTGGGTATCTGGCGTTATGGCTGGTGGTTCACCCATGCGGTGCGCGCCTTCTGCTACGGACGCTTCGTCTATCCGGGGCTCCGCGCGGCAGGCGAACAGGCCTGGGCCGACGGCTGGCGCCCGCGTCATCTGCACTTCATGATGACCACCTACAAGGAACACGCGGAAATAACCGAGCGCGTGATCCTGTCGATCCTGCGCGAGATTCGCGCTTCCGGCGTTCCCGGCACGATCTGGCTCGGCTCGTCAGACCGGTTCGACGAGGAAATCATCGAACGGCTGATCCGGACCCATGCGGCGAACGACGACATCACGCTGCGGATCATCCGCCAGAACGTACCGGGCAAGCGCGCCGCCATCGGAACCGTGCTGCGCGCGATGTCCCGCGCCGGGGTGCGTGCCGATGATCTGGTGATCTTCATGGACGGCGACTTTGTGCTCGCGCCCGGCGCGGTGCGCCACTGTTTGCCGCTCTTCAAGGTCTACCCGGATCTGCAGGCCTGCACGACCGATGAAGAGGTGATCTGCATCGGCCCGAAATGGGTGGCGACATGGCTGAAGATGCGCTTTGCGCAGCGCCGTCTGGCCATGCAGAGCCACGCGGTATCCGGGCGGGTGCTGACCCTGACCGGACGCATGTCGGTCTTCCGGGCCCGGCATCTCTCGCGCCGCGAGTTCATCCGGCTGCTGGAAGCCGATCATCTGGATCACTGGCTGTGGGGGAACTTCCGTTTTCTGTCCGGTGACGACAAGTCGACCTGGTACTTCCTGCTGAAGCAGGAAAGCCGCATGCTCTATGTGCCCGATGCCCTGGGCTTCACGATCGAGGTGATCGATGGCGGTGGCCTCGACAGGATGGTTCAGAACTTTCGACGCTGGTCGGGCAACATGCTGCGCAACGGCGCGCGCGCAATCGCCCTTGGTCCATCGAAAATGCCGTTCTTCATCTGGTGGTGCCTGGTCGATCAGCGGCTGTCGATGTGGACGATGCTCGTCAGCCCGTGCCTTGCGATCTCGGCCTCGATCCTGATCGGCATCCACTACCTGCTGGCCTACATTCTTTTCATTGCAGTCAGCCGGATGCTGCTGTCGCTGGTTCTGTTTCAATACGCCCGCGAGGTGAACCTGAACTATCCCTGGATCCTCTACTTCAACCAGCTGATCAATGCGTCCGTGAAGGTCTATTGCCTCTGGCGCTTGTCAAAGCAGAAATGGTCCAACCGCGGCGCGCAGTCGGCAGGGTTCGGCAATGTCTCGCTGCTGGCCATGGCGCGCGACGGGATGGCGATGTATCTGACCATATTGTCGGTTGTCCTGCTGTTTCTCGGGACGATGCTCTACACGGGTCTGGTTGACATGCCCTCGGGCGTATTCCTGCGCCTGACCTTCGGATTGTAGCGACCTATCCAAAGGGATAGCCCCGTGCCCTTAAGGGTCTGAAAACCATACCGCAGGTCAATTTATTCCGATAATTCAGTGCTCTAATTCAGGTGCAGACGATGATGAAAGGGTCTGTGCCATGCTTGATACTCTGAACGCCGCCGCCGCTTACCAGCCGGGAAATCTGCATCTGATCGATATGAAACCCGCGATCAGCGTGGTCGGTCTGGGCTATGTCGGGGCCGTTTCAACCGCCTGTCTTTCCGGTCTTGGCCACCGGGTTGTCGGCGTTGACATCGACCAGACAAAGGTCGACGCAATCGCTGCCGGAACCTCGCCGATCCACGAAAAGGATCTGGGCCATCTGCTGGCGCAGGGCACGCAATCCGGGCTGATATCGGCCACAACCGATCTGGTCGAGGCCGTGCGGACGACTGATGTAACCTTTGTCTCCGTTGGCACGCCGACCGCGCCCGACGGTGGCTGCGACGACACCTTCATTCGCGCCGCCGCACGCCAGATCGGCATCGGGCTGCGCGGGAAGCGGGACTATCATCTTGTTGTCATGCGCTGCTCCATCCCGCCCGGCACGACCATGCGCGTGATGGTGCCCGAAATCGAAGCGGCCTCGGGCGCGACCCTTGGCGATGATTTCGGCGTCTGCTTCAATCCCGAATTTCTGCGTGAAGGCGTCGCGGTCGCCGATTTTCACGCTCCGCCGAAGACCGTGATCGGCGCCAGCGATGACCGGGCGGCCCGAATCCTGTCGCGGATCTATGATCCGGTGGATACCAATGCGATCGTGACCAGCATCGAAGTCGCCGAGATGGTGAAGTATGTCGACAATGTCTGGCATGCGACCAAGGTTTGCTTCGCGAACGAAATCGGCCGCATCTGCAAACCGATGAGCGTGGACAGCCACAAGGTCATGGACATCTTTGTCCAGGACACGAAGCTGAACCTGTCGCCCTACTACCTGAAGCCGGGCTTTGCATTCGGCGGATCCTGTCTGCCCAAGGAAGTCCGCGCAATGACCCACCTGGCCCAGCAGGCAAATGCGGACGTCCCGCTGATCGAAAGCCTGCTGCCCTCGAACGAGCGGCAGGTGAAAGAGGCAGTCGACATCGTCCTGCGCACCGGTGCCACCAAGGTCGGCATTCTTGGGATCGCCTTCAAGGCGGGAACAGACGATCTGCGCGAAAGCCCGGCGCTGGACCTGATCGCACGGCTGATGGATGCCGGGGTCGAGGTTGTCGCCTACGACGCGGCGATCACGGAGGATACGCCGATCGCGCAGCAGCTCGCCTATGTGCAGCATTCCCGCCCCGACCTGATGCGCATGGCCGAAGCCTTGCCGGGCATGATCCGGGCGACACCGGAAGAGGTGCTGGACGAAGTCGCGGTTGCCGTCACGACGCAGTCGACCAGGCAATTCCGCGATCTGGTCGGCTGGTACAGCTGGGGCAAGATCATCGACGTTGCCCGCATCTTCAAGGACGTGCCGCCAGCGCTGGAATACGAAGGCATCGGCTGGTGATCGATTATCGGCATCCGTGCTGAACCGGATGCCGCCCACTTCTCAAAACCGAAATGACTGCATGAATGCGGCTGGAGAGTCCCATGACACAGAACGCAGAACTCTTGGCCCTGATCGGGTCTGCCCAAAACGATCACCTGACCGGAGGCGAAGGCGCTGACGCTATCCTTGGCCGCGAAGGGGATGACATCCTTTCAGGCGAAGGCGGCGACGATGAACTGGTCGGCGACTTCACCGGGGTGAACCTTCTGGCGGTTCCGGAAGACGCGCTGAGCATCGCCGGTTTGTCCTCGGACCGTTCATGGTCGGTCTCTGAATTGCCCGGCGGGCACAGCGCAGCGTCGCAAAGCATCGAAACCGCGGAAGGCACCGCTTATGCGTTCTCGATGGAAATGGCGGCCAACCTTTCTGCCGGCAGCCAGGCCGGTGCCGTCGTCGTTTTGTGGAACGGACAGGAAGTCGGACGGTTCGAGACAGGAACGGCCGAATTCTCGGCCAGGGACATCGAAGTTCTCGGCACAGGCGGACGGGACGAGTTGACGATTGTGTCGACAGATCCCGGGGCAACCGAAGGCCCTGACATCCTGTTCGATGGGCCGGTCCCATCGTACCAGAAAACCGTTGAGATCGGCGGTCAAGAACAGACCGTTCGCGCCTTCGCGCCGGGATCATCCAACTTCTATCAGGTGATGGAAGCGACGCTTCACGCCTTTGACCCGAAGACGGCCTCCTATCAGGCCATCGGCGATGCGGCAGGGCATGTCTACAATGCCATGGGTCTGAACACCGAAGACGACCTACTTTACGCCATTGCGACATCAAATGGCAGAGATGCAAATGGCGAGGCCGTCGCGAAGTCCGATCTGGTTATGATCGACGCCACTGGCCAGACATTCCGCGTTGGTGAAACACCCTATGCGTCCTGGGTCGGTGACTTTGACGGGCAGGGCAATCTCTGGACCTTTGACTCGGATATGGATCACATCGTCCGGGTGGATGTCGATGCCCTGGGGTCAGAGACATCAGGGGCGACAACCGTCTTCAAGTTTCCGCGCGACATGATCCCTGAAAAGGTTCTGGATCTGGCCTTTGATGCCCGCACACAGAGTTTCATGGGCGTTGCGCGACCGGCCCGCGAAGGTGACCCGGGCACCTTGCTGACCGTTGATATCTCGGACGCTGACACGGGAGCAGAGCCACGGTTCTCCAAGACAGTCATCAGCCACACGGTGGTTGACGGCGTGTCGCTGCCCGGCATTCCCGCCATGACCTTCGGCGCAGCCTTTGTCGATGTGGACGGCAAGCTGTTCGTCGGCGGGAACTCCGGCGATCACGACATGGACAACGCGACCGGCAAAAGCGGAGCGATTTATCAGGTCGTCATCGATCCCGGCACCGGTGAAGCCCATCTCGAGATCGTCAGCGCGGCCCAGAACGTGCGGAACAATGACGGGGCGACCGACCCCAGGGCGATCAGTGGCACGACCGTGATCGAAGAAGACGCCCCGGTCCTGATCCGCAAACCGGTTCTGGTCGAGACCGCCGATCCATCGGACAGCTTTGATGACCAGCTCTATGGCAATGCCGGGCAGGATAGCCTGTTTGGCGGGCTGGGGCAGGATTTGCTGATCGGTGGCTCGCTGGGTGACGTTATCAGCGGCGGTGTTTTGTCGGATGCACTCTACGGGGGTGCGGGGCCGAACGCGGTCAGCGCCATCGTCTCGCACTATGACGACGACGGACTGCGCTACGACCAGTTCAATACGCTTCTGGCAGAGGATGATGACCGCTTGTCCGGTGGTGCCGGCGACGACGAGCTCCACGGCTCGGCGGGTCACGACGATCTCTTCGGCGGCGATGGCGCAGACGTCCTGTTCGGCGGCTCGGGCGCGGATCTGCTCTATGGCGGCGCAGGGGAAGACCGGCTGAGCGGTGGCGCGCAGGATGACGCGCTTTACGGCGGCAGTGCGTCGGACGAGCTGTCTGGCGGTTCGGGCGACGATGTCCTGGACGGCGGCCTCGGCGATGATGTTCTTCGCGGCGGCAGCGGCGGCGATGTGCTGGCAGGCGGAGCCGGGACC
Source organism: Pseudomonadota bacterium (assembly GCA_039026295.1). Classification (GTDB taxonomy): domain Bacteria; phylum Pseudomonadota; class Alphaproteobacteria; order Rhodobacterales; family Rhodobacteraceae; genus Thermohalobaculum. The sequence goes on along the minus strand of JBCCMP010000318.1, from coordinate 693 downwards.
GATGATCTTGCGGGCGGGTCCGGTGCCGACCGTTTGGACGGCGGCGACGGTGACGACACCCTGTTCGGCGGATCAGGCGATGATGATCTGACAGGCGGCTACGGTCACGACTCCCTCTCCGGTGGGTCCGGCGATGACGCCCTTGCCGGGGGCCATGGCAATGACAAGCTGGACGGCGGCTCCGGCAGTGACATCCTTGACGGCGACGACGGCAAGGACCGGCTTCACGGCGGATCAGGCGACGACACGCTCTCCGCTGGTGCCGACCGGGACTACCTGGCGGGTGGCAGCGGTGCCGATCAGATGGACGGTGGCAGCGGCGTCGATTTCCTGCGCGGCGGCACCGGTGCTGACATCCTGACCGGCGGTCTGGGCGCTGACACATTCGCCTTCCGCGCCGCTGATCTGGATGGCAGCGAGGACAGGATCGTGGATTTCGGCTGGTCCTTGGACAATCTGGACCGCATCGACCTCAGCGATCTGGATCTGCTGGCCAGTGTGAGCAGCGCCGAAGACTGGGCCGCAAGCGCCTTGATCTTCACCAGCGATGGTTCGGCGACGCTGGATCTTGGCAACGGTGTGCTGATCGTCGACGCAGCAGATGCGGACCCGGACTTTCAGGACGCTCTGTTCGCTGCCATCTCCTTCTAGCCCGGAAGACAGGGCGCGGCGCCGTGCTGCTGAACGCGGCGC
>JBCCMP010000317.1:0-6104 GCA_039026295.1 Pseudomonadota bacterium | reverse complement strand
GTGTCGCAACTGCTGCGCCCGGGCGGGCTGATCGCGCTGCACGAGCACAGTGCGACCATGACCCCGGCCAGTCTGGCTGATCTGCCGCTGCACGACCGGGTTCTGGGCTGGGTCAGGGCGATGATCGATCACGAGGGTGCTGATCCGGCGATGGGCCTTAGGCTTTATGGTTTGCTGTCCGGTGCCGGTTTCGATGTTGCAGATGTCCGCGCCGAGGCCGTCTTGCAGACGCCGACCCGCGGGTATCCGCTGGCAGGTCTGGTGCAGGCGGTGCTGCCGCGCATTCTGGCGAGCGGCGCCGTGACAGAAGCAGAAATCGGCCTGGAGACCCTCGCCGCGCGGCTGGCAGAGGAACGGCGACAATCCAACGCGACCTACGTCGCCGACATGATGTTCGGCGCTTGGGGACACAAGGCCCGGGAGGCGGCATGATCCAGCAACGAGAGGAGAGAGCAGATGCCTCATAAGGTTCTCGATCCCCGCTTCGCCGACATAATCGAACCGAACGCCCAGGTCCGCCAGATCGGCACCGGGTTCACCTTCACCGAAGGGCCTTTGTGGCACCCGGTGGACCAGAACCTGATCTTCTCGGACATGCCCGCAGATGTGCGCCGCCGCTGGTCGCCGGATGCGGGCGTCGAGGAGATCCTGCGCCCGTCCCACAAGGGCAACGGGATGACCTATGACGCGGATCTGAACCTCTTGGTCTGCGAGCACTCGACCTCGTCCGTAACCCGGTTTGCGCCCGATGGCACGCGCACCGTGCTGACCAGCCATTTCGAAGGTCGCGAACTGAATTCCCCAAACGACATTTGCGTGCGTTCGGACGGCGCGATTTATTTCACTGACCCGACCTATGGCCGGATGCCGGGCTTCGGGATCGAACGCCCCCTGGACATGGGGTTCCAGGGCGTCTACCGCCTGCCGCCCAATCACCGGCCGGGGGACGAGGCGCAGCTGGTGAGTGACCGTTACATGTTCACGCAACCGAACGGACTGAGTTTCAGCCCGTGCGAGCGGTGGATGTGGGTCAACGACACGGACCAGGCCAACATCCGGATGTTCGACGTGGCCCCAGACGGGTCGCTGGTCAAAGGCCGGGTCTTTGCAAGCGGCATCCGCGAGTCCGGCCGCGCCGGGGTGCCGGACGGGATGAAGGCCGATGCGAAGGGGAATGTCTACGTGACAGCCCCGGGCGGGGTTTGGGTCTACGATTTCCACGGGCTGCGGCTGGGCGAGATTCATGTGCCCGAAATGGTCGCGAACCTGCATTGGGGCGGACCGGACTGGTCGACTCTGTACATGTGCGCGACAACCTCGGTCTACGCGGTCGATACCAGGACCGTTGGGCGGGAAGAGCCGTTTATGCGCCAGGATGGCGGGGTGCAGACCGCCCCTGCGGCGCCTGCACTGCAAACCGCGAAGACTGATCTGACGCTGCATGAAGGGCCGATCAGCATCACGCCCGGCAAGACGGCACTGCTGATCCAGGACATGCAGAAAGACGTGATCCTGCCGGGCGGGGCCTTTGCAGATTCCGGCTCTCCCCAACATGCGCATGATCAGAATGTCATCGCGAATTCCGCGCGGCTGGCCGCCGCGTGCCGCCGGGCCGGGGTGACGGTGATCCATGTCTGGTTCGTCTGCGAGCCTGGCCACCCGAAGATGCTGCAGAACGCGCCCCTGTTCGAGGGGCTGGTCGGCGCGAACGCGCTGGTGCGGGGCACCTGGGGGGTCGCCCCCGTCAGCGGGCTGGAACCGGCGCAGGGCGATCTGGTGGTGGAGAAGATGTCGATGTCCGCGTGGGAGACCTCTCGACTGGAGGGGTATCTTCGCCGCGGCGGGATCGACACCATCATCAACACCGGGGCTTGGACCAACATGTCGGTCGAGCACACCGCACGGACAGCCGCCGACAAGGGGTTCCGCGTGCTTCTGCCCGAGGACGCGTGCAGCACCATGAACGAAGACTGGCACCGCGCCTCGGTCGAGTATGCCATGCAGAACGTCGCGACGGTGACTTCAGTCGATGCCGTGATTGCCGCACTGGGAGGGGGCTGACCCATGGACGATCCGATTTACAAAGCCGATGGGACCACCCCCGCCGACCGGTTGGCCCGCGCCCTGCACAACCCGGCCCGGCTGGTCCGCGCGATCTGCCTGCTGGTGTTGGCGATAGGGTTGACCATTACGCTGATCCTGAAGGTCTACATGCTGATCCTGACGGACCACACCTGTGCCGCCGACGCGGCCAGTCTGGGCAACCTGATCCGATGTACGCCGGTGCTGGATCTGCTGGCGGCGACGCTTGCGCTTTCAGCCGGGTTTGAACTGGCATTCCTGCTGCTCACCGGATCGATGGAGCAAGCCATCCGCCCGGTGATCCTGGCGCTGGCCTCTGGCTTCATTGCCATGGCCGGGGGCCTGACATCGGGGAGTTGGGAGCTGGCGCTGACACTGGTCGCGGTGGCCGCGGCCATGGCCGTGCTGGTTTTGGTCGGCCACTGGCGTGTGAAACCGCCGAAGATTGGCGGCGGCGAGTAACAGCCGGTCCGGCGGGAGGCGGCAAGCGCCCGCTCAGCAGAACGACAGGATCCAGTCCCGTACCTTCTGCGCGTTTTCCGTCAGGGGGCGGGATTTTGACCAGACCAGGTAGATCCCGCGCCCCGTCTGCCAGCGCCAGTCCTGCCGCGCGACAAGGACGTTCTGAGCGACCATGTCCTGAACGATGTGGTCCCACCCGAAGGCAAAGCCCTCGCCGGTCTGGGCCGCGCGCAGGACAAGGGCGTAGTCGTTCAGGCGCAGACCCTCGCGGATCTCCGCCCCGGTGATCCCGTGATGGGCGAACCACTGCGCCCAGGTCGGGCGCTGACGGATCGGCTCCTCCAGGTGGATCAGGCGTTCCTGCAAGAGGTTGGGGATGGACCGCAGGTTCCGCGCAGACTGCATGACCAGCGGGCTGGCGACGGGATAGATGATCTCGTCGGCAATCCTGGCGATCTCCAGTTCTGGCCACTTGCCGTCGCCCAGACGAACCGACAGCGAGATATTCTCGGCATCGATGTCGGGCTCGTAGTCCGAGTTCTGCAAGCGCAGGTCGATCCCCGGATGTGATGCCCGGAACGCAGGCAGTCTTGGCATCATCCAGTAATATGAAAAGGCCGAAGACGAATTCAGCGTGACATGGCTGGGTCGTCCCATTGCCTGCACAGCCTCGACCGAGGTTTCGATGTCCCCCAGGGCCCGTGCGATGTCGGTATAGAACCTCTGCCCGGCTGCTGTCAGGGTCACCCTGCGGTGTCCTCTGTCGAACAGAAAGACCCCCAGCGCGCCTTCCAGAGCCTTGATCGCCGCGCTGACCGACGGCTGCTGCATCCCCCAGTTCCTCAGCCGCACGCGTGAAGGATTGTAGACGCGCTGCCGCCTCAAACACGAAGAGATTCCGGGGAGACGACAGCAGATGCAGCGGTTTACGCATAATCTGTGTCTATCCAAAGCATCGGATTTTTCAAGGATCACAGGAGCAATGTGCAGACCTATCATGTCGGAGAAACAGGGGTAGCGACGGGGTAGCGACATGGCCAGACGTGCACGCGCAAGCCGGTCTCGCGAGGTGGCCGCCTCGGCGGTGCTGCCCTCGCCGCACGTCCAGCGGTCGCTGCCGTTCTTTGATGTTCTGGACGACGAGAAGCTGGTGAAGGTCGATGCCCAGGTCGACTGGATGCTGGAGAATGTCGGCTTCGCCTTCCGCGACGATCCAGAAGCCCTGCGCATCTGGCGCGAGGCCGGGGTGGGCCCCACCGGTGAGCATGGCGATCTGATAAAGGCAGACGCCCAGTGGATCCGCTCTCTCTGCACCAGGGCCCCGTCGGAGTTCACACAGATCGCCCGCAACCCCGAACGCTCGGTCAAGATAGGCGGATGCAATCAGGTCTTCGCGCCGATCTACGGTGCCCCGTTCGTGCGCGATCTGGAAAGTGGCCGCCGCTATGGAACCTTCGCCGACTTCGAAAATCTGGTGAAGCTGAGCTACCTCCACCCGAACCTGCATCACACCGGTCTGGTGATCACTGAACCGACGGACGTTCCCGTATCGAAGCGTCATCTGGACATGGTCCTTGCCCACATGGTGCTGAGTGACAAACCGCATCTTGGCGCGATCACCGAGAAATCGCGCGCGCAGGACAGCGTGGACATGGCCGAGATCCTGCACGGGACGGAGGTGATGGACCGAAACGTCGTCATCATGGCGAACGTCAACACCAACTCTCCACTGCTGATCGACAAGGTCGTGAGCGAGACGATCCAGGTCTATTCCAGCCGCGGACAGGCCATGATCGTGACGCCCTTCATCCTGACCGGGGCGATGGGGCCAGTGTCGACCGCCGCGTCGGTGGCGCAGGCAATGGCCGAATCGATGATCTGCTGCGCTTTTGCCCAACTGCTCCGGCCGGGCGCACCTTTCGTCATGGGGAACTTCCTGTCGTCGATGTCGTTGAAGTCAGGGGCACCGACCTTCGGGATGCCAGAGCCGGTATTGTCCAACTATGTGATCGGCCAACTGGCCCGGCGGCTGGGCCTGCCGCTGCGCTGCGGCGGTTCGCTGACCGCGTCGAAGATCGAGGATGCGCAGGCGGCCTACGAAAGCGCCGATTCGATGCATTCCACGGTCCTCGCGGGGTCCAACTACACGCTTCACGCGGCGGGCTGGATGGAAGGTGGTCTCTGCACCGGGTACGAAAAACTTGTGATGGATGCGGACCGGTTGGGATCGTATCAAAAGCTGATGGGCGGGCTGGATGTCTCGGACGATCAGTTCGCCCGGGACGCGTTCGAGGAAACCGCGCCGGGCGGGCATTTCCTGGGGTCTGCACACACGATGCGCCATTACCAGACAGCATTTTACGAGCCGAAACTTTCCGATAGCGAAAACGTCGAAAGCTGGGAAGATGGCGGCGCCAAGGACATGCGCCGACGCGCCTATCAACGGTGGAACGAGATGCTCGCAGGCTGGGAAAAACCGCCGATCGATGCCGGAAAGGAAGAGGCGCTGATGGATTTCGTCGCCCGCAGGAAACGGGAGCTGCCAGATGCCTGGTATTGATCGATCCGCGCAGCGAGATCCAGTTCAAATGAGACAAGAACAGATAGGGTTGGCCGCGATCCCCGGGTATCGCGAGACAAGGAGCACATCATGAACAAACAGATGGCGCAGTCGACGCTGAACATCCACAAGGACGAAACCTCGGCGGGCAAACCGCTGCCGTCGCACACCAAGGTTGCGATCATAGGGGGCGGGGTCGTGGGCTGCTCGATCCTGTTTCATCTGGCCAAGTTCGGATGGAAGGACGTGATCCTGCTGGAGCGGGACGAGCTGACCTCGGGCTCCTCGTGGCACGCGGCGGGGCAGATTCACACGATTTCGTCGGACCCGAACATCTCTCGCCTGCAGAGCTACACGATCGGCCTCTACAAAGAGATCGAGGAACTGAGCGGCCATTCAGTTGGCCTGCACATGACCGGCGGGTTCTATCTTGCCTCGAACAAGACCTGGTGGGACTACCTGAAACGGGAGCGGTCGAAGGCGCGGTACATGGGCCTGCATCAGGAATGGATCGACCTGAAGGAGCTGTCGGAGCGGCACCCCCTGATCGACCCGAAGCACTACCTTGCTGCGCTGTGGGATGATCAGGACGGCGATCTCGACCCATCCGGCACCACCTACGCTTTTGCCAAGGCAGCGCGGACGTTCGGCGCGCAATACTTCACCCATACGCCGGTCACAGCAACGACGCAGCGCACGGATGGCACCTGGGATGTGGCCACGCCGAAGGGCATCGTGAACGCGGAATACGTGATCAACTGCGGCGGCCTCTGGGCGCGTGAGGTCGGACACATGGCCGGGCTGCATATCCCCGTACAGCCGATGGAGCACCACTATCTGCTGACCGAAGGCATTCCGGAGATTCAGGCCGCATCCGAACGCCTGCCCTGCGGGATCGACTACGAGGCGAACATCTATTTCCGTCAGGAACGGGACGGGATGCTGCTGGGCACATACGAGCCGAAGGGCACGCCCTGGAAGGTCGAAGGCACGCCGTGGG
>JBCCMP010000316.1:0-6136 GCA_039026295.1 Pseudomonadota bacterium | reverse complement strand
TGCCGGCCATATGGGATAAACCCACTCACGAGAGGGCAACGCCCATGTGATCGCGAATGAGGTCGCGGATCTCGGCCACAGTCAGGAAATGCTCATTGGTGCCGCTGTTATAAGCAAAACCGGCGGCAACCATACTTCCACCAGTCATTTCGATGTAGCTTTCCGACGCATACGCACCGGCTGTCGGAAGGATGGCGTAATAGTGCCCCAGATCGACCGTATTGAAGCTGTCAGAGGCGGTGATCATCTCTTCATGGATCTTTTCGCCAGGTCGGATACCGACGATTGGTGTCTCGCAATCAGGTCCGATCGCCTCTGCAACGTCGGTGATGCGATAGGAAGGAATCTTGGGAACAAAGATCTCACCACCCTGCATGTTTTCCAGTGCCCACAGCACCATGTCGATCCCTTCGCCCAGACTGATGTTGAACCGGGTCATCGCAGTATCAGTGATCGGCAGCGTGCCGGTCGCACGGCGGTCGAGGAAGAATGGGATCACGGACCCCCGCGAGCCCATTACGTTGCCGTAGCGCACGACCGAAAGTCGGATCGGCCGTTTGCCCCGGATGTTGTTTGCTGCGGTGAACAACTTGTCGGAGCAGAGCTTGGTCGCGCCGTAGAGGTTGATGGGCGCTGCGGCCTTGTCGGTCGATAGGGCCACCACATGCTCGACCCCCTGTTCAAAGGCAGCCTCGATGACATTCTGTCCGCCCAGAACGTTCGTCTTGATCGCCTCCATCGGGTTGTATTCAGCGGCGGGGACCTGCTTCAGGGCGGCAGCGTGAATTACAGTGTCGATCCCTTCCATTGCGCGCACCAGTCGGGGGGCGTCGCGCACATCGCCCAGAAAGAAGCGAATTTGCGGCCAGTCATGATTGGGGAAATCTTGCTGCATCTCGAACTGTTTCAGCTCGTCACGCGAAAAGACAACCAGACGTTCGACGTTTGGATAGCGTTCCAGGACAGTGCGGATAAACGCTTTGCCAAAGGATCCGGTACCACCGGTTACCAGTATTGATCTGCCGTTCAATGTCACGCATATGCCTCTTCGTTCGACTTCGTCATCGTGCCGAAGTTCCAGTAGGTCAAAGGTGGGGTGCGCACAAGTTTCCAGTATGGGCCGCAAAGATACCGATCATCGTCTTCGCTATGCCAACAGGTCCGGTGTGATCGGCGTCCCGCGCGCGATGGCCCGGGCTGCCCGGCTGTTTCGGATGCGTGGAAGCTCTGCCGGGGGCATGCCAAATCCAGGACGAATGGATCGGGTGTTCTGGTCGGAGAATCTGTCCCCTTCCGCTATGTCTGCCACGGCATAGACGGATCGGCGGAATACGGTCGATCCACGCTCGGCGCCCGCAAGATCATAACTGACCTGCCCCCGCGCCGCCCAAGCATCATTACAGTTCTTCACCAAACGCGTGAATTCTTCGGGTTCAAGACTGAAGGCCGCGTCAGGGCCACCGTCTGCGCGCGCCAGCGTGAAGTGCTTTTCGATCACAGATCCACCAAGGGCAATTGATGCGACCGCCGCGCCGTCGCTGAGCGTATGGTCAGAAAGCCCGCTGACACAGCCGAACGCGGCACCAAGATGGGGGACTGTTGCCACGTTGGCCTGTTCGACCGGGGCTGGGTACGAAGAAATGCAGTGGAGCAGCGCGATCTGGTCACAGCCTGCACCGCGCGCTGTGGTCACGGCGGACTGGATCTCCGCCAGATTAGCCATGCCTGTGGACATAATCATCGGTTTGCCCTTGGATGCGGCATGCGCGATCAGGGCATGATCGATGACCTCGAAGGATGCGATCTTGAAAGCCGGAGCCCCAAGATCATCGAGCAGATCAGTCGCGGTCTCGTCAAACGGTGTCGAGAACAGAACGACACCAAGCTCCTTTGCACGGGCGAACATGGCCTCGTGCCACTCGAACGGTGTATGCGCTTCACCGTAGAGGTCATAAAGCGTCCGCCCGTCCCACGGGCCGCCTTTGATACGGAAATCCGGGCCGTCGTGCTCGATGGTCAGAGTGTCGGGCGTGTAGGTCTGGACCTTGATAGCATCGGCACCGGTTGCAGCGGCCGCGTCGATCAGCGCAAGCATTCGGTCCAGCGACCCGTTGTGGTTCCCGGATAGCTCGCAAATCACATATGGCGGGCGGGCGGGACCGATCCTACGGCCTGCAATTTCGATCTCAGCGCTCATGCTCACCCTCCTCTGGCACGGGGCCGCTGTCTTCGATCGTCAGGACGAACCGGCGTCCTAGGTGATCGAAGAACGCCGGATACCGGTCATTGTCCACCGTGCGCAAGAGGTTGAACTGATCGACCAGCGGCAGAGCAGGATCAAGTTTGCTGTCTGCCGGACCGCGGCGACGGTACCAGGTGCTCTCGCCCCGCTGCGGCTCGGGTTTCGGTGGCAAGGGCTCTGCCAAAACTTTCACACAGATTGAAATGATCGCACGGCCCATGGTCTCGCGCAGTTCACCATTCAGTTCATGACCCTCGAAGTGGATCGCATCCCGCGCGACGACATCGCCGGTATCGGGCCCGTGTGCGGCCAGGATCATCGTCAGGGGAATCGTGTTTTCACCCTCTAGGACCTGCCATACCAGCGGCGAGAAACCGCGACCATGCGGCAGATCCGAGGCATGGACAACCAGGTTCAACCGATTGCGGGCCAGAACCGCGGGCGGCGAAAGTTTCAGACAGCTGAGGTAGAAAGCAACGGCCCCTTCGGACACCTCGGCTGCATCTCTCATGAAGCTGGCGCGATCGCCGGTTGCGTTCAATTCCGCGACCAGTTCTCGGGCAAAAGGATCAAACCATCCCTCGGTATCCACTACGACCGAAATCCGACGCGGGCGCTGCCACCAATCGCTCATCCGACCAATTCCTCCAGAAGCGTTCGGACACGGCTGGCCCCCGCGCCATCGCAGATTGACGCTGACGCCTCGGTCATGGTCTGACGTACGTCGTGATCGGCCACAAGCGTCCTGACTGAATCTGCCAATGTCTCAAGATCGACCCTTCGAACGGCACCCGCCGCGGACAACATGGCGGCATTATCGCGTTGATTGTCAGCCAGAGTGAACAACAGCGTTGGCAGGCCAAGGCAACATCGTTCCCACGATGTGGTCCCGCCTGCGCCGATTGCGAGGTCGGCGTCTTTCATGAGATAGGCGATTTCCGCTGAATCGACGTGAAGCTTAACGCGGCTGACCTCGCGCATTATTGCATCGACGTCGGGGTGACTAGGCGCGTTACGGCCCAGAACCACGTCGATCCTGCCCGGAAAGAATGGTAGGATTTTTTGGAGAGCAGAACCTGTGATCGCGCCGACATCGGTGAAGCCGAGGGAAATGAGCAACCGTTCTGCTGCACGGCCATCCCGGCGCGCCAGGCTCTCTGCCCGCAAATCTGAAAAATCGGGCCTCAGCAGCGCATATTCGCTTCCGCATGCGAAGACTGCATCGTCTGGGACAAGTCCGACATAATCAGTTTTGATGCGGCCATGGGTCGTGTCGATCAACAAATCGCAATCATGTGGTCGCATCAAGTCGTCTATGATGGCGACCGCGCTTGCGATCCTGCGCAGCTCTGTCTCGTACCCTGGTCCGAGCGCATACTGATCGACCAGCACGACATCCCAGTCAGGTCCTGCTGCGGCGACGCAGTCATCGGGATCTGCCGCATCTTCCAGGTAGATCACCCGGAACCCGGACTTGGGCAGCACTGGCACGGTCTCACCGGTTTCGGGGCTGACCGCGAATGCGACGTCCCATCCGACCCTGTGCATTTCTGCCGCGAGCGTTAGACACCGCATCACATGGCCGCCTCCAAGCCAGCGGGCAGCGTCGCAGCGGATCAACAGACGCCGGGCATCAGTCATTGCTAGTTTCGTCGTTGCGTAAATCAGCGAAGATGCGTTCAGCGCGCATCCAGTCTTCCGTCGTATCAATGTCTTGGACGCGGTCCCGGCTCATTTCTATGCCTGCAGCATTCTCCCACAGCAGGGCGTCAGGGCGGCGCCAGTCCCGGGCAAGGCCCCAATAAAACTGACCCGTGTCAAACCAGCTGACCGGCAGATCCTGACTGCGGCGCGGCATCATATCGGGCCATGCCGGCGCGATCCTGTCGCCCGTTCTGTGATACACGCGTTCGGCCCGGGGGCCGAGATCGGCAACGGGAAAGGCAAAGGTCGCCCGGGTCCGGCGGAGTTCAGCAAGACCAGCATCCAGCATCTCACCCGTGACCAACGGGGCTGTCGCATAGAGGCAGCAAACAGGTAAATCGTCCACGAGATCCAACCGAACAACGGCGTCGCGGATCACCTCGACCGTGCCGGCATGATCATTTGACAAAGCCTCATCGCGGCGAAATGGCACCTCTGCCCCGTGTGTCTGTGCCACCTCTGTAATCTCGTCGTCGTCGGTGGAGACAATGATACGTGTCACAGTCTCGGCCTGCCGCGCCGCTGCGATCGACCAGGCGATGATCGGCTTACCGTGAAAGGACTTCAGGTTCTTGCGAGGAATGCGCTTTGACCCGCCGCGCGCCGGAATGACGACAACTGCCATCTGATTTTCTCTCTTTTACGCCTGGCTCAGCGCGCTTGACGACACAATATCCGTCAAGTTCTTTGATCTCTACGAGTGATTTGCCAAAGAAACCGCATTGGAAGACTTGGTCACCACCGCCGATTTGCGATCACACGTATCATGAATGCGCCCGTGTGCCCTGCCGCGGTTTTAAACGGACCGGGAGTCATTGAGAATCTGGTGCATCGCGCAGCCCGGCGCCGGGTCGTCATGCGGGATCTGTCTGAGTGCCTCGTTGTAAAGATGCAGGGTCGCTGTCTCCGGTTGGATCAGCCCTTGGATCCCGAGCGATGGGTCCATGATCTGCGCAATGTCCTCCGGGCCAACTGGGTAAAAGACCCCCTCGGGCTTTGCATGAACATGCAGCCCGTGCTTCTGCAGATACCACGTCAGCGCCATCGGGCCTGTGGTGCCGTAGGGAAGGTGCGCGAGTGTGCCCTTGCCGATCAGTCTTTGCGCCTTCCATTTCAGTCGTCTGGAAAGCGGCTGCCAGGGCGGACTGAATTGCCAGGCTTTCTTGATCGACAGCAGGTCCCGCAGAGCCGGACACTCTGGCGGAAGCTTCAGAACGGCATTGTTGATGCTGCCGGTTGGTTGAAGTCCGAAAATGTAGGCGGCGTCCACTATTGGGCTGACACAGAAAACATCGCAGTCCACATACAATCCAAGACCCTGTGCCAGAATTTCGTATCTCAGCAGATCGCAAAACGGCGCAAGACTGCCAGTCTTCTTGTGGCGAAAAAAGTAGCGGTCGCGGGGCAACAGTTTCTCAGCATCGGAGAATGTCACGCCGTGTGGCACATCGACAGGCACATCATATCCGTGCAGAATCACATCATGGCCGGTGGCAACAAAGGATCGCAGGCATGCTGCGTGCACCGGGCCCATGGGTCCGCCGATCCAGATCGCGTTGATCGTTGCCAGTCTCTCCGGGGGGGGCGACATAGGTTGTTCTAGCTCACGGCATCAGCTTCGACTGTCGCTCTAACCGACGCGCGGCCAAAACCATAGGCTGTTTTTGGCGCGCCACGACGGTGAAAACCCACCGGTCCTGGCGAAAAGTAGCATTGTCTTCTTGGCGCAGTTAAAACTCTCAACCTGAGCCGCTTCCGATGACTCTCCGGCTTGGCAATGCTGCAGCAGATCTCGCGCCGACCAAGGCGCGTCCATCCTGCTCGACATTGCGCAACCGGGCGAGTACGAGGGCGCGCAACCTCTGCCTCGAACCGGAAACGCAAGCTTTTGAGCATGCCGCTTACCCCATGTCCTTGTTAGATCGCGTTGTCTCGCCCGAGATCCGGGTCCTCTATCGCCGTCTGTTATGGGATGGTGCCCGGATGCATTGGCGGGGCTATGCGGTCGCAATCGGGCTGTTGCTGGTGGTCTCTGTCGCGACGGCCGCAATGGCCTGGGTGATGAAGGACGTGATCAACGAGCTTTTTGTTGATCGCAGAGCTGACATGATCCGGTGGATCGCGCTGGGTGTCATCGCAATCTTCCTGGTGCGGGGGTTGGCGACCTACGGGAACGCTGTCATTCTCAGC
>JBCCMP010000315.1:0-6140 GCA_039026295.1 Pseudomonadota bacterium | reverse complement strand
GGCCCAGTTTGTCCATCCGGCGCTCATGACCTGCGCCTCCGGTAGGCCAGAATGATCGTTGTGAATGCCACCATGAACAGCGTCACGATCATCAGCACGGCAACGACCGCGGCGCGCGGCCACTGTTGCCCAGCCTTGGTCGTATCGATGATCAGGATCGGCATGGTCGGCGGTTTGGATCCGCCCAGGTAGTAGGGCGCGACGACGTCACCATACGACAACAGGAAACAGAACAGCGCCGCGATCATCAACCCGGTCCGCGCCGACGGCAGAACAACCGACCAGATGGTCCGCAGCGGCGAGCATCCAAGGTTCCATGCCGCCTGCACAAGCCGCATGTCGATATTGGCCAGCGATACGGTCTGCAAAATCAGCACCAGTGGCAAGGTCAGCGTCAGGTAACCCACAATCGTGCCAAAGGGCGTGTTCAGCATCACGTAAGGCCCAAGGCCCACCTGACCCAGGATCGCGTTCAATACGCCGGATTCCGCCAGCAGCGTGTACCAGCTAAAACTGCGCACCAGATACGACGTGAAGAACGGGATGATCAGGAAAAAGATCACCCAGCGGCGCACCGCTTCGGAACTTCGGAACGCCAGATAGAACGAGGCCGGGAACGCCACCAGCGAGGCGATGACAGTGGTCAGCGCGGCCAACCCAAGGGTCCGCCAATAGGCGTCCCAGACATAGCTGCGCGACAGCATCTTGTCCCAGCTCTTGAACTCGAAGGCCTCGACCATCTGGTAGTTGCGAACGGCGTAGAACGAGATCACCACCACGAAGACCAGCGGCCCGATGAAGAACAGGGCCTGCCAAAAAATGATCGGCAGCCTGAACATGAGGGCGAAGCGGGTCATGAACGAAAACCCATCACGTCAATGGGTGCTCCCCATCCTGAAGAACGAGGCCAGCAAAGCGATCTGAATGAATTGGACTGGTCGGAAAGAAGGGGCCGCGCCAGCGGCCCCTGATTTTCGATAGCCCGGGAACCGGGCCTTTGCATCAAGCGTTCTTGTACTCGGACCAGAAGTCGTTCCAGTCCTCCAGGCTCTGTTGAACCGGGATATCACGATAGCTGATGCGGCCTTCATTGATCAGCGCAATCGGCTCGTTTGCGTGACCGTCGATCTGACCCGACCGCTCGGCCTCGGCGCTATCGACATCCTGCAGCATCTTGCGCCCCGCCGCCGTGACGCAGTGGCCGGGATAGCCCAGCATCTGCGCCGACTTAACCTGACCCTCCGGCGACATGGTGTAGGCAAGATATTTCAGCGCCATGTCCTTCTTCTCGGATGTCGAGACGATCGAGTAGCTTTCCGTCCATTGGATGCCGCCCTCTTTCGGCACAAGCGAAGATACCGGCGCGCCGTCACGCTCAAGAATGCCCGTCACCCAGTCGCCGATCCCGACCATGGCCAGCATCTCGGCGTTCTTCAGGCCCGCGAACGTGCCGCCAAAGTCGAAATAGCCGCCGACCTGCGGCTTCAGGGACATGGTCTTTTCCTGCACCGCGCCCCATGCGGCCTCGTCGATATCGAAGGGTGACGCGTTGCCCATCAGCAGGCTCATCTGTCCCAGTGACGGCAGATGCCAGTCAAAGTGCCCGACCTTCCCCGTCACCTTCGGCGACCAGTAGACATCGTAGGTCGAGGCTTCCTCGGCGGTCAGCACGTCCTTGTTGTAGCTCACGCCCAGATGCCCGAACCGGGTGATCAATGAATAGAGCTTGCCGTCCGCGTCCCAGTGGCCGCTGAACGATCTGAAATCGTCATGCAGCAGATCATCCATCGGATAGGCGTTGGCGTCCAGTTCGTCGACCAACCCGTTGGCGATCAGCAGCTTGGCGTACTCGGCATCGGTGTGAATGATGTCAAAAGTGCCCGGCGGGTTCTGCGCCAGCGCGGCCAGCATGTTGTCGCCGCCCGCATAGTACTTCGGCACGAACTTGACGTTGTTGGCTTCCTCGAACGCGCCGACCATGTCGGGCTCGGCAGTGCCGTACCAGCCCAGCATGTTCAACTCGACCGTCTCGGCCCAGGCGCGGCCCACATAGGGCGCTGCCAGCGCGGCGGTCGTCCCGGCCAACACGGCGCGGCGGGTGGGTTTGAAGCTCATGATCTCTCTCCTGTCGTCTTGTTTGCCTGCATCCAAACCCGGATTGTGCACTGCGGCAAGAGGATTCTGACCAAAAGGTCAACGTTCCCGCTTGGAGCGGAAGCGCCCCGCCGATAGGTTGCGCGCATGAACCGTGGGGAATTCCATCGCCTCTTCAAATGCACCGGCCCGGTCGTGCTGCCCGTCATTCACGTTCTGGACACCGAACGGTCGCTGAAGAACATCGATCATCTGATCGCGGCAGGTTGTCCGGGATGCTTTCTGATCAACCACGATTTCGGGATCGAGGAATTTCTGCCCATCATCCGGGACGTCCGCGCAGCAGCCCCCTGGCTCTGGATTGGTCTCAATTTTCTCGCGGTCACGGGCGAAGACGCATTCCCGACGCTTGGGCAGTTATCCCGCGAAGGCTGCCGCGTCGATGGCTATTGGGCCGATGACGCCAGGGTGGACGAGACCGGGCGCGACAACAGTCTCGCCGAGCGAGCACTGGCAATGAAAGCGGAGCAAGACTGGGACGGTCTCTATTTCGGCGGCACCGCCTTCAAGAAGCAGCGGCAGGTCGCGACGGCCGATTACGCCGCCGCAGCCCGGCATGCGACGCAGTTCATGGACGTGGTCACGACATCGGGCATCGCCACCGGTGAGGCCGCGGATCTGGGCAAGATCGCTACATTTCGAGAGGCGGCGGGCGACACAGCATTGGCCATTGCCTCGGGCATTACGCCAGAAAACGCCGGGGCTTACGCCAATGTCGACTGCTGCATGGTCGCAACCGGCATCAACCATCCGGGCAATTTCTATGACATCGACCCAGAGCGCCTCGCGGCGCTTCTCAAGGTGACACGCGATCTGGGAAAGACGAGCCATGGACAACGGTGACGAACAAGGTCCGCACGACAAAGGCCCGCACGACGAGGGTGCTCACGAAAAGGGATCTCGCAAAATGGGACCTCGCGACGACCGCTGGTATCTGAAACTGATGGCGCCCAACACCAAGGGACCACAGTTCGCCTGGCTCGACCCCACGTCGATCTACATCAACGGCGCGGCATTCCACGATCTGCTCGATGACCTGCAGGCCGATATAGGCGATTTGAAAGTCGACGTGGTCGGCGGCCTCGATGCAATGGGCTTCGTTCTGGGGTCGGCGCTCGCGACGCGTCTCGGTGTGGGGTTCCTGCCAATCCGCAAGGCGGGCAAGCTGTGCGTGGACACGGACAAGGCCAGCTTCACCAACTATTCCGGCCGCACCCAGGATATGGAGATGCGCCTGCCGGCCTTCGCGCCGGGCACCCGGGTTCTTCTCGTCGACCAATGGGTCGAGACGGGCGGAACAATGGAAGGTGCGATCGAACTGGTGCAGCGTCAGAAGGGAGAGATCGCCGGTCTGGTCGCCATCGCCATCGAAGACACCGAGCGCGCCAGCGTCCTACGCGGCGCCTATCCCTGCTTCTCTGCCGTCGTTCCCGGTTCTCGCTGGCAGGCAGAATGCAATGCGCAGGCCCTGTCCAGTTTCGCCGACTACCGGCCGGACCTCGCGTTCCCGACCCAAAATTGACGCCGGAACACGCGTAATCCCAAAAATTTAAACCAAATTTTAGGGAATCAGCCCTATCCCCTGCCCCATCACGCGCGTGAGTTGGGCAAGCATGGAGCGGCTTGTCCTCTCTGGCTTCTTTGACAGGAAGCCAACCCGACGATCTGCGGCTGGCCAGTCGCAAACCATCGAAAGGGGCAAAAGGCATCTGGATGCCTGCCTCTCTCGGGTCCTGACGCAGCGGCGTTGTGGATCCTGTGCCGTCCAAAGCCGGACGGCCGCCTTTCCCGAAAGAGCCAGTTCTTCCCCGGTCGGCTTCAGGCATGTCCCGCCAATTTCGGCTGCGTGGAAAAATCAAAGGCCGCATCGCCCGATGACAATGCAGCCTGCAACACTTTCCTGTGGCCGGGTCCCGGGGCAGGCCCGGGACAGCAATCAGCCGACGACCAGCCTTACAAGGCCGCCTTACTTGGCGGCGGCACCATCGCCCTTTGGCTTGTAGTTGGTCTTCTCGGCGATGCGGGCCGATTTACCGCGGCGCGAGCGCAGGTAGTACAGCTTGGCGCGGCGGACCTTGCCGCGGCGCACCACGGTGATCGCATCGATGTTGGGTGAGTGCAGCGGGAAAATACGCTCGACGCCCTCGCCGAAGCTGATCTTCCGAACCGTAAACGAAGCGCTCAGGTTGTTACCACCGCGGCGCGAGATGCAGACGCCTTCATAGTTCTGTACACGGGTGCGCGTGCCTTCGGTGACCTTGTAGCCGACACGGATGGTGTCGCCCGGGGCGAAATCCGGAATGTCTTTTCCCAGTTCCGCGACGTGCTCGGCATCGAGCTGTTCCAAGAGGTTCATGTCTCTGATCCTTTGTATCCCGACTTTCCGCCGGTGGTGTTCGCGTCCGATTGCTTTGGGTCTTCATCAGCCTCGTAAGCTGCCCAGAGGTCGGGACGACGTTCCTTTGTGATGGCCTTGGCCTGGGAAAGCCGCCATTCGGCGACCCGCGCGTGGTGCCCGGACAGAAGAACCTCCGGGATCTCGCGCCCCTCCCAGGTCTGGGGCCGGGTATAGTGCGGGTGCTCCAGCAGCCCCCGCGAAAAACTCTCCTCTGTGGCGCTCGCCGCGTTGCCCAGAACCCCGGGGCGCAGGCGGATCACCGCATCCAGCAGGACCATGGCCGCGGCCTCGCCGCCGGTGAGCACATAGTCGCCGACCGAGACCTCTTCGATCCCGCGCGACAAAAGCACCCGCTCGTCCACGCCCTCGTACCGGCCACACAGCAGCGTAAGTCCCTGCCCTGCCGCCAGTTTCTCAACCCGATCCTGAGTCAGGACCCGCCCGCGCGGGGACAGATACAACACCGGCCAAAGAGAGCGGTCCGATACACTATCCCGTGCGGAAAAGTCCAGTGCTTTTCCAAGCACATCCGGCTTCATGACCATGCCCGGTCCGCCCCCCGCCGGAGTGTCATCGACGGTGCGGTGCTTGTCGGTCGCAAAGCGGCGGATATCGACCGGCTCGCAGGTCCATTGGCGGTCCTTCAGCGCCTTGCCGGTCAGCCCCTCACCCAGCACGCCCGGGAACGCCCCGGGAAACAGCGTCAGTATCTTTGCCCGGAAGGCCTGCGGCCGCCCCTTGTCGTGGCCCATCAGCGGGCGTGGCTGCGCGCTGACCCGCGGCTGGATCATGCCGTGAGACCGGGGTTTCTTGGGGTCACTCATGATAATGCCCCACGACCAGCATATGCGCGACAGAGGCCCAGGGGTTCATCTGGCCCAGGTCGTCCCGTTCGATCTGCGTGGTCGACCAGCCCTGCATCGCCTCTAGCACACCGTCCAGATCATAGTTCTCGGCATTGAACGGCCCGGAATGTTCCGCGTTGTGGCGGATCGTCTGGCGCAGCGTATCGATGAAAGCCGCAAAGCTCTCCGGCCCGGTGACCTTCTCCGCCAGATCATGAACATCGGTCATTGCAGGCCGACCCCGTACATCTGCCCCAGGCGGAACACCACCGACAGCCGGACACCGCCCGGCATGTCATAGGCCAGAGACGGATACGGCAGAGGACAGGCTGCCTCATCCGGATTCTCACGAACCCTGTCAGGTGGCCCCACGAGATCCTGAACGGCGTCGCGAGTCATGCTTGGCACCAGACCAAAGGGCAGCGCACCAGCCCATGGCTTGCCGCCGGCGAGATCAGTCATCGAGAGAACGATCTCCTCGGTCGTCTCCTCTGCACCGGTAAATCTGGTGCCGACTGTCAACCCGTGTTCCGTCCAGTCGTACCGCGCTGATTTACCGTCATCCGCGCACGATAAGTACGGCTCGCTTGGTGCGACGGCGCTCCAGCCGCTCCGGTGGAACGGCTTTCGGATCAACGGGCAGAGGTCAGTCATCCTGGGTCTCGGTCATATCCGCGATGACCCGCCCGGCACCCAGATCAACCGTCGGGACAACCGCGCGGGTGAAAGGGAGCATCAGTTCC
>JBCCMP010000314.1:0-6197 GCA_039026295.1 Pseudomonadota bacterium | reverse complement strand
GGTGATGCGGTCGAGCGCTACAAGGACTTCGACAAACCGCTCTATCGCTGCGGTGACGAGGGGACCTTCACCATGGAGGTTCAGGCCAACTGGAAGCTTGCCATCGAAAACGGCGCGGAAAGCTACCATCTGCCCTGGGTGCACCCCGGCCTGAACAGCTATTCCCGTCTGGAAGATCACTATCACATCGAAGCGGACGGCCCTTTCGGCGGGCAGGGGACCACGGTCTACAACCCCGGCCTGACCTTCCCGCAGTTCGCCAGCATGGACGGCATCTGGGCGAGCGGGGCGGAGTATCCGATGATGTTTCCAAACGTCATGATCGGGATGCAGAACGACCACACCTTCGGCTTCATTGTCGAACCCGTGACGCACGAGACCAGCCGGGAGCACGTGCAGATCTTCTATTCATCAGAGGAGGTTGCCGGCGACGAATGGGCCGAAAGACGCCAACAGAACTCCGATCAGTGGCGCGGCGTCTTCGAAGAGGACATCTTCGTCGTCGAAGGCATGCAGAAGGGTCGGCATGCCAGCCATTTCGATGGCGGCAAGTTCTCCCCGATCATGGACAACCCGACCCATGACTTCCATTCCTGGATTGCCAATCAGGTCCAGACCGTCTGATCTTGGCCGCACCGCCGCCTCACCGCTCGCGGGCCGAACTGGATGCGGCGCTTCTTGACGCCCACGAGCGCGAGGACAAACGCGCGCTTGTAACGCTCTACGCAGAAGCGGCAGATCTGGTCGAACGCGACGGCGACACCGATGCCGCCTGCTTCTACCTCACCCACGCCTATGTCTTCGCCCTGCAATGCGGCGCGCCAGAGGCAGGAGCCCTGCACACCCGTCTGGTCGCACAAGGCCGGGACGAATAGGCGCGACGAATAGGCGGGGATGAAGAGGCCGGGATGAACAGACCGCGGCTGCAACAGATCATTGCGCAGGATCAGCCCGACACAGATAGTGGACCGAACCAGAAGACGCGCATGGACGTGTGGCACAGGCAGACGGTACAGGCAGGCGGCATGGTGGCATCAGGCAGCAACAGGAACACTGACCGGAACTCCGGCACCCGCCGCCTCCGCATCGCGACGTGGAACATCTGCTGGTTCGCATCGCTCTTTGATGACCAGGACAGACTGGTGGCCGATGACGGCTCCTCTGGCCTTTACGGCGTAACTCGCAGGCGTCAGGCCGAGGCAATCGCCCGCGTCATCGCCCGCATCGACGCCGATCTTCTGGCAATCATCGAGGCACCGAACACCGGCAAGACCCAGTCAACCACCCGTGCCCTGACCCGCTTTGCGAATACCGCAGACATCCGCCAGACTGGTGGATTGACTGGTTTTCCATCCGAGACCGAACAGGAGATCGCCCTTCTCTTCGATCCCGCACGCATCAAAGCGCGCCACGTGCCGGTCGGTGCGCCGCTGGGCGAAGAAGCGGCAGCGACGGCAAACCCGGATCCAGCGCCCCGCTTTGACAGCGTCTATCCGCTCGATCTCGATGGCGATGGCGAAATCGACCTGCACCGTTTCTCGAAACCGCCTCTCGAGGCAGAAGTCCGGATCGATGGGCACGAAATACCTGTGCGCCTGATCGCTGTCCACGCCAAGTCAAAGGCGCCGCACGGGGCGCAGTCCGAACGGGATGCGGCGCGGATCTCGCTGCTGAACCGGCGCAAGCAACTGGCGCAATGCGCCTGGCTTCGTGCACGGCTGGATCAGCATCTGACTGATGGCGATCACGTAATCGCGTTGGGCGACTTCAACGACGGCCCGGGTCTCGACAAGTACGAGCGGGTCTTTGGCCGGTCCGGCATCGAAATTGTCGCCGCACCGGACAGTCCTGCCAGCATGCAGATGCGCACGCCTTTTCTGGTGCCGCCGCGCCCCTCCCGCGGTCGTCCGGCCACAGCGCGGTTTTTCAGTCGCCAGAAGGACGGCTTCATCAACGCGCTGATCGATTTCGTGATGCTGAGCCCGGATCTCTACCGGCAGACGCGGCCTGCCTGGCGGATCTGGCATCCCTTTGACGATGCCGAGTGCTACGAGGACGAGCGCCTGCGCCGCGACCTCCTCGACGCGTCAGACCACTTCCCGGTCACCGTCGACCTGGACTGGCCGGGCACGCTGTGATCAGGAACTGCGCCCGTCAGAGCGCATGCTTGTCCAACTGCAACTCGTCGATCTTGCGATAGAGCGTCGATCGGCCGATCCCCAGCCGCCGCGCCGTCTCGCTCATCCGGCCGCGATAGATGGCCAATGCCTTCGAGATGACCTCTGCTTCGATTTCCAGCAGCCTTTTGATGTGCCCGTCCTCGCGCATGTACTGGTCCGTGCCCGGCGCTCTGCCCGGCAGCACGGCGTCCTGGTCCCGCGAGGCGCACGGCACCGCGGATTCGCGCAGGCCGACGCCCTGCAGGTCGATGGGCCGGATAAGCGTGCTGTCCGTCATCACGACCGACCGGTGGATCGTGTTCTCCAGCTGGCGGACATTGCCCGGCCAGTCCGCGTGGGCGATCAGTTCCATCGCGGACTGCGTGAAGCCCTCTACCTGCACGCCTTCAGCGGTGGCAAACCGTTTCAGGAACATCCGGGCCAGTCCCGGCAGATCCTCGCGCCGGTCGCGCAGCGCGGGCAGGGTCAGCGGGAAAACGCCGAGGCGGTAGTAGAGATCCTCCCGGAAGCCGCCTGACCGGATCATGTCCTCCAGATCGCGATTGGTGGCCGAGATGAGCCTTATGTTGACCTTCACCGGCTGCGTTGCGCCGACGGGGTCAATCTCTCCCGTCTGGATCGCGCGCAGCAGCTTGACCTGCGCATCCAGCGGCAACTCTCCGATCTCGTCGAGGAAAAGCGTGCCGCCGGTGGCTTCCTGGAACTTTCCGGTTCGCTTGCTGGTGGCCCCGGTGAAGGCGCCCTTCTCGTGGCCGAACAGGATCGATTCCACCAGTTGCGCGGGCAGGGCGCCGCAATTGACCGCGACAAAAGGCTCCCCGGCCCGGTCGGACGAGCCGTGAATGGCGCGCGCAAAGACTTCCTTGCCGGTGCCGGACTCCCCCTGGATCAGGATAGGAATCTCAGACCGGGCGGCACGGCGTGCCATGGCGATCGCCTCCCGCGTGCTGCTGGAGACAGAGACCAGTTCCTCGAAGGACAGCCGGTTCTCCTCCGTCTTCGAGAGGCGTCGCACCTCCGTCGACAGATCCGACATCGCCAGCGCATTGCGGATCGAAACCTCCAGCCGTTCCGGTCCGGCCGGTTTGATCAGGAAATCATTCGCCCCCGATTGCATCGCCTCCACGGCGCGCGACACCGATCCATCCGATGTCAGCACCAGAACAGGCAGGGAAATCCCGTCCCGGCGCAGATGCTGCAGAACGGTGATGCCGTCGAGATCCGGCATTTGAAGGTCCAGCAGCAGCAGGTCGACCCGCTTGCTGTCGTCGGCCTTGAAATGGTCGATCACGGCCCGCCCGTTCTCAACGGACGTGACCGCAAAACCTGATGCGCTCAACACCGACGTGATG
Source organism: Pseudomonadota bacterium (assembly GCA_039026295.1). GTDB lineage: Bacteria > Pseudomonadota > Alphaproteobacteria > Rhodobacterales > Rhodobacteraceae > Thermohalobaculum. The sequence goes on along the minus strand of JBCCMP010000314.1, from coordinate 2,665 downwards.
TATCGCCGCTGCTGCGGGTCGTCATCTGCGACAAGAATGCGGGCGTCCATGGGAATCCGTTCGATTGCGGGGCGTTTGGCCCGTAATGAACCGCATTCTGGTTGATTTTCCGTCACCACCTGCTTCTGACCGGGAAGCTAGATCGTTAAAACTGCTTCAATTCGGACCATTTGCGCGGTGTTTTTCGGTCAAGAGTGTTGTCTATGTGCACCGCGGCAGATAAAGTGCTGCAATAAGCGCCGTGAACAGGATTGCCGAATTGCAATTCGGCGTTAATCGTGTGACGCGGCGTTTGCGGATCGGCGAGTGCCGGAACAACCAATCCCGGGTGCGTGAGCAGCGTGCCCGAACCGGAACGGAGAGAGGGATGAAGACTGTAACTCGTTTGCTGTTGGGCACCGCTGCCATTGCATTGGCGGGCTGTTCACAGCTTCCCGGGTCGTCGCTTGGCGCGACGTTTGGGGCAGAACGTTACCTGAAGGCTGACCATGGGGGCGCAGGCTTCACCGGTACGTTGGCAAAGGAATATACCGAAGTCGGTCGCCGCGCGGCATTCCAGGATGTGCGCTGGCGGAACTCGACGGCTTACATCGCCAAGGCGAAGCAGGCCGAATCGGGCGTTGAACCGGCTCCGTGGGCACCGGAACAGCTGGGCGTGGGCGGCGATGCCGCTGGCATCTACCAGTCGGTGGTCGCGACCATCAATGAAAACAAGGCAGCCCGTCCGGAAGCCTGTGCCCGCGCACAGGTGATGTGGGACCAGTACCTCGAAGCCCTGCGTGGCGGCGACAAGTACTGCATCACGCCGGCCGACGCGAAGGCCTTGCTTGACGAAGCTCTCGCAGCATGTAACCCGACCGGCCCGGCGAACTACATCGTCTACTTCGGCTTCAACCGCACCAACCTGACAGACCGCGCCCGCGCGACGCTGGATGAAGTGGTGGGTGCAGTTCAGTCGATGGGCGCAACCGCGCTGTCGCTGGTCGGTCACGCCGACACCGTCGGTTCGGCTGGCTACAACCAGGGTCTGTCCGAACGGCGTGCACGCCGCGTCGCGAACGCTCTGGTCGATCGCGGCATCCCGGCAGGGGCAATGACCCTGGCTGGCCGCGGCGAAACCGATCTGGCGCGTGAAACCGGCAACAACGTGCGCGAGCCGCTGAACCGCCGCGTCGAGATTACGCTCTCGAAGTAAGACCGGTCCGGGCAACCGCCCGAACACAGGTCCGCAAACGCACCGCCTCGCGCCACACGCGCGGGGCGGTTTTTGTTTGGCAGGTTGTATATCCGGCCGGACACCCGACATCTGAACTGGCGAAGGAGGTTACCCCATGACACGTGCATGCACCCTGATCGCATCGATTGTGACCGCAAGCCTGCTGGCGGGGACCGCGTCAGCGCAGGCGCCCACGCGGCCGGAGATTCTTCAGCCGGAACAGATGTTCGAAACCCTGCGCAAGCTGATGGACCAGATGAAGCCGCAGATCGACGATGCCCTGAAGATGATGCAGGACTTCGAACATCTGGACGATCCGCGCAACTATCACCTGCCAGAGGTTCAGCCGAACGGCGACATCATCATCCGGCGACGCGAAGGTGCGCCGGACTTCAGGCAAAAGGCACCGACTGACGAGGAACAGGTCGAGCCGAAGGACGGCGTCCGCACCTGACCCGGCGCCAAAGCCTTTTGCACCTTCCCTCCACACGTGATCCGCGCGGTCAATCCTCCTCCCGCGCGACCATACTCCCTCTTTGATTGCCCATGTGGCTGGCCTATGTACCGGTCAGCCCGCTCCGCAAACAGGATCCATGCCCATGTTCAGCCCCCTCCGCCGTCCCGAACTGCCCCGCGATGCCGATGCGTCTTCGGGCGGCACCGATCTCGGGACCTTGCCGGACTGGGACCTGACGGACCTTTATCCCGCGATCGATGCGCCAGAGCTCGAGGCGGACTTCGAACGCATGCAAAAGGCCTGCAGCGATTTCGGGGCGACCTATGAAGGAAAGCTGGCCGATCTCGACGGCGACGGTCTGGCCCGGGCAATCATGGCTTACGAGGCCATCGATGGCGTGCTCGGGCGCATCATGTCCTTTGCCGGTCTTCTCTACCAGCAGAACACCCAGGACATGGACCGGGCAAAGTTCATGGGCGACGCGCAGGCCCGGGTCACCGACATCACCCAGCCGCTGGTGTTTTTCTCGCTGGAGCTGAACAAACTGGGCGAAGACTGGCTGGCCGAACGGCTCGCCGCCTCGCCGACGCTGGCGCGCTACAAGCCCTGGATCGACCGCCTGCGGGCGCTGAAACCGTACCAGCTCTCGGACGAGCTGGAGAAATTCCTCCATGACCAGTCCGTCGTCGGGTCATCGGCCTGGAACCGCCTGTTCGACGAGACGATGGCGGGACTCACCTTCAACGTCGAAGGCCATGACGAACCGATGGGGCTGGAGGCGACGCTCAATCTTCTCTCGGACAGCGACCGCGCCAAACGCAAGGCGGGCGGCGAGGCGGTGGCCAAGGTGCTGGCCGACAACATTCGCCTCTTCACCCGCATCACCAACACGCTGGCCAAGGAAAAGGAAATCGAGGACCGCTGGCGCAGCCTGCCCGCACCGGACCATGGCCGCCATCTTGCCAATCAGGTCGAGCCGGAGGTGGTCGATG
>JBCCMP010000313.1:0-6200 GCA_039026295.1 Pseudomonadota bacterium | reverse complement strand
GGCGACTGTGTTCGGGTCGGCCGCGCCCAGGTTGGCGAGATCACGTCTGCCATGAAGTCCCCTATCCTCGGCAAAGTGATCGCCCTTGCACGGTTGGATCTGGCCCATGCCGAAGAAGGAACAGCGCTGGAGATCGGACAACTCGATGGTCTTCAGAAACGCATCCCTGCCACCGTTTGCAAATTCCCACATTTTGACCCCACCAAAGAGAGGGTGAAGGGAAACTACGGATAAAGACCGGATTGCTGGGCCTGGCAGGGCGAGAAATGACGACCGGATGATCGGGCGCCGACACCAGTAGCGGTGTCCAACGTTTCAGGTTGCCCGCCGCGAAACGTGCAATGCTGTTCGTTGAACTTTCCGGACTTGCTACTGGGCTTTCGCCCTCAAAATCGACCGCGTCCAATTCGCGGCGGCCTGAGCCTTGCGCCCGACAATCGTTGCGATTTCCATGACCGGTCTCACGTATATGCCAACCAGCCCAGTCGCCGGGGAACGTTCTTCCGCGTCCAACCCATAAGTTAGCGTGCGTTCTTCGGACAGGTGCAGCGAACCGAAAAGCCAATCCCAGACAGCCAACGCCGCGCCGAAATTCTTGTCGTGATGTTCTTCTGCAATCGAGTGGTGAAGCTGATGCTGCGCAGGCGAAATCAGGATCCGCTCAAGCCACGGCCAATACCGGATGGAGATATGCGAATGGCGCAGATTTGAACCTGTGACGTGGAAGATGAAAACCAGCACATTCACGCCCAGCACCGTGTAGAGATCGACGATACCGCCAAATAGGTAGATGAACACCGGGATAGCCACGCCTTGCGCAACGGCGCTGCGCAACGCGAAAACAACGCCCTCCAAAGGATGAACGCGGTAGACTGTGACAGGTGTCAGGGTTTCGGCGGAATGGTGCGTCTTATGGATTGCCCAGAGGATGGGCCAACGATGCATCCAGCGGTGCACCATGTATTTCGTGAAGTCGTCCACAATGAACATTGTGACCGAGAAGAGAGCGATCACCAGTGTCGGGCTGGCATTCCGGAAGTAGCCGGAGTGCAGGAATTCAATCTCGTGTAACCAGTGGTATATCGCTGTCGCGATTGCGAGCTGGGTGATCAACAGAGGAGAGATCACCAGGAAAATCAGATGGTTGACCACGAACAGCATGTAGTCCGCGATCGCAGAGCGCGAGAAGAAGACCTTGCGGTCGAAAACGGTGCGGAACGCGCCGCCTATTTGCCGACGCCGAATGGCGATCAGCCAGATCAGTGCAATGATAACCGAGAGCGCGAGATAACCGACAAAAACGCGTTTCTTGGGATCGGCGAAATCCCCGAAGATATCAGCGATTTGTTCGAAGAGACCCATGGCGCATAGAAGAAGACGGGCGGCGCACTAGACGCCGCCCGGCCAAAGATCAATCAGTCTCGGCGTTGGCGTCAGAGTCCAGCTTGTCAGCCAGACCTGCCAGTTCACCCGTTGCGTCTTTCGCGCGCGCCTTGACCCCCAGATCGTTGATCAGCAGCTTCTGCAGCTTGAGCATGTGCAACTGATAATCGGACCATGTGCGGCGACGATCGCGGACGAAGTTGCCATCGGCATCGATGCCAGTGACGTAGGTATTGTCCATCGTAACCGGGCCGAAACCGATCAGGCGGTTCATCTTCACCGCCGTTTCGCCAAGGTTGTTCTTGCCGGTCTGCAGGGACATAGCAAAGCCTTTCAGCTCGCCCCAATGCTTGACGTAGGCGCGGTAGATCTTGGCGCGCTCTTCATCATTGGCCGCTTCCTGCATCTTGGTGATGTCATTGTAGACATCGCCAGCATACTTGAACGCAGCTTCTGCCAGCACGGTTTCCCAGTTGTCGCCGATCACTCCGGCAAGACGCTGCAATTCGGCGATCTGATCGGCGGTCAATGCTTCGCCATTGGCCGATGTAATCAGATTACGGCCATCGACGAATGCACCGACAATGGTGTTCATGTAGTTGGTGACGCCGCTCCGGTCAGCTCCGGCAGCATAATAGGCATTACCGAAAACATACTCGGTCTTCAGATCGACGACTCCATCGCTGTTCGCGTCGGCGGCCGCCATGTCTTTCATCTTGGCAACAGCATAGTTCTGATCAGCCGACAGCGTCGCGCTGTGAGCTGCTGCACCGAAGTAGCCAAAAGCCTCATCCCAGGAGTGCTCTTTCCCGGTGTAGTGCTTGCCTTCGCCGTACGGCCTGTTGTTCGGCTTGTTGTCAGCCGTCATTTTCTCGTCGAGGTAGTTGTCGACGGCCTGGTTGTACGAAACCGCGCCAAGCGTGTACTTGGAGACCAGTTGCGGCCAGTCGTAACCGTTTTCAGCGTCGAAGCCGTTCTCGGCGATCGATGCGTGCTTGATCATGTGCGCGATCACTTCCTGACCCGTCATGTTGCCGGGCCAGGCTGGCATAGCGCCGTTGTAGAACTTGCCCGCGAGGTTTGCGCCGCTGGACAGATCACCCATCGTGGTCTGTTTGACCGGGAAGCCGTCCTTGCCGACAGGGGCAATGATCGGAAGCGAGCCATCCTTGCCGTTGAAGTAGGCCAGCATCTGCTGTTCCAGATCGGCGCTGTACGTTCCTGTGCCTTTGCCCGCCAGTTTCTTGAGGCTGTCATGCAGCACATAACGCGCGATCTGACCCGAGTAGGCGACAGAGTTCGTCTTGTCACCGGTGTAGCCTTTGAGGGTCACCGGTTGCGGGCCGTAAACCTTGCCATCAGCATGTGCGGCTCCAGCGATCAGCGTGGCGGCGATGAGGCAGGTCGAGCCCTTCAGGATGCTTTTTATCATGAAATGTTCCCTTGGCAGGTTTCTTGGACTGCGGAATCCGTCTTGGATTGCCGGTCGGGAAATTGTGGGAAACACGCCCTGAGTCAACGATTAATTGACAATTTTGCTCAAATTTACGCGATTCCCTCTCGGACCCTCAGCCCCATCTCACTGCGCAGCAACGTCTTTCGGCCGGAACCGAACTGCAATTAAATTGACAAAAAACGTCAGGAAAGGATACCGACGGTTAAGTCTGACGTAGCCAGCCCCCGGACAGGCAGCGAATGCAGATCTGGTCCGCAGTCTCGAAGAACTTGCAGGGGGTGGCATGAGCATCAGAGTCTGGCTGCTAGCGACGGTTGCTATAGGCGTGGCAACGCCTTCATTTGGACAATCGGCAAATGAAGAACTGATCGGCGAACCTATCACGGTCTTCGGTGGATCCCGAGACGACCGCCAGCTTTTGGAAACGCCGAACAGCGTGTCGATCGTCAACGAAACAGAGATACGACGGAAACAGGCCGCGACTTATGAGGAACTGCTTGGCGATGTTCCGGGTCTGACAATCGATGGCGGTCCCCGCGGTATTGCACAAGAGATCAACATACGCGGTTTCACGGACGACCAAGTGGTGCTGCGCGTGGACGGAGCGCGGCAGAACTTCAATCTGGCCCACCGTGGCCGTTTCTTTACCGACCCGGAAATCCTGAAGCAGGTCGAGGTGCTGCGCGGCGGTTCCTCCACACTGTTCGGGTCCGGTGCTCTGGGGGGTGTCGTCAGCCTCGAGACCAAGGACGCGTCCGATCTCCTGGATCCGGATGACACATGGGGTGGTCGTGTGACACTTGGCTATAACAGCGGCGGCGATCAGTTACTGGGTGCTGCGACGCTTGCGGGTCAGGCAGGTGACTTCGACGTGCTTGGCTTCCTGTCCTACCGGCCGATGGGCAGCGACCTTGAAGACGGCGCCGGTGATCCAATACGGGAATCCGACATCGACATTCTGAACGGTTTGGTGAAGCTGGGATATGAACCTGGTGACGTTCGGTTCGAGATATCGCTGCAACGCTATCAGGACGAAGGGGTGACGCCAGCCGCTGCCGATGATGTGGCAACAGTTACCACCACAACAGTGGTCGGCAACCCGGTGGACCGGGAACTGACAAGCACAAATGCCCGGGCGGAAGTCACTTGGGATCCAGACAATGAATTGATCGATCTGAGTGCCCTTGCCTATTTCAACCTGATCGATGTGACGGAACCACGGATCGCCGACGGCCGGTTGAACGAAACCGAATTCACCACAATCGGCTTTGAAGTCGTCAATCGCAGCGATCTGGATTTCGGTCTGCCCGTGCGCATGTCCTACGGTATCGAAGCCTATCAGGACGAGCAGAAGGCGACCCAGAACGGTGCGCCCAGGCTCAGCGCGCCAGACGCAAAGGCTCAGTATGCGTCAGTCTTCATGCAGGGTGACATTTCCCTGACCGAAGAACTGACGCTGACACCTGGCATCCGTTTCGACTATTTTGGCCTGAGGCCCGATCGGGCAACTTTTGCCGATCGCGATGAAAGCGATTTCTCTCCGAAGCTGGCCCTGCAATGGCAGCCAACGGACGAGTGGCAGCTTTGGGTCTCGGGGTCACGGTCGTTCCGGGCACCCAGCCTGACAGAGCTTTACAATGACGGGGAGCACTTTCCAATTTTCTTCCCATTGAATGCGACGCAGGTTCCGGCAGGTGTTCCGGTTGGAACATTTCTGAACGGCAACTTCTTTGTTCCGACACCGGACCTTGAGCCAGAGCGGTCCACTGAAGTCTCTGCCGGAGTCCGCTTTCAGGACGAAGACGTGGCATGGCAAGGAGACACTCTGAATTTCTCGCTCAACGGCTACTACGCAGAGGTGGACAACTTTATCGATCTGGTTGTGGTCTTGGCGGACCCAGCCTTCTTCCAACCTTCAGGCTCGCCGTTCGCGCCAAACTTCATCAGCGGTTCCTCTACCAATCGCAATGTCGATGCGACCCTCTGGGGCGTGGAAGCGGAAGTCTCTTATGACAACCCTGACTTTTTCCTGGGTTCGACATTGACGATCCCGCGGGGCAAACAGAACGGTGGCGGAAACTTGGGGTCTATCCCGCAGGACCGGCTGACATTTACAGGCGGAGTAAAGCCACTCGATGGTCTTGAAGTCGGTGGCAGGGTGACACTGCTGAGCGCTCAGAACGATGTCGTTTTCGCCGTTGGTCAACAACGGACACCCGGCACGGCCTTGTTCGACCTGTTCCTGACCTACGATCCGGATAGCGGGCCGCTGGAAGGAACATTCTTCGCAGCAGGCATCGATAACGTGACGGATCGAAAGTACCGTCTGGTTGGGAACGATCTCAATCAACCGGGCCGCACCTTCAAGGTCTCTGGCGGTTTCGAGTTCTGAAGGGCCAAAAAAGACTGCCATGGGCTAACGCGGAACATCCCTCGGGGTAGACCACCGCACGTCTCCATAAGCGTGTTCTTGGTCTATTGTAATCAAGCAGAACGGTTCGCGTGGTGTTTTGGTCGGTCGGCATGCCGGACGGCTTGCGATCAACGGCAAGCCTGCCGGGCTGTTGTTCGGAAAGGCCTGGTACGAGCATTCGGACAGTCACGCGCAGACGAGCCCAATGCCGAGCCGGCCGTGACGCAGTGAGGCTTTTCCAGGCAGATCCCGTCGCCAGGCAGAGCAGTCGCACCGAAGATGTTTTGACATCGGCGATCTTGCAGGCGAATTACGTCAGGAAGTGTGTTTCATTTCACGCTGGCCAGTTTGTCTTGGTCTCCGCCACGCAATGCCCAATGACGAAGGAGCGCGCGAATGTTCGTTGCCATGAACCGGTTCAAAGTCGCAATCGGCCACGAGGAGACGTTCGAGGACGTCTGGCGCAGCCGAAACACCCGTCTGGATGAAATGAAGGGTTTCGTCGACTTCCACCTGCTCAAAGGACCAGTAAAAGAGGACCACACCCTGTACGCTTCCCATACGATTTGGGCGAGCCGCGAAGACTTCGAATCCTGGACCAAGTCAGAACAGTTCCGAGACGCGCACAAAGGGGCCGGACAGAACAAGGTTCACTATCTTGGCCATCCAGAATTCGAAGGCTTTCAGTCCGTCATCGGAGACTGACCAACGGCTCTGTCATCAGTTCAGCTTGAAAGTCATACCAATTCGCGCCGTAACCTTTGACCGGTCCATTTCCTTTGGGATGCGCGGATAGCGGGCAGCCTTCGCTGCAGCGATTGCGGCATTGTCCAGAACGCTGGATCCGCTGGACTTGGCCAGAGAAACGCTGAGCAGACGTCCGCTTGCATCCAGCGAAAGACGAAGGACCGGTTTGCCTGTAATGCCTCTGCGTTTGGCTTTGCGGGG
>JBCCMP010000312.1:0-6245 GCA_039026295.1 Pseudomonadota bacterium | reverse complement strand
CGCGAGCATTTGGCAGCCGCGCGCAGGGACACATCCCTCAGGCTGCTGAAGCGCGCGATCACCGATGTGTCGGGCGCCGACTATCCCCCGCGCCACCGATCGATCGACAAAGTCCTGGACGATATTGCGACCGATACGCCCGCGCAGACCCTTGGTGGCTGCGTGCTGTGGACCGACGGCGATGACCTCGCGATCTGCCGGGAGCCTGCGTCGACGAAGACGGCACCGATCAAGCCCGGTCAGCAGACGTGGGATGGCAGATGGGCAGTGACTGCCCCTGAAAAGGTTGATGCACTCTGGATCGGCAGCCTCGGCGATCTGGGCTTGCAGGCCGCGCCGTCGATGGCACGGGTCTATGGCTCCCAGCCAACCGAGGATTGGCAGAACCAGCCCCGGATCCTGCAGAAGGCGACACCGGCCGTCTTCGCAAGTGAAATGACATCACCGGAAAGCCTTGTTGCCATCCCCTGCGCCGGGGCATTCTTTGCCGATCAGGCGAAAGGGATCGACGTGCGTCTGTCTGCCCCGGGCGATGTAGGGGCGCAAAGCTGACGCCCGAAGCGTCGCGGATACCTCAACTGAGCTCGCCGAATAATCTCCCCCAGCGTCAATTTGGACATATTTTCACACCGCCGAGAGTCGCCTTTCCCCTTAACTCCCGCTAATAGGCACCTATGTTACCGGATAACCGGCATTGATGACCGAAAGGGTCCGACCTTGGGTAATGGCAAGAACATCGTCTTCTGGGGCATCCTGATACTCCTTCTGGTGGCTCTTTTCAGCGTCATGCAGGATGGCAATTCCGGCGGACGCAGCGACCGGCTGGCATTCTCGGAATTCCTGCAAAAGGTCGACAACGGCGAAGTGCGTCAGGTCCACATCGATGGAGAGACGATCTCTATCACCACGAATGACGAGCGGCGCTTTACGACAATCCAGCCTTATGACGCTGAGATCATTGATGATCTGCGCGCTAAGGATGTAGAGATCACCGTCGAGCCGCAGGAGCGAAGCTTCCTCTCTGCAATGTCCTTCTACCTGCTGCCGATGCTGCTGCTGGTAGGCTTCTGGTTCTACATGCTGAACCGCATGCAGGGCGGCGGTCGCGGCGCGATGGGCTTTGGCAAGTCCAAGGCGAAGCTGCTGACCGAACGCTCCGGCAAGGTCACTTTCGACGATGTCGCGGGCATCGACGAGGCGAAGGAAGAACTCGAAGAGATCGTCGAATTCCTGAAGGATCCGCAAAAGTATTCGCGACTTGGCGGCAAAATCCCGAAGGGCGCGCTGCTGGTCGGTCCTCCGGGGACCGGTAAAACGCTGCTGGCCCGCGCCATCGCTGGCGAAGCAGGTGTGCCGTTCTTCACTATTTCTGGTTCCGATTTCGTTGAAATGTTCGTCGGTGTGGGCGCGTCGCGTGTCCGGGACATGTTCGAACAGGCCAAGAAGAACGCGCCCTGCATCGTGTTCATCGACGAAATCGACGCCGTCGGCCGGCACCGCGGTGCCGGCTATGGCGGTGGCAACGACGAACGCGAGCAGACATTGAACCAGTTGCTGGTTGAAATGGACGGGTTCGAGGCGAACGAAGGGGTCATCCTGATCGCCGCGACCAACCGTCCCGATGTTCTGGATCCGGCTCTGTTGCGCCCCGGTCGTTTCGACCGTCAGGTCACGGTGCCGAACCCGGACATCAAGGGCCGCGAGAAAATCCTGCAGGTGCATGCCCGCAAGGTGCCGCTCGCCCCGAACGTCAATCTGCGCAACATCGCCCGCTCCACGCCGGGTTTCTCAGGCGCGGATCTCGCCAATCTGGTCAACGAGGCGGCCCTTGCAGCCGCACGGGCGGACAAGCGCCTGGTGACGATGGACGACTTCGAGTTCGCCAAGGACAAGGTCATGATGGGCTCGGAACGCCGGTCCATGGTGATGACAGAGGACGAGAAGGAGAAGACCGCGTACCACGAGGCCGGGCACGCCCTGGTCGGCTGGTACATGCCGCAGCACGACCCGATCTACAAAGCCACCATCATTCCGCGCGGGCGCGCGCTGGGCCTTGTGATGTCGGTGCCGGAGCGGGACAGCTATTCCACGTCCAAGACCAAATACATCTCGCAGCTCGCCATGGCGATGGCCGGGAAGGCGGCGGAAGAGATCAAGTACGGCGTCGACAACGTGACGTCAGGCGCCGTCAGCGACATTCAGCACGTGTCCAAGATCGCACGCGCAATGGTCACGCGTTTCGGCTTTTCCGACCTGGTCGGGCATATCGACTATGCCAACCAGCAGGAAAGCTTTCTGGGCGCCTACAACGCTGGCACCTCGCAAATCTCGACCGAGACGCAGCGGACCATCGAAGAGGAAGTGCGTCGCCTGATCGACGAGGCCTATGACACCGCAAAGGGCATCCTGACCGACAAGGGCGACGAGTTCGAGCGGCTGGCGCAGGGGCTGCTGGAATACGAGACCCTGACCCATGACGAGATCGCCAAGGTGATCAAGGGCGAGACGATCGACCGTGACGAGGACGACGATATCGCTCCGACGAAGAACGATGGCGGGCACTCGGCAATCCCGAAAGCGGGCAAGTCGCGCCGGGACGATCCTGACCCGGATGCTGATCCAGGCATGGAACCGCAGCCCAACTGACACGAATTACGGGGGGTTCCGCTTTTCGGCGGAGCCTTCCAAAATTGCTGCGGCGCTCGCGAAAATCAGCCCCGGACGGGGTCGCTTTCAGTTCATACCTGCCAGGCGGCGTCGTTCTTGTTGCCCAAGGCTGTCCAATTGACCTGAAGCCTGCCTATGCGCGTGTCGCTCCAGGTATGCGCAACGGCCGTGAAGCCCTGCGTCGTCACATCCTCGACAAGAAGCTCCAGCCTCAGATTGCGGGCGCTGTCCGCGTCGATCATCGCGATGGATAACTGCACCGTTGGCGGCTGCGCAAAACCGTCAGAGAACGTCACAACCTGACGAGACCAACGTTTCCCGGACCCTGCCCACATCGGACCGCTGTCTTCGATATGATCGAAGATCCGCGCAACTCCGCTGTCAATCGCAAACGAAAACTGTGAAACGGTATTCATAATGGCCCACCCATGGATGCCTTTATTTTGCCACAAATGGCGCAAAATTTGAAGGAGCGAGCTCAGTGAGGGCAATGCGCTGAAAAAACAAAAGAAACCGGGGCGCAGATGCGCACCGGCCATCAGGGTGTCAGCGGTTGATTCGGATCAGATAGCGGCGCGAACAGCCTGAAAATCGTCGACGCGCTGGCGTGCCGCCTGTTTGCGGTCTTCGCTGGCCTCTTCCAAGGCCTTTTCGGCTTCAGCGATCCGTTCGTCCAGCCATGCGGTGTCGGCTGCCGCCCCTTCGACCGCCTGCTCTGCAAGGACTGACACGGTATTGTCGGAGATCTCGGCAAATCCGCCTGTCACCACATACCGTTCTTCCGAACTGCCATTGCGCACGGTCACCACGCCCGGACGCAGTGTCGTCAGAAACGGCGCGTGGTTCGCCATCGCCGTGAGATCGCCTTCCATGCCCGGGATCGTAACCGCCTCGGCCTCTGCCGACGCGAGCTTCTTTGCCGGGCTGACCAATTCAAAGGTCATGGTTTCGGCCATGATGGTATCTCCCGTCGGCTCTTAAGCGGCTTCTGCGGCCATCTTCTGCGCCTTGGCGACGGCTTCCTCGATATCGCCCACCATGTAGAAGGCTGACTCGGGCAGATGATCGTACTCGCCGGCGACGACCGCCTTGAACGAGGCAACGGTCTTCTCCAGCGGCACCTGTACGCCGTCAAAGCCGGTAAAGACCTTGGCGACGTCGAAAGGCTGGCTCAGGAAGCGCTGGATCTTCCGGGCACGGGCCACGGTCAGCTTGTCTTCCTCGGACAGCTCGTCCATGCCGAGGATCGCGATGATGTCCTGCAGCGCCTTGTAGCGTTGCAGGATGCCCTGTACGTCACGGGCCACCTGGTAATGGTCTTCCCCGATGATCGCCGGGTCCATCAGGCGCGAGGTCGAATCCAGCGGGTCCACCGCCGGGTAGATGCCCAGCTCGGAGATTGCCCGCGACAGCACCGTCGTTGCATCGAGGTGGGCGAACGTCGTGGCCGGGGCAGGGTCAGTCAAGTCATCCGCAGGCACATAGACAGCCTGGATCGAGGTGATGGAGCCCTGATTGGTCGAGGTAATCCGCTCCTGCATCGCGCCCATATCTGTCGACAGCGTCGGCTGATAGCCCACGGCAGAAGGAATGCGGCCCAGAAGCGCCGAAACCTCGGACCCTGCCTGGGTGAAGCGGAAGATGTTGTCCACGAAGAACAGCACGTCGGTTCCGGACTGGTCGCGGAACTGTTCGGCCAGCGTCAGCCCCGTCAGGGCAACGCGTGCACGCGCCCCCGGAGGCTCGTTCATCTGACCGTAGACCAGCGCAACCTGGCTCTCCGCCAGATTGTCCGGTTTGATGACGTTTGATTCGATCATTTCGTGGTAGAGGTCATTGCCCTCGCGGGTCCGCTCACCGACACCGGCGAAGACCGAAAAGCCTGAGTGGACCTTGGCGATGTTGTTGATCAGCTCCATGATCAGAACGGTCTTGCCGACACCGGCGCCGCCGAACAGACCGATCTTCCCGCCCTTCGCATAGGGCGCCAGCAGGTCCACGACCTTGATGCCGGTTACAAGGACTTCCGATTCCGTCGACTGGGCGATGAATTCCGGTGCGGGCTGGTGGATCGGCCGCGTCTCGGACGATTCCACCGGGCCACCTTCGTCGATCGGCTCACCGACCACATTGATGATCCGGCCCAGCGTCGCGTTGCCAACGGGGATCGAGATCGGCGCGCCGGTATCGCTCACCTGTTGCCCGCGAACCAGCCCTTCCGAGGCGTCCATGGCGATGGTGCGGACCGTATTCTCCCCGAGGTGCTGCGCCACCTCCAGAACCAGCCGGTTGCCGTTGTTTTCGGTCTCCAGCGCGTTCAGAATGGCCGGCAGGTGGTCTTCGAACTGCACGTCGACGACGGCGCCGATAACCTGGGTGACTTTGCCCACTTGGCTCATGTCTGTCTCCTCGTCGGTCAGAGCGCTTCCGCGCCCGAGATAATTTCAATCAGCTCGTTGGTGATCGCGGCCTGGCGCGAGCGGTTGAACTGGATGGTCAGCTTGTCGATCATCTCGCCCGCATTGCGGGTGGCGTTGTCCATGGCGGTCATGCGGCTGCCCTGCTCGGACGCTGCATTCTCCAGCAGACCCCGGAACACCTGCGTCGCCAGATTGCGCGGCAGCAGATCCGCCAGAATTTCTTCCTCGTCCGGCTCGTATTCGTAGATCGTGCCTTCGCTGCCGTCATCCTCGAAGACCGCCGGGATCAGCTGCAGCGGTGTCGGGACCTGCGTCAGCACTGACTCGAACTTGTTGAAGTACAGGGTGGCGACATCGAATTCGCCCGCGTCGAACCTGCTCAGAATGTCCTGGGCAATTTCAGCGGCGTTCTCGTATCCGATGGTCTTGACCGCGCTCAGATCGACATGATCGACCATCAGGCTCTCGTAGTCGCGCTTCAGCTGCTCGCGGCCTTTCTTGCCGACGGTCAGAATCTTCACGGTTTTGCCCTCTCGGGTCAGCCGGTCGATGTCCTGCCGGGCCTGACGCACGATCTGAGAGTTGAAGCCGCCGCACAAACCGCGCTCTGACGTGGCGACAATCACCATGTGCGTCTGGTCGGCACCGGTCCCCGCCAGCAGCCTGGGTGCTGTCGGCGAGCCCTTCGCCGCCTTCGACAGGTTCCCCAGCACCACTTGCATGCGTTCCGCATAGGGCCGGGCGGCCTCGGCCGCCTCCTGCGCACGGCGCAGTTTGGCGGCTGCCACCATTTTCATGGCGCTGGTGATCTTGCGGGTCGATTTGACCGACTCGATCCGGTTTTTAAGATCCTTAAGGCTTGGCATCGCCTGCTTCCCTTAGCCCGCGAAGGACTTCTTGACGCTCTCGATGACGCCTTTGATCTTGTCCGCGATGTCGCCCTTGATCTTCTGGTCGTTGTTGGTGATTTCGGCCAGAAGTTCGCCCTGGTTGGACCGGATCTCGGTCAGCAGGGCCGCCTCGAAAGCGCCAACCTGGCTGACGTCCATGTCATCCAGATAGCCCTGGGTGCCGGCAAAGATCACGCAGACCTGCTCCGCATTCGTCTGCGGCGAGTACTGCGGCTGCTTCAGCAACTCTGTCAGCCGCGCCCCGCGG
>JBCCMP010000311.1:0-6248 GCA_039026295.1 Pseudomonadota bacterium | reverse complement strand
TTGCGATCTGCTCGTCATCGAACAGCGCACTGGATCGTGAAAGGGCGGCAGGGATCAGCGAAATCAAGGCCTACATCGCCAAACCGCTCCTGCAGGATGATGTGGACAGACTGGCAGAGCTGTGTGTGACATAGGTGGAGTCTCAGGGACAAAACACGCAGCGCGCATCGCGGACTACCCCTGCCAAATCTGAGATCGGAACAACGCCAATACATCAAGTGCGATGGCGGTGCTGGCGCGCATGCCCGAAATCTGTAGCCGTCTTGGGCGTGGCCTAAATCCTTCCAGGTGGTCGCAGACTGGCCCTGGCTCATTGATCGTGACCTCAGCCGACATTTCGGCAGGCCCGGCTACCCCCGGCGAATGCACACGCAGAAGCCGGGTTTCACCACGGGGGCGAAATTAAAGGCGGCGCCTGCTATTCTTGTTCCACGGCGAAATTGTTTCAGCTGCAGCCAGTCTGGTGGCCCACGGCCATAGTCCGATCAAAAAAGTCTACAGGTCCCCGGGGTCGACCTCTCGGATCAAGCGTTCACCGCGCATAAAACGCGCGATATTGTCCAGAAAAAGCTGATCCCAGCGGCCTGTCCCGCCATCCCCGGCAAATGAAGTATGCGGCGTCAGCCGAACCTTCGGATGGGTCCAGTACGGGTCATCTTCCGGCAATGGCTCGGCCCCGAAGACATCAAGGATCGCGGTCTCGACAGTGCCGTTCTCCAGCGCGGCCAGCAGCGCTGCATCATCGACCACGCCGCCGCGGGCAATGTTGATCAGGATCGCGCCCGGTTTCAGCGCAGCAAAAAAATCGGGGCCTGCCAGCCCGCGTGTCGCATCGTTCAGCGGACAGGCAAGAACAACAACATCCGCCTCGGCCAGCATTTCCACCAGATCTGTGGCCGTGCCCATGCGGTCAACATTGCGGTCGGGCACTGGGCTGCGCCGCACGGCCATGACACCGGCCTCGAATGCCTTCACGCGCTTGGCGATTGCCGTGCCTATCGGCCCGAAACCCACAATCAGCCAATTGGTCTGAGAGATCTCGCGGAACGGCGTGATGCGCCAGCGTTTCTCTGCCTGCTGCTGGCGTTGCAATGCGATGGGTTGCAACACGGACATGACCTGACCGATCACATATTCCGCTATCGCAACCCCTTGGGCCGAAGAGTTCGACAGCCGGGTGCCGTTTGCGGCCATCCGGGCATAGAAGGGATCGTCCAGCCCGGCATTGTAGGTCTGCAGGACACCCACATGCTGGCACGCAAGCGCCATGGCAAAGGCATCGGGCTGTTTCATGCCGAGCTTCCCCTGGCGGGAGGAGAACCAAAGATAATCCAGCCGCATCTCACCGGGGGCCAACCTGTCCGGCCCGAACCGCCCGTCAGCATCGAAGGTGATCACGTCGATATCCAGCCCGAGTGCATCCAGGCGGTCCTTTATCAGGGGATAGACCCCTTCGAACATGGCAACGGTTCTGGGCATGGCAGGTCCTCTCTTCCGCCGCGTTCTAGCGTTCTCCAGCGCGGACAACCAGCCCTTGCCTGCACAGCAGCCCGGTGTCACCGTATGCTTCAACAGGGAGGACCCGATGCAGGAAAAAGACATCATACTGACGACACCGGACGGTCAGATGGACTGCTTCATCACCCATCCGGAGGAAGGCGGCCCGCATCCGGCGATCATCATGTACATGGACGCCCCCGGCATTCGCGAGGAACTGCGCGACATGGCCCGCCGGATCGGGACGGTCGGGTACTATGTCATGCTGCCGAACATGTACTACCGCACGGGGACCGAGGGGAATTACGGCTTCGACCTGAGCCGCATTCGCGAAGATCCGGCGGAGATGGATAAAATGTTCGCCGCGATGCGGTCGATCAACAACGGGCTGGTCGTGTCCGATACCGGCCCGATGCTGGACCACATACGCGGCGATGCCGCTGCTGCACCCGGCCCCGTGGGATGCGTCGGGTACTGCATGTCCGGGCAATACGTCATGTCCGTCGGCGCGGCTTTCCCGGATGATTTCGCGGCGATCGCATCCTTCTACGGCGTTGGGATTATCACCGATCAACCCGACTCGCCGCATCTGAAAGCTGCACAAATCAAGGGCGAGATGTACCTCGCCTTTGCCGAGACAGATTCTCATGTCCCGCAGGACATTGTCGATGCACTGCCCGGTCACCTGGATGCGGCAGGCTGCACCTATCGGGTCGAAAGCTATCCGGGCACGGATCACGGGTTCGCGTTTTCGCAGCGGCCTGCCTATGTGAAACCTGCCGGAGAGCGGCATTGGGAGCGGCAGTTCGCCCTCTACGACCGCGCGCTGCGGGGGCGATGATTTTCAATGCCGCTTGAAGGGGTGCGCAACCAGATCGAGTTGCGCCCGGGTGACCGGGCGTCCGGTCATCTGTAGAAAGCTGAAGCCCTGCGCCAGGGCCGCCATCCGCTCGGCGTCCATGTCCTTTGGACCCAGCCGGTCCGCTGACTGGAAAACCAACTGAGGCGCCGCGGCCATCTGGCGGAGCAGATCATCCCGCGTCAGGCCAATGCGCGCGGCGGATACGGCAGGGTCATAACCCGTCGAATTCGCCAGATCGCGCAGAAAAAACAACTGCGTCGGGCTGAGCCCTGACAGCATGGACAGCCACCGCCGGGCTGTTGCTTCATCGATGAAATCACAACGCATCATCCAGCAGACCATGAACGGGACCGAGGCGAACTCGATGTCGTCCTTGCTGAGCCCTGGCGTCAGCAGGCGCCCCTCGCCGGAATCGTAGAGGAACTTCAGGATCCGGCCGTGGACATCAGGGATCTCGAAATGAACGATCGCGGTCTGGCGCGACCCAATCCTGTGACGGAACTTCTGGAAGAACTCGGTTCTCTCCCAAGCCTCCATGGCCATGTGATCGGTGTTTGAAACCACCGTGCCCGGCATCACGTTGTCCAGATGCGTCCAGTGGTCGAGATGCGCCATTTCCAGATAGAGCTGTGGTGTGCCCGGATCGAAACCGTGGCAGACCGCTTTCACAAAGCCGGTGATCCGCGATCGATCGTCCAGCTCCTGGATCGAGACAACCATGCTTTGCGGCGCGCCATTCAACGATAGTTCAGCGATCGTGCCGCAATGAAATGCCGCAAAGGCCGCGTCGCTGTCTTTCGCTGCGCGCGAAAGAACCTCCCCCGTCAGGCTCGGCGCGCTGAACAGGGCATGCAAGCGGGGCAATGCAGACGATGTCAGATGCATCGATCCTTCGCTCTCCGGAATGCACCGGCAGATCAGAAACCAACCCGCAGCGCATCCCCGAAAGGATCATGCCCCCAGCCCACTGCAACGCCTCTGTATATTCGCAAAGTGCGACAGACGCGAGCCATGATCTACACCTTTTAATTGTTCATCGCCTATTCGATACGTGGCTTGCTGATCAGAATCCGGGCACCGGCGCGTCGGCGACGCACCTCAGGAACAGGCTGATGTTTACCGGATCATGCGTCGGGCGCAGGGTTCGCGGCCAGAGATTGGACAGCACGAGGCGTTCCGGCTAGCCTGTTTTGTGCGGGCGCAGTCACCCAGATCGGCCGATGATCGACACCTGAACAGCGGGGATAGATGAGCGCAAAAGTCTCAATCGTGACAGGCGCCGCCAAGGGGATCGGTCTTGGGATTGCTAGGGTGCTTGCGCGGCGCGGCGATCTTGTCATCGGGTGGGACGTGGACGACGATGCGCTGGCCAAAGCCTCGGCCGATATCTCCGCGAGTGGCGGCCATTTTGAAAGCGTTGTGGTGGATGTCACCGATCTGGGTCACATCGACGCCGGAATTGCCGCTGCAATCGCCGATCACGGACGGCTGGATGTCATGGTCAATAATGCGGGCGTGACGCGCCGCGCGGATCTGATGGATCTGACAGAAGCTGACTGGGATCGCATCATGGACGTCAATGCGAAGGGTGTCTTTTTCTGCCAGCAGGCCGCCGCCCGGGCGATGCTGGAGACAGGCGGGGCGATCGTCAACAATGCCTCTGTCGCGGCGCGCGGTTATCACAACGCATCGAATGCAATCTATGCGGCATCCAAAGGGGCGGTCGTCACCATGACGAAAATGGCCGCCCACCGGCTGGGGCCGCACGGGATCACCGTGAATGCCATCTGCCCCGGCATCACGGAAACCGAGATCTACCGCAATCTGGTGGAACGCGATGCCGAAGCGCAGGGCGTACCAGTTGCCGAGATCCGCGAGCGGACCCTGCAGACCGTCCCGACCCGGCGCAGCAACACAATCGAGGAAGTCGGCGAGATGGTCGCCTATCTGACATCTGACGCGGCGCGCAATGTCACCGGTCAGGCGATCCACATCGACGGCGGCCTGATGCCCAACTAGGCGCTCACCCCGCCGCCAGGATGTGGGCTGCGCCCTTTTCGCCGATCATCAGACTGGCCGCATTCGTGTTGGCCGATGTGATCTGCGGCATAACCGAGGCATCGCAGACATAAAGGCCATCTATCCCGTTCACGGCCAGATCGGGATTGACCACCGCATCGTCATCTGTGCCCATCCGGCAGGTGCCGACGGGGTGATAGACGGTCGATGCGTTCTCGCGGATGCAGGTCAGGATTTCGTCTTCCGTTTCGACCGAAGTGCCCGGAAACACCTCTTCCTCCCACAACGCCTTGAAGGCAGGCTGCGCGTTTATCTCGCGCAATGCCTGCAAACCTTCGACCATCACCTTCTGGTCGTGCGGGTCGCTGAGGTAGTTCGGCTGGATCCGCGCCTGTTTGCGCGCATCTGTCGAGGTGATCTGAAGCGTGCCGCGGCTTTTCGGATGGCACTGCCAGAGAAGCGAGGTGAACCCCGCGTATTTGTGCAGCGGCTTGTCCGGTGCGTCGATCGACAGGGGCATGGCCATGATCTGGACATCGGGACGGCCGTCGGGTGAATGGCTGGTGGCCAGCGCCGCGCCGATCTGCCCGGCGCCGACGGTCAGCGGCCCGCGGGCATGAACGGCCCAGTCCCAGGCCATCCTGGCCAGGGCGACCGGATTGCGCACCTGAGTGTTCAGCGAGATCGGCCGGTTCAGGCGTTGGATCAGCCGCATCTGATAGTGGTCCTGCAGGTTTGCGCCGACCTCTGGCGCATCGCGCACGACCGGGATGTCCAGCGAACGCAGAAGCTCGGCGGGTCCGACCCCGGAGAGTTGCAGGATCTGCGGTGATTGCAGTGATCCGGCCGACAGGATGATCCTGCCGGCGGAAGATACCACGGCCCCCTGGGGCCCGACCCAGCGCACCGCGCTTGCGCGTGTGCCTTCGAACAGCACCTTGTCGACCAATGCCTCGGTCTCGACCATAAGGTTGGGCCTTTTGCGCGCTGGCTTCAGAAACGCCCGGGACGCAGAGGACCGCCAGCGACCATCGATGCTGAGCTGATAGCGCCCGGCACCATGGGTCGTCTCCGCATTGAAATCGAGGTTTTCCGGCAGGCCCCAGTCCTGGGCTGCCTGAAGCCAGGCATCGTTCGCCTCGGATTCCGAGTTGAGATCGGTCACCTTCAGGGGTCCAAGTCCGCCCCGGTACTGGCTTTCGCCTCCCTCATACCCCTCGAGCCGCCGGAAATGCGGCAGGCAATCGCGGAAAGCCCAGCCGGTGGCGCCCATCGCCTCCCAATCGTCGAAGTCCTGATGCTGTCCGCGGATGAAAATGAGCCCGTTGATCGACGATGACCCGCCCAGCATCTTGCCCCGCGGCCAGTTGATCGAGCGCCCTGCAGACCCCTCGGACGGCTCTGTCACGAAGGTCCGTGACATGGTGGTGTCATAGACCGATCTGTAATAGCCGATCGGCATCCTTGACCAGAACGCCCTGTCATTGCCGCCCTGCTCCAGCAGCAGGACCCGGTTCGCCGGGTCCTCTGACAGCCTGTTGGCCAGAACACAGCCTGCCGAGCCCGCGCCGCAGATGATGTAGTCGTAGGTGGCGTCCATGATCCCCCCTTTTCTGCAAGGGTGGCCGGGTGCAGGCGCGGGATCAAGCCGGGAATGTGAGGAGTGTTGTCGCGGTCCCCGCGTCCGGGATGATCGTGATCAGACGCCCAGAATCTCAGTTCTGCGCCGTTCGAACTTCGGCAGAACCTCGGGGTTCACCGGACGGGCCGGGGCCTTGCCTGCGCAGATATCGATCAGTTGCGTCGCCGCGTATTCGGCCATCGTCGCCACCGCCGAATGGGTGCCGCCTGCGATATGCGGCGAGACCAT
>JBCCMP010000310.1:0-6354 GCA_039026295.1 Pseudomonadota bacterium | reverse complement strand
GAGCGTTAACGAAGCGTTCACCATGTTTAAGTCCTTTGGCGCTCACCCCGTTTCGCAGAGGCCAGCGCGTGAGATCGACTTCGGCTTTGCCCAGAATTGGCGTTGTGATCGTCACCTACAACGCCGCCGATGTGATCGCCGACTGCGTACGCAGCGTTCTGGGGCAACGCGGCGTCGAGCTTTTCATCACCCTTTGCGACAACGGCTCGGCCGACCGCACGGTGCAGACCGTGCGGGATGCCGCCGGGGACAGCGCGGTCGAGCGAAAGCATGGAGATACAGCCACGCTCTCCACAGGTTTGACCCTTGTTCGTTCAGCGGAAAATCGGGGATTTGCCGCCGGCGTGAATGCCGGTCTGCGCCTTCTGCGGGAAGTCCCGGATCTGGATCTTTTCTGGATACTGAACCCCGATTGCGTGGCCGGCGAAGATGCCGCCGCCGCCTATCTGGCCGCGGCAGGCCCCAAAACAGGGCTGATCGGCGGGCGCACCGTCTATGCCGATCCGGCAGGTTTGATCCAGTCGGACGGCGGGCGCGTCAACTGGTGGACGGGCGTCTGCCACAACGTGAACCAGGGCAAACCCGCCCCGGCGGCGAAACCGGCCGACGACGGCCTCGACTTCGTATCCGGCGCCAATTTCGCGGTCACCCGGGCGTTTCTAGATCAGGCAGGTCTGATGCCGGAGCGATATTTTCTTTACTACGAAGAGGTCGACTGGGCGCAGCATCGCGGCGGGCTGAGCCTGCAGACCTGCTCCGGCGCAGTGGTTCGCCATGTCGGGGGCAGCGCGATCGGGTCCGGCTCGACCCGCAAGGCACCGTCGGCCCTGTCGAACTACTTCAACTATCGCAACAGGCTGCGCTTCATGCGCCGCTATCGGCCCTTGGCACTTCCGGTCTGCTGGGGTTACGGCATGCTGCGCGCCGGCAAGCACATTCTGATGGGCGAAGGCGCGCCGGGCATCGCCGCGATGCGGGGTCTGTGCGGCCTGCCCCTGCCCGCCACGGATCGGCAGCGCCTGGGGCCGTGCAACCGGGTGTAAGGATCTGCCATGGCCCGAGTGGTTAACGGCATCTGCCGGGACTTAACCTATTGATAACCCTCCACCGGTTATCTCCTGTTCATCATGGTTAACAGGATCTCTTCACCACGCCGGAACAGTACGTCCCTCTATCGCCGGGCGCTGGGCGCGACACAGATCTTTGTCGTGGCCATAGGCCTGACCGGCCTTCTCGCAGGCCACGATTGGACGCTGATCGACAGTGATCAGCCGATCCTGACAGTCCTGAAAGACAAGGGAGCGGCCAGCCGCAAGCATTCGGCACTGAACGCGGCCTGGGCCAAAATCGATGCCGCACGCACAACGCCGCTGCCCGATCAGGATGCAGCCCGGCAGGCACGCGACATGGCATTGATAGCGCTGCGTGAAAGCCCGGCCAATGGGTATGCGTGGACAGCGCTCGCCTGGTCCGAACTGCTGTCCGGCCAACCCCGGAAGTCAACAGAAGCGCTGCGCACCAGCTGGAAATGGACGCCGGCGTCGCGCAACCTTGCCCTGCGCCGGGTACTGCTGGCGCAGCAGCTCTGGCCCCGACTGGACCGGGACCTGCGCGCCCGGACGGTCGGTGACCTCAGATACGCCCGTCAGGCCGACCCCGATCTTTTCCATGCGCTGCTGCGGGACGACCGCCGTCTGGCCGCGCTGTGGCGTATCGCACGGGCACAGCGTCTGGACAGCGGAATTCAGCCGCTGACCGCTGCGCCGAACTCAGGATGATTTAAAGCCGGAGCATTGCCGATGCGCATCCCTTTTCCGACACGACTGACCGCGGCGGTCCTGTTGTGCGTCTTCGCCAGCGGCGCGCCCGGAACAGCCGCAGAGCCGCAAATCACCCAGGCCGAGGCCGAGAACGCAGCCCAATCCGTGGCGCGGTTCTGCAAGATCCTGATCAGCCGGATGGAAGATCTGATCAACGACCAGTGGGCAACCCAGGACCTGCAGGATCTGGCCGCCGTCTGGGACAGTCTGGACTGTCATCAGGTCTTCGGCGTGGACGAACGGGTCAGGTGGCTGCTGAGATGACGCGTTCCGTTCTTCCAGCCCTCGCGCTAATCGCTCTGCTGCAAACAACCCCCGGACAGGCCGCAACCGATCTGTTGCTGCCGCCCGGGGTCGGGTCGGCGCTGCAAACGGCAGAGACTGCCACCGACATCGCCGGGCTGGTGCGCAGGACACCCCGCCTCGCCGCAACACTGATGGCGGATGCGGCGGCGCTGGGCGTTGCATCCCCGGTCGCGGTGCTGGTCGCCATCGCGCCGGGAACGACGTGCTCGGAATTCCTGCGCTTTGCCCGCGCCGCGGCAGAGGCAGCGCCCTTCGAGGCGGACATCATCGCGGAACGCCTTTTGTCGGCGACGCCGCGGATCACAGAATGCGCAGGAACAGCCATCGCCAGCGCCTTGATCAACGGGATCGAGGATGCCGGGCTCGATTCCGAAAGTGTCCGGGCAGAGGCCGCGGAAATCCTGTCCGGGTTGCCGGATGACCGGCGCGGCGAGTTCGCCGCTGCGGTCGCTGCCGCCACAGATGTTGAGACCGATAGAGCAGAAAGCTTTGGTGAGCCGGGCGAAGATGCGATCGAAACCGCCGATATCGCAACCGGCGCACCTGCCGCGACTGCCCCCGTTACCTTTGTGACGCAGCCGGGCGCTGCCCAGAACAATCCAAGCCCGAACTGAGCCACCCGGCCGATGAATGCATACCGCATGAAGCCGATTGCCGCCCTTTTCATTCTTCTGCGCGCCATTTCCGGGCGCGCCATCCAGCCGCTCATTTTCTGGTTGCTGATCGTGGCAGGCAACACCGCGACCTTGGCTGACGAACGCCGCGACCGGGATGCAAGAGAGCCGGGCATGCGTGTCGGCGCGTTCCGCGTGGCCCCGGCCGTGAAAACATCGGTCGGCTATGACAGCAATCTCTTCCTCGGCCAGTCGAACTTGACCACCAGCGGCTGGACCCGGGTTGCGCCCTCTGTCGTGATTTCCTCCGACTGGAACCGCCACGCTGTCCGGCTGGAGGCGGACGCGGAACTCGGCCTCTTCACGCAGAGCAGCGCCGATCAGTATCTGGACGGACAACTCGGCCTTGCCGGGCAGGCCGACATCACGCGCCGCATCTCGCTGTCGGCCGAGCTTATCTACGAACGCGGGCACGAGGCACGCGGCAGCGACGATGTGCCGGGCCTCGCCGCGGAACCGGTCACGTTTTCCCGGTTTTCAGGGACCCTGGGCGGAGAGTTTCGCCTCAGTCCGCTTCGCATTCGGCCATCCCTGACCGCCCGCCGGGTCGACTATGACGATGTCGGCCTGACCGGCGGCGGCACCTCGAACCAGGACGACCGGGACCGCGACGAGATCGAGGGCGAATTGCGTGTCGGCTTCAGGTTCTCGCCGGGCTACGAGATTTTCCTGCAGAGTGGCTTTCTGGCAACCGACTATCTGGACCGCGTGGATGACGGGGGTGCCAACCGGGACTCGTTCGCCGTATCCGCCTCGGGCGGCGTGCGCCTGCGGCTCACCCGCCTTCTGGAAGGGACGGTATCGGCCGGACTGAAACACACGCAATTCCAGGACCCGGCTTTTCGGGACACAACGGATGTGATCGCGGATGCCGCACTGACATGGACCCCGACGCCGCGCCTGACCGTCGATCTTGGACTGACGCGCGGGACCCGCCAGTCGACATTGCCCGGCACGGCACAGGTCACCGACACCGAACTTGCCCTGGGCGCAGCATTCGAGGCGACGCGCCTTTTGACCCTTCAGGCCACGGGCGGCTTCACGCACAGCGATTCTGATGGCGCGAACCAGTCGGAGCAGGTCTTCAACCTTGGCCTCGGTGCTGACTGGGCCGTCCTGCGCACGCTCACGCTGTCGCCGCGCTATGAATTCGGGCTGCGCAGCTCGAACGTCGCGGGCCGCGATTACCAGGCGCACCGTGTCCTGATCGAGGCCGCCTACGCTTATTGAGGAGACGAGAGATGACGAAAACCGCCCTGCTCGCAATCCTGATCCTTGTCGGCGCAGTAACCGCCGCCGCCGCGGAAAGCACGGGACTTGGCCCCGGCGACAAGGTGCGCATCGTCGTCTTTGGCGAAGAAGATCTGTCCGGTGAGTTCGAACTGGACGGCAAGGGTGTCTTCTCGATGCCGCTGATCGGTCCTGTCGATGGCAACGTCACCGGCCCGCGCGATCTCGAAGCGCGGATCGCCGCAATGCTGCGCGATGGATATCTGACGAACCCCAAGGTCAGCATCGAGGTTCTGACCTACCGGCCGGTCTACGTGCTGGGCGAGGTCAACGCCCCCGGCAGCTATCCCTACAAGACCGGCATGACGGTGCTGACCGCCGCGGCCATGGCGGGCGGTTTCACCTATCGCGCCGACGAGGACGAGATCGAGGTCTCCCGCGGCGGCTCTGGACCGGCCAAGGTCATGCCCGCCGACACGGTGATCCGCCCCGGCGACATCATTCGCGTGCACGAGCGGTTTTTCTGAGATCCGCGTCAGACCCGATAGCCAAAAGCGGCGTAGTCCTGCGGATAGATCTTGGCCACGCGCGCTGTGATCTCGGCATCTGACCCGATGTAGTCCGGAATGCCCGGCGCCATCTGCATGGCCGCGCGTATCTGACCCGGAGGCAGCTGCGCGTCACCCACCCGCGCGGTGACCGCTGCGGCCAGATCCGCCAGCGCCTCCAGCCGGTAGACCGCCAGATCCGGGGCATGCGCCCGCCACGCGTCCAGCACCTGCGACTGACTGGCCAGCCCGGGGCGGATACCGAGGGGACCGCGCTCCTCCAGACACGCCTCGACATGGTCGAGAAACCGCAGGAACACCGGTTTCATAAGGTCCGGGTCCAGACCCTCCTGATCGCCCAGAAAGCGCCGTGCCGGGGGAAGCGTGCCAAACTCCTTCGCCAGCGCGCGGCGCACGGGCACATGCCGCCAGCCGGGGCCGGTCATCTCTGCCACGAAAAGCCCGAACACGCGCACCAGCGGGTGAGAGATGACGGCGACCGCAAGGCGGCCCTCGAGTTGCGCCTTCAAGGCCCCGGCAGTGAGGCCTGTCTGCATGAACTCGCCCTGCGAGACCTGCTCTGCAAGCTGCCCGCGGCCCAGTTTCTCGCCCCCATGGGCGCCGACCTCTACGCGGTGGACGATTGCCAGCACCGGGAGCAGAGCAGGACCGTCTATCGGCAGCACGCCAACAGGAAGATTTGGCGCAAGGACGGCCTCCCCGGCCCGGACCAGCGGCCGATCGATCTTCGGCTCGGGCACCATGTCCAGATGGGCGCACATCTCTTCATAGTTTTCGACCTTGTCGCGCATGGCAACGGGGTTCTGGCGCACCGTTGGCGCTTCTTCGGGCAGTGCTCCGGTGCAGCCAACCCAGTCGGCAGCACGCCGGAACGTGGCCGCATCAGCCAGATCGTTGTAGGTCAGCTGCAGGGCCGTGCAGCCGGTCCGGTGCATGTGCGTGTCGATCCACCCGTAGTGGGCGGCCATCTCTTCTTGATAGGCCTCGAACTCTTCGGCATCGAAGGGGATCTTCATCGACGCCCCACGCCGCGGATCGCGCAGCATCCACTGGCCGGTTGCCCGCGCGATCTGCAGCGAGACCCAGGCATCCAGCAGATCGCGCCGCAGGATAATCCGCGCGCAGTCCGGGTCGCCCAGCACGTGGGCCAGAATCCGGCGGTCGTGCCCGTCAAAAATTCGAAAGCCGGGCAGCTTGCCCTCCGCGCCGTCGATCAAAGCCCTGAGAAAACCCATCGGGTCCGCATCCCGCGCGTCCCTTGTCCAGCCGTGGATATCCTCGCGGTTCGGGCCGCCGACGAAAAAGGGATTGAACGCCTCGCCGTAACAGACCGTGCCGTCCAGGGCGTCCAGGGTCTGCTCCAGCAGATTAGACCCGGTGCGCATCGTCCCGATGATCGCGAAGTAGCGGGGCGCGGTCATTCTGCGGCCTCGCTCGGTTCCGGTGTTGTCCAGTGGGCTTTATCGGTCAGGCCAGCGGCCAGTTGCTGAAGCGTTTGCAAGGTCTGTCCCTCTCCGATCCCGCCGAGATCGGCCGCCAGATCGTCTGCGTCGATGGCTCTGTGCCAGGCCCAGATCTCCCGCGGCTTCTGGGGGCGGCTTACTTTCCGGCGGGTCGGCAACGGCCTGCGCAGCCGGTCGAGAAGGTCATCCCCATGCCCCAGCAGGATCAGCCGGGCGTTCCCGTCGCCGACCAATTGCCCGCCGACGACGCGCAGGGGATCGGTCTTTCTTGTGACCTCGGCCGCGTCTGTTG
>JBCCMP010000309.1:0-6382 GCA_039026295.1 Pseudomonadota bacterium | reverse complement strand
TGCCGATGGGCAGGTCGGCCTGCACACTCAGGGGCTCGGCCCGGCTGTCGCGGCGCAGCGGATGCTCCAGCCTCCGGTCCGAGGAATCGTTCAGAATGCTGCCCCATTCGATCTCCAATGCGACACGCTCCAGATCGTCGGGGGTGTAGCCCGCCGCATAAAGCCCGCCGATGATCGCCCCCATGCTGGTGCCGGTGACGACGTCGGGGCGGATGCCCAGCCGTTCGAGCTCGCGGATCACGCCGACATGGGCAACCCCCGCCGCGCCGCCGCCGCCCAGCACCAGCCCGATGCGCGGCTTGTCGTCGGCGAACGCCGGTGCAGCGGGCCATGATGCCGACATGCAGGTGAGAAGCAGCCCGGCAAGGATGAGGAAGAGAGATCGTGTCATTTTAGCAGCATTTCCATTTATGATCACCACAACCGCCCCGGCTGACCAAAGAAGATCAGGGGCGATCGGCGGTTGGATACTCTCCGCACATGGCAGAATTTCAAAGCTGGAATCGGTGCCGTGCGGCTATGCAGCCGTGCAGCCTCAGTCTGTCTGCAGTCTTGCGATCACCGCATCCGTGAAGGCCGCCGTGCCGCTCTCCCCGCCCAGATCCGGGGTACGCTGCGCGGGCACGGACAGCACGGCCTCCATGGCGTCGTCAATCGCTCTGGCGGCCGCGCCCAACGCCGCATCACCCTCGCGCCGGCCCATCCAGTCCAGCAGCATTGCCGCCGATCCGATCAGCGAGGCAGGGTTCGCGATGCCCTGCCCCGCAATATCGGGGGCCGAGCCGTGCTGGGCCTGCGCCATCGCCCGGCTCTCGCCGGCATTGATCGACGCGGCAAGTCCCAGACTGCCAGAAAGCTCTGACGCCAGATCCGACAGGATGTCCCCGAACATGTTCGTCGTGACGATCACGTCGAACCGGTCAGGCGCACGGACCAAGAGGGCGCACATGGCATCGACCAGTTGCTCGTCATAGGGAACCCCGGGGTTGTCGGCGGCGACGGTGCGGCAACAGTCCAGAAACAGGCCGCAGGTCGTGCGCATCACGTTGGCCTTGTGCACCGCAGTCACGCCCTTTCCTTGCGCACGGGCGATGCGGAATGCCTCCTCGGCGATCCGCATCGAGGCTTTTCGCGTGATCCGGCGGGTCGCCAGCGCGACATCCTCTGTCACCATGACCTCGCCGGGGCCCAGATAGAGGTTGCGGTCGGCATAGAAGCCCTCTGTGTTTTCCCGGACGACCACCAGATCGAGCGGGATGCCTGCCTTCGGGGCGATCCCGGCCCGGCTGCGCGCCGGGCGGATGTTGGCATAAAGGTCCAGCCTTTTGCGCAGCTCGCCAGAGGGGTTCAGGCCGCCCTGATCGCGCGGCGGATAGTCGTTGTGGGACACAGGTGCCAGCACGATCCCGTCACAGGCCTCGATCTCGGCCATGGCCGCATCCGGAAAGGTCGAGCCGGACGCCTCCAGCGCCGCGAACCCGACTGCGACATCCTGAAAGCAAAGGCCCAGATCGTGGCGGTCCGACACGGCGTCCAGCACGCGCCGCGTCGCCGCGGCGATTTCAGGTCCGATACCGTCCCCGGCCAGCATGGCAATCCTGCGCATAACGTTCCCCTGTTTCACGCCAGTCTAGCCTGGGGTCCGGCAAAAGCCATGGGACGGCAGAAGCCTGATACCTAAACCCAGCCCTGGAGACACTTACTGCTTGAACGGCGGCACAGCACTGTGGTGTGGTCGCCTCAAGACATTTGCTTGGAGGTCGTACATCATGCGCTTTGTTTTCAGTCTGCTGGCAGCTCTCGCCCTGACCGCCTGCGTCGACCCGAAAGGCGCGGACACCTTCTCCTCCGGCGGTGTCCTGTCGGGCAGCATTCTGACCCAGCAGGACTGCGCGGCCTTCGGTGATACCGCGGTCTGGGTCACCGTCGATGGTCGCGGGGAATGCCAGCGCTATTTTCACAGCGGATTTTCCGATGACACCGAAACGGCGCAGATCTTCTTTCACGGCGACTGGATGATCCAATGGCTGGACGGCCGCGCCCGAGTGCCGGATGGATATTCCAGCCGCGCCACCCCGGCCTCGCGGCAGTCGCGCGCCGATGGGGCGGCATCGGCGACCGGCCAGCCGTTCATCTTCTTCTCCCGCCCCGGGGTGTTCGGTTCAACGGGCGAGCACAAGCGGCGGCGGCTGGCCCGGGAAAGTCAGATCATTTCCGCGGCACTCGACGCGATCAAGGCGCGCCACGGGCTGACATCGCTGACGCTGTCAGGCCAGTCGGGCGGGGGTCACGTCGTCGCCTCGCTGCTGACCCTGCGCGACGATGTCGACTGCGCCGCCATCGCCTCGGGCGTCGTCTCGGTCCGCGACCGGTCCCGCATCCGCGGCTGGGGTGGGCAGGACATAACCGGCTTCACCAGCTTTTTCGACCCGATCAGGCACATCGGCAGCATCCCGACCGACACTGAACGGCGAATCTTCGTCGTCGGCGACCCGCAGGATTCCAACACCCCGTTCTCCACGCAGCAGGCCTATTACACCGCCGTTGCCGATGCGGGGCACGCCATCAGCCTGATCAAGTCGCGGGGCGGCGGCCGCGCGCGTCACGCCCTTGCGGATACCGGGATCGCGGTCGCCGGGGCATGCATGTCGGGGGCGCCGACCGTGGATATCACCGGCCGGTACTCCACGCTCTGACCCCGATCAGGCAAGCGCGGCTAAGACGCCTTCGCCTTGTCGCGGCGGCAGCGGTCCGAACAATACCGCACCTCGTCCCAGACCTTTGCCCACTTCTTGCGCCAGGTGAACGGACGGCCGCAGGTGGCGCAGGTCTTGACCGGCAGGTCGGCCTTTTTGCGCATCTTCACCGGTCACCGCCAAGCGGCAGATCCAATTGCGGCGGTTCCGTCTGCGTCGCCGCCTTTTGGCCGCGCTTTGCTCCGCGCTTGGTCCCCCGCTGTCCCCGGTTCGGAATGCCGCTTTTCCGGCTGCCGTGGCGCGCCTGCACGGCGGCGGCTTCCGATCGGAACTCGGACCCCCGGCGCACCGCCCAGATCTGGTCGCGGGCCGCCTTGGCCGCAGCCACATGGTCGACCACGCGCTCCGGGTAAGCCTTGCCCAGCACATCGGCAGCATTATCCGCGTTCCAGGGCTCCTGCAGGTGCTTGTCGGCGATCGCGGCCAGCTCCGGCAGCCAGGCGCGGGTGAATGCACCGGTCGGGTCCTGATCATGGCCCTGCTTCACCGGATTGTAGATCCGGACCGTGTTGATGCCCGTCGTGCCCGACTGCATCTGCACCTGGCTCCAGTGGAGACCGGGCTCGTAATCGGTGAACAGCCGCGCCAGTTCCAGACCGGGTGCGCGCCAGTCCAGCCACAGGTGACAGCTCGCCGTCGCCATCACCATTGCGCGCATGCGGAAGTTCAGCCACCCGGTCGCACGCACCGACCGCATGCAGGCATCCAGAAACGGCAGACCGGTCTGACCCGTCGCCCAGGCGTGCAGGCGATCCTGATCAGGCGCAGAGGGCCGGATGCCGTCATAGGCGCTGTGGAAGTTGCGGTACTCGACCCCCGGCTCGTCCTCGAGCTTTTGCATGAAGTGGCAATGCCAGTGCAGCCGCCCGCTGAAAGAGCTGAGCGAACCACGCCACAGCGTGGCACCTTCTTTCGGCAGGTTGCGCCGCCGCGTCTGGTTTGCCTGCGATATCTCCCGCATCGAAAGCGCGCCCCAGGCCAGGTATGGCGACAGGCGCGAACATGCCTCTGCCCCCTCCAGCGGGGAGGACATGGCGCTGCGATAGGTCTCTCCCCGCACGGTCAGAAAACTCTGCAGCCGCTCCAGCCCTGCCTTGCGGCCGCCGGGCTGGCGTCCCGGGCACACATCCGGGAACAGGCCCAGATCCGACGCCGACGGCATTGCGCCCGGATCGAGGCCGAGCGGCTTCAGCGCAGGCGGCTCGGTCACTGGTTCCGCCATAAGCCGGTCCCAGCCTGACGCCCAGCCGTTGCGCGATTTCAGCCGCCGCTGCACCCCGTGGTTCTGGATCTCGGTCCAGGGCACACCTTCGGACCGGCACCACGAAAGAACCTTCTTGTCGCGCTGAAAGGTCCAGTCCTTCCCGGTTTCCTCGTGCGACCACAGCGCCGTCAGAAGGCCGTCGCGGTGTAGATCCCTCAGCACATCAACGGCTTCGCCGACCCGAACGATCAGCGGCTGTCCAAGTGCAGCCAGGTCCTCGCGCAGTTCCGCAATTGTCTCTGCGATGAACGCCCAGTGGCGGGCGGACATGTCCGCCTCACGCCATAGGGCTGGCTCGGCGATGTAAAGCGGCAGGACATCACCGCACGCGGCCGCGGCCGCCAGCGCCCGATGATCCTGCACCCGCAAATCGCGTTTGAACCAGACAACCTGCATTGGGGGCGTGACCTCGAATAGTGCGCCAGGCAGAGATAGCGCAGCCCAGCCGCCAGTCACCCCGCTTGGCGGGGCATCTTCAAGCCATCAGGCCATCCCGACCTGAACCTGATCGGGCAGGGCATCGTCCGGACGTGTCTCGATTATCGCGGTCAGTTCGGCCCTGACTGGTGCCGCATTCGGAGCGTCATAGAGGTTCGACATCTCGTCCGGGTCGGCAACCAGATCGTAAAGCTCTCCGGCACCGCTCTGCAAATCCACGGTCATCTTGTGGGTCCGCGTGCGCACGGTCCGCAGCGACAGCGCGACACCTGCCCGCGTCGGCAGCAGTTCCCATTCGTTCAGGGCAAAGTTTCGGGTGCCGTCTCCCTCCAGCAATGGCCTAAGACTCGATCCGTGTTGGGTCTGCAGGGCAGCGGCCCCGCCCAGATCGAAGAGTGTCGGCCCCAGATCAAGCGTCGACACCGGCTGATCCGTCACCGCCCCTGATCTGACGCCCGGGCCGCGCACCAGAAGGGGCACGCGCAACAGACCCTCATAGTGCATCGGCCCCTTCAGGATCAGCCCGTGGTCGCCCAACCAGTCGCCGTGGTCCGAGAAATAGATGACGTAGGTGTTATCCGCCAGACCGGCCTGCTCCAGCGCGATCAGGATGCGCCCGACCTCGTGGTCGATCAGGCTGATCTGGCCGTAGGTGTTGGCGATGATCTCGCGCAGCTGCTCGTCGGTCTGTTCCGGGATCCGCGAGTAGTTCTTGCGCGTCTCTGCGTTCTCTTTCGGCCCGGCGGGCTCTTTCGTCAACACTGCCTCGTGCCACCAGGGGCGGCCCTCGAACGTTCTCTCGCGGTGGCGCGGCAGGTCCACCTCTGCCGGGTCGTGCAACCGCGACCAGGGCTCGGGGCAATCGAAGGGATGGTGCGGGTCCGGGAAGCTGACCCAGGTGCAGAACGGTCGGTCACGATCCTGCGTGATCCAGTCGATCGCCCGGTCCGCCGTCCAGGGCGAGTTGTGCCAGGCCAGCGGCAATTTCGAATGCCAGGTCTGCGCCGCGCCCCTGGTGTCGCCCGCATTCTCCCAATAGGCTTTCAGCTTCTCATCACCGCGCCCGTCCGCATGGAACCACCGCTCGTAATGCTGCCCGGCGGGCGGCTTTTCCGGGGGGAACCAGTTGTGCCCGACCAGCATCAGCTCGACATGCTCGAAGCCCATGTAGGGGCCGTACCAGTCAGCGCCGTAACCGGCCGAGGACCGCAGGCATTCCGGCGTCCCGGTCGGCGCGAAGGTGTGAAATGTGGAAAAATGCGCCTTCCCGAAAAAGCCGGTGTCATAGCCTGCCGCGGACATCGCCCCGGCGAAGCCTTTCGCACCGGTCTCCGGGTTCAGGTCGATGCCGTTGTCGTGGACGCCGTGGCTGCGCGGCAGCAAGCCTGTCAGGATCGATGCCCGGGCGGGCTGACAGACGACGCAGGGCGTGATCGCCGCGGTAAAGCGCGTGCCGTCGGCCGCAAGCTGGTCCAGATGCGGTGTCTTGATCGCGCGGCCTTCGACGCCCAGGCAGTCGCCGCGCTGCTGGTCGGCCGAGATCAGGATAAAGTTGGGGCGCGTCAACGGCCGCTCCTCTTCAGTTCTCTGGGATCGCATCCCAGAGGTGTTGTCCAGGCTCTGCAGGCGCTCAGGTCCGGGTTGGGCTCTCCGAACCTCATGACTGCTGGCCGACCTGACGGCGCGAGAAGATAATCGTCACAGCGACGGCGCCGATGACGAAGATCACCGCCAGTGGGCTGGAGAACAGGAACCACGGGTCAGCACCGGTCGCGCTGAAGGCCTGCCGCGCCGTGTCCTCGAGGTTGCCCGCCAGAATGAACGCGATGACGAACGGCAGGACCGAGACGCCCAGCCGCCGGAACAGATAGCCCAGCACACCGAAGCCCAGCGTGAACCAGATTGCCGCCAGCGAGGTTTCCTG
>JBCCMP010000308.1:0-6390 GCA_039026295.1 Pseudomonadota bacterium | reverse complement strand
GTTGTGCGACGCAGCGCGACTCACTCGAAGTCAGTTTCCCGACGCATCGGACCTCGACCAGTGCGAATTTGCGATTCAAAGCTTCGATCCGTGTGGTCCTCCGGCGTCTGGCCATCGCCGGCAACCCGTTTTGGGGTGCTGTTTCTGGAACACGCCGATGGCGCGGATTATTCCGCGAGGCACCA
This sequence comes from Pseudomonadota bacterium, assembly GCA_039026295.1. GTDB lineage: Bacteria > Pseudomonadota > Alphaproteobacteria > Rhodobacterales > Rhodobacteraceae > Thermohalobaculum. The sequence continues at coordinate 6,205 of JBCCMP010000308.1, read as the reverse complement.
AATTTTCTTTGGGATGTACCGGGGCGGCGCGGCTTCAGCGCTTCTGGCGAAGAGTTCTTGGGCTGGGTTGTGTCGCTTGCTCAGCTTTGGCGCGGAGAATATTTTTTTGTGGACCAGCCAAGCTTGAAGGCAACATCGGGCTGAAGCCCGACCTGCGTTTGTGGTGGGGCAAGCGTCGGTTCTTCGCGATCCTTGTCGGCTGTCAGCCGCCAAGCTTAGGCCGCCATGAACGGAGCTGAAGCATGACAACGCGCGGCCATTGCTTTTGCGGCAAGACGTCGTGGGCCTACGAAGGCGAGGTCACCTGGGCCTGCTATTGCCATTGCGATGACTGCCGGCGGAACTGTGCCGCACCGGTCGTGGCGTGGCTGGGGGTGCCGCTGCGAAACTTCCGCTGGACGGGGCAGACACCAAAGACGCTGGAAAGCTCCAAGGGTGTTTATCGGCATTTCTGTTCCTGTTGTGGTTCCCCCATGGGGTTCGAGGCCGATCACTATCCCGGCGGCATGCACCTATACGCAGCCTCGCTGGAGCAGCCGGAAGCGTTCGAGCCGACCTTCCACGTCAACTATCAAAGCAAGCTGCCGTGGCTGGAGATGAACGACGATTTGCCGAAATACGACGGCACCTTGCTGCACCAGTCGGACGATCTGCGTGATTACGGGTAAGCACTCTCCGGCGCGCCCAAGGCGCCTTCATCCGGCGTGACGCCAAGGCCGGGAACTGAAGGCGGTGCAGCGAAGCCGTTGATGTTGCGCGCGCCCTGACCTGCGACAGGATCAATTGCCAAGTGATCGTAGCAGAGCCAGGATGCCATGCGGTGCGTGTCGAGCGTTGAGGATGCCAGCTGGATCGCCGCCGTGTCGGCGAGGGCCGTGCCCCCCACATCCTCGATATGCATCTGCCAGCCGACCGAGAGGCCGAAATCGCGGATCTGCCGGGCCTTAGTCAGCCCACCGACGCGGCCCGGCTTGACCTTCATTCCGGCGCAGGCATCCGCACGCCAGGCGGCCAGATGATCGCCAATGTCGTGCAGGCATTCGTCCAGCAGGATCGGATTGCCGACCCGCGCCGCGACGTAAGCGCATTCATCCATCGTCTCGCACGGCTGTTCCACCCAGTCGGTGCTGGAAACGGCGTTCAGGACGCGCAGGGCCATTCCGGGGCTCCATGCGCGGTTCACGTCGAATGTGACCTGTTGGCCCGGGGGCAGGGTGGTGGAGATCGCCTCGATCCGGGCAATGTCAGCAGCGGCGTCGGTTCCGCCGATCTTGGCGGAATGGGTGCGGTAGCCCTTTTGGCTGGCGGTGTTGATCTTGGCGATCATCTCGTCCGGCGTACCTGTGCCGATCGACGAGTTCACAGGCACCGGGTCGGCAGTGGCACCGCCAAGCAGTTGCCACAAAGGAAGGCCCGATGCCTTGCCCAGAATGTCCCAACACGCAATGTCGATGGCCGACTTCGCCGCCGGATGGCCGGGCAGGGCAATGTCCATGACCCGATTGATATGGTCCAGGCTGCGCGGATCCTCGCCGATCAGGAACGGGGCCAGAGTTTCGATGCCAGCCCGCGCGCCGGGGCCATGCGCCGGCAGGTAGGTGTGCCCCCATGGACAGCTTTCGCCCCAGCCAGAGATCGCCTCGTCGGTGTCGATCCGGACAAACGTGCTGTCCAGACTTTCATATTTGAGCCGCCCACCAGAAAGGCTGTAGGGATGGCTTAGTGGCAGGTCCATCTGCCAAACGGTGATGGCGGTGATCTTCACTTCGTGCCTCTGGACCATGTCAGGCGTAGCACTGGTTCCAGCCCACCGATCTTCCGTGGCACGGCCGTGCTGAAGCCCGGCCTATGCATCTTCCAACTCTTTTTGACGCGGCAGAAGACTTTCGGGATCGTAGGCTGGTTCGCCCAGAACTTTCGCCGCCCGGGGTTCTCCGGCAATCACGACTTCCAGATTTCGCCCCGGCACTGCGCTGTCCGGTTTGATGTAGGCGAAGGCCAGAATCTTGCCGACACTCGGGCCATAGGCGACGGAGGAGGTGGAGCCTACGACTTTGCCGCCGTCCAGAACGGCCTCCCCGCCATGGCCGTCCTCGATCCCGTTCGGCTTAATCTGCAAGTAGGCGCAGATCCAGGGCAGGGCGTTCTGCCCGAGGCTCGCCTCGGTCGCCTCCTTGCCCTCGAAGTCCTTGTCCATCCTGACGAAGCGCATCACGTCGGCCTCGGGCAACGTGACCTCGTTGGTGAGTTCGCCCGCACCCTTGAAGGCTTTCTCCATCCGCATGGCATTCATGGCAAAGGAGCCGTAGTCGGCAAGGCCGTGGGGCTCCCCAGCGGCCCAAAGCGCGTCGTAGATGGGTTCGATCGCGTGAACCGGTGCGAAAATCTCGTAACCAAGCTCGCCCGCATAGGACATGCGCGAGACCATGGCCTGATGCCCGGCGACGATGATCGCCTGCAGGCTCATCCAGGGGAAGGCGCCGTTGGTCAGATCGGCACCGGTGCAGGCCCCAAGAATTTCCCGCGACCGGGGGCCGGACAGGGCGAGCATGCCGTTGACTTCCGACACGTTGCGGATGGTCACGTCACCGTCGGCCGCATTGGTCAGGTGGTCGATCAGCCGCTGTTCAAAGAAGGCCGCGCAGTTCAGGATGAACCGGTCTTCTGCATGGCGGGAGACGGTAACCTCGACCTCGATCCGGCCGCACCGGTTCAGAAGATGCGACAGCCCGATGCGTCCGGCGCGGGGCAGGCGGTTTGGCAGCAGCCCGTCCAGAAAGGTTGCCGCATCCGGTCCCAAGACTTCAACCTTGGCGAAGGAGGAGATGTCCATGATCCCTGCGGCGCTGCGCACAGCGGCGCATTCTGCGGTGATGGCATCGTGGACCGGGGTGCGTTTGAAGCCATAATGGTCGTGCTGCGCGACACCGTCGCTGGCAAAGAAACGGGGCCGTTCCCAGCCATAGACTTCCTCGAACACCGCCCCCTTGGCTTTCAGCTTTTCATAGATCGGCGAGGTCTTGATCGGCCGCCCGTCCAGCCGGTTGAAGTGCGGGAACGGGATCTCGTGGCGCAGGCAATAATCCTCGCGGGCCTTCAGCACTTGCCAGTCAGGTGTTGCATACGGCCCAAACCGGCGCGGATCAAACTCGCGCATCGAGATATCGGCAGCCCCGTGCACCATCCACCGGGCCAGCTCCCGGGTCAGGCCGGGCCCCCAGCCGATGCCGATCTGGGTGCCGCAGCAACACCAGTAGTTGCGCACGCCAGGGGCAGGGCCGATCAGCGGATTGCCATCGGGCGGGTGCGAGATCGCGCCGTGCACCTCTCGTTTGATGCCAAGTTCGGCGAGAACCGGCATCCGCTCCAGCGCGTTCTCAAGCCAGGGCATGATGCGGTCATAGTCGGCTTCGAACAGCTCGTTCTCCGCCTCCCACGGGCAATGCTCCTCCCACACCGTGTTGGGGTTGGCCTTCTCGTAGATGCCGATCAGGCCGGATTTCTGTTCCATGCGGATATAGCCCGAGACCTGCGCGTCATCGCGCACGACCGGAAGCTCGGCGTCGAGCCCGAGGAATTCGGGTACGGTGTCCGTCACCAGATAGTGGTGGGTCATCGAGGTCATGGGCAATTGCAGCCCCGACCACTCGCCCATCTGGCGGGCATAGGTGCCGCCGGCGTTGACGACGTGCTGACAGCGGATGGCGCCCTCTTCCGTCTCGACCAACCATTCGTCGCCGGATTGCGTGATGTTGGTGGCCCGGCAACGGCGGATGATCCGCACGCCCAGGGCACGCGCACCCGTGGCCATGGCCTGCGTGACATTCGAGGGATCGACATGCCCGTCGTCAGGCGTGTGAAGTGCGCCGAGCACGCCGTCGAGATCGTAGAACGGGTGGAGTTCGGCGCAGCGCGCGGCGTCGATCATCTCGATATTGAAGCCCAGGGATCGGCCGACCGACAGGGTGTGGCGCAGCCAGTCCATCTCATCCTCGGAATAGGCGAGGCGCAGCGATCCGCAGCCGTGCCAGGTCACCTCTTGCCCCGTCTCTGCGGCGAGGCCCTGAGAATACAGCCCGATATTGTAGTCGACGCACTTGCCGAGGCCGAAGCTGGACGTGGAATGCGTGATCTGCCCCGCCGCGTGCCACGTTGACCCAGAGGTCAGCTCGGCCTTCTCCAACAGGACCACATCGCTCCAACCTTCATGGGCCAGATGATAGGCAAGGCCGCAGCCCATGATGCCGCCGCCGACGATGACCACACGGGCCTGGGTTGGAAATTCGTTCATGCCTGCCTCCAAATCTCGCTGGACAGGGGAAGCGTACATTTGTACCGTTGTCAATCATGGATGATACAAATGTTTCACAGAGCGCAGACGATTCCGGGTCAATCCTCGGGCGGCTGTCCGATGAATGGGACGCCCTGACGCCAGAGGCGCGCAAGGCGGCCCGCTATGTGCTGGACAACCCACTGGATGTGGGTGTCTCGACCGTGCGGGAAATCGCCGAGGCGGCGAACGTCAAGCCCAACACCTTCGTCCGCATGGCCCGGCAGGTCGGCTTCGACGGCTACGATGATTTCCGCGAGCCCTTTCGCGCCGCGATCCGGCAGGGATCGGCCGGGCTCCCGGACCGGGCCCGATGGCTGCAGGATCGGCGAAAGGCCGGCGGCATGGGGGCGCTTTACGCCGACATGGTGCAGGGGGCGTTGACGAATATCGAGGAGACCTTTGCCGGGATCGACGAGGCGGATCTGAAGGCGGCCGCGGACACGATCTGGAAATGCCGCAATGTCTATACGCTGGGCGTCGGGGTGAACAACGCAAACGCGCGCAACTTCACCTATCTGGCCTCCACCGGCATGATTCAGTTCTCGGCCATACCGGGGCAGGGCACCACCGCCGCCGACGATCTTGCCTGGGCAGGCCCCAAGGACGTCCTGCTGGCCATGACGATGATGCCCTACAGGCGCGAGGTTCTGGAGGCGGTGGACGTCGCCCGTGATCAGGGTCTGACAATCGTTGCCATCTCTGACTCGCCGGCCTCACCGGTAAACCGCGTCGCGGATCACGGATTCACTGTGGCCGTGGATACCCCGCAGTTCTTCCCGTCTTCGGTCGCGACGATTGCGCTGCTGGAGACATTGCTGAGCTTTGTGATCGCCGTTGCCAGCCCGGAAATTGTCGCCCGCGTGCAAGCCTTCCATGACCGCCGCCGCCAGCTTGGGCTTTACGCCGAAGATATCAGCTGAGCCGCCACCTGCCAGAGTACACAGCCGATGGTCACCCATTCCCTTGAAGCCCGGTACTACACCGACCCCGTCATCTTCGAGGCCGAGAATCAGGGTCTGCTGGCCCGCACCTGGCAGTTCGCCTGCCACGCCTCGGACGTGGCGAAGACCGGCGATTACGTGTGTTTCGAGATTGCGGGAGAAGCGCTTTTTGCGATCCGCGGCCGCGACGGCGCGGTGCGCGCTTTCTACAATGTCTGCCAGCACCGGGCGCATCAGCTGGTGCACGGGCAGGGCACGACGCGGGTGATCGTCTGCCCCTATCATGCCTGGACCTACGAGTTGACCGGCGGGCTGCGCAACGGGCCGAACCTGTCCGCAGTCGCGGGACTGGACAAGTCCAAGGTCTGCCTCACCGAGGTGCGGTTAGAAGAGTTTCTGGGCTTTGTCTTCGTCAACCTCGACCCGGACGCCGAGCCGATGGACACGTGGTTCCCCGGCGCCCGGGCCGAACTGGAGGAATGGGTCCCGCACTATCGCGAGCTAAAGCCGCTGGAATGGGTCGAAATCCCGGAGAACTGCAACTGGAAGGTGTCGGTCGAGAACTATTCCGAATGCTACCACTGCTCGCTGAACCACAAGACCTTCGCAACCGGGGTGGTCAAGCCGCAGACCTATGACATCCAACCCCAGGGCTACTGCCTGCGCCACACCACGGAGTGTCAGAACCTCGACCGGATGACCTATGACATCCGTTCGGGCATGGACCACTGGGACGAGTATTCCTCGTGGTTCCTTTGGCCCATGTTTTCGTTCCAGGTCTACCCCGGCAACGTCCTGAACACCTATCACTGGCGGGCGATATCGGCGTCCCAGGTCGTCGTCTGGCGCGGCTGGTATTCAGTCGGCGGGGCAGAAGTCGAGGCGATCCGCAAACTGGCCGTGCAGGACCGGGAGACCACCGTGGAAGAGG
>JBCCMP010000307.1:0-6428 GCA_039026295.1 Pseudomonadota bacterium | reverse complement strand
GCTGGACGAGCCGTTTTCTGCCCTCGATGCGCGAACCAGAGCTGAAATGCAGGAACTCGCTTTTGAGTTGCTGCAAGGGCGAACAGTGCTGCTGGTTACGCACGATCCGGCAGAGGCAGCCCGACTGGGACACAGGATCCAGATCCTTGATCGAGGCAATCTGCAGGAGGTCGAACCGCCGTCGTCCGCTGCGATCAGGGCCTATGACGATCCAGAAGTCTTCGAGTGCCAAACGGCCATGATGACGCGCATGCGGAAGGCGGCGTGATGCAGGCAGTCCGGACGGTTCTGATCGCGACTGCGCTTGCGCTGTTGCTATGGCAAATCGCGATCTGGCTGTTCGGGTTCCGCCATTTCATACTGCCGCCACCCATCATGGTCGCAGAGGCGCTTTGGACCTATCGCGAACTGCTGGGGTACCACGGCCTCCGCACCGTGCAGGTCATCCTGATTGGTCTGCTGCTGGGCATTGCCCTTGGCGCGATCACCGCTGTTCAACTGGCGTTTTCAAACTGGGCGCGGCTCTATGTTCGCCCCATCCTTGTCTTCACGCAGGCGATCCCGGTCTTCGCTTTGGCACCGATCCTTATGATCTGGTTTGGGTTCGGGATCGAGCCGAAAATAATGATGGCGCTGCTGATCATCTATTTCCCAGTGACTTCGACGTTCTTTGATGGACTTCGCAATACGCCGCCCGGCTATCTGGATCTGGCCCATACAATGGGCGCGAACCCTACGCGCATCATGTGGCAAATCCGCATTCCATCAGCCATCCCTTCGCTGACGTCCGGCGTACGTCTTGCCGCGGTCTACGCACCGATAGGGGCGGTGATTGGTGAATGGGTCGGCGGTGAAGCGCGCGGCCTTGGTTACCTGATGACCTATGCGAACAGTAGAACCAAGATCGACCTTATGTTTGCGGCGCTGATCGTTTTAGCGGTGATTACCGTTTTGTTGCATGTCTTCGTCGACCGAACCGGTCGGCGGGTGGAGGGGCGGTTCGCATAAGCAACCCGCCCCGGTTTGTTCATGTGGGGAACCGGCCCGTTGTGATCGTCAAGCGCCTGGTCTCGCCTTTCCGCAGCACTGTCACCTCGGTCTCGCGCCCCGGAACTGTGTCCGCGACCGCGCGGGTCAGATCCCTGACGCTTCCTATGTCGGTTTCCCCGAAGGTCGTGATGATGTCGCCGCGGCGCAGACCACCGTCTTCGGCGGGACTGTCCTTGGTGACTTCGGCGATCATTGCTCCGGCAGCTTCGTCCAGATCCAGGCTCTCTGCGATCGCAGGCGTTACGCCCTGGATCGACACGCCCAGCCAGCCCCGTTCAACAATGCCGTCATCGATCAGGTCAGCGACGATTTTCTGTGCCTGATTGGCCGGGATCGCAAAGCCAATGCCGACATTGCCGCCCGAAGGAGAGAAGATTGCCGTGTTGACCCCGATGACATTGCCCAATTGATCAAAGAGCGGCCCGCCAGAATTGCCCCTGTTGATCGGCGCATCGACTTGCAAGTAGTCGTCATAAGGGCCGGACCGGATATCACGCCCCCGGGCCGAAACAATCCCGGCCGTCACTGTGCCGCCCAGGCCAAAAGGATTGCCGATGGCTATTGCCCAATCGCCGACTTCGACACTGTCAGAGTTTCCCCATCGCACAGTTGGCAGATCGCGTCCGGCATCAACCCGCAACACCGCAAGGTCAGTCTTTGGATCGGTGCCGACCAAAGTAGCAGAAAGTTCTTCGCCGCTCTGCAGCACCACAGTCAGCTCGTCGCCGCCGTCGATGACGTGGTTGTTGGTGACGATCAGGCCGTCTTCATCGATGATGAAGCCGGAACCCAGACCCATCGGGCGGGACGGAGCTTCGCCGCGCCGCTGGCCTGGCAGTTCGCCAAAGGGGTCACGGCCAAAGAACCGTTCCATGAATTCACGCATCTGCGGGTCGATCTGGCGTTGGCTTTGAACGTCCCGCCCGGGTTTGCCCGACACACGGACGGTTACGACCGACGGCTGGGTCGCTTTGACCAACGGGGCAAAGGACGGCAGCACCTCGGTCGGGGCCGCGGCTGTCGCGCCGGAATTGAAATCAGCAATGAATGGTGCAGACAGGGCAAGTGCCCCGGCAACGGCAAAAACGGCGGTCAGTCGACTGGGTTTCATTCAAACGCTCCTGTTCGTAGGGTAACCGGTCGGCAGGTCAGCCCGGTTTGCATATTCCTGAGCCGCGGAACGTATGTCGGGGCGGGTTCCGGCACCAGAATGCGCAGTATTCACAAGTATGTGACGGGATGCGACGGGTCATCACAGGGGCGAACGATGCGGAAACCAACTGATTTTGAAGACCTTTTCGACATCGCAGCCGGTCGCAAGGGCGGGGCAGCAGCGTTCGAGGCAATTCTGCCAGTCATGAAGTCCCCTAAAGAGCTCGCGAAGATCCCAGATGACCGCTGGCTTTCAACGATGGCGCGCTGTGTCTTTCAAGCCGGTTTCAACTGGAAAGTCATCGAGACGAAATGGCCTGGCTTTGAAGAGGCTTTCGATGGTTTTCAGCCGACCCGGTGGTCGATGATGTCCGACGAGGACCTTGACGCGTTGCTGAAAGACACGCGTGTCGTGCGTCATGCAAAAAAGCTGCTTTCTGTTGGTGAGAACGCGATTTTCCTTCGTGACCTCGCGGCAGAATACGGCAGCGCAGCATCGTTTTTCGCAGACTGGCCCAGCACCGACCAGATAGGCCTGCTCAAGGTGATGAAGAAACGCGGCAGCCGGCTTGGCGGGACGACAGGGCAATACTTCCTGCGGTTCATGGGCAAGGATGGTTTCATGCTGGGCGGCGACGTGGTGACGGCGCTGATCCGCGAAGGCGTGATCGACAAGGATCCGACATCGCAAATGGATCAAGCAAAGGTGCAAGAGGCATTCAATCATTGGGCGGAACAGTCCGGCCGTCCGCTGGCCCAGATCAGTCGAACGCTGGCCTGTACAGTGGGTTAGAGGATAGATCGGACTGAGGCTGATTCCTTCGAAGCTCGGCATGCCTGGCGCAAACTACCCTAAGCGTTGATGCCACACTGCCATTCACCCATGCAGTGCATTCCGCGCCGAGAATCGATCAATTCTTCCGCCTTTCAATCGATCTGGCATCATTGTGTCATCAGTTTGCCCAGATGTGCTCTAAGCTGCGTTTAGGACGAAGAGGGATATTTGCAGAAGCGAACGGCCAGCCTGAACGGAACGGGGTTCTGGGTAGATGAGCGAAAAATTTTGCAGATCGCGGCACGTGGTCGGCGGTGCAGCAGTTCTGATTGCCAGCTTGGTCGCGAACCCGCCGACGGCGCACGCAGCGTGCGACACCTTCTACCGCATCGCCGCCGGAGACACACTGAGGTCGATTTCAGTTAATCAACTTGGCCACGACCGCTACACCGAGATTTTCCAGGCCAACCAGGACATCGTTTCGAGACCCGATCGGATCGAGATAGGACAACTTCTGTACCTGCCCTGTTCCGGCCCCGAGGCCAGAACCCGAGCAACTGCGCTGCAGGCGTCCAATCTGACGGCGACATCGCGAGATGATCTGGGCGATAAACGGGCCGAGCTTGAAGAGACCGCAGACTTGGCCGCGGCACAGCCACTGATCCGCAAACAGTTGCGCGCCGCCGACGCGCCCGGTCAGTCTACACAGGCGGCCGCAAACCTCGCTCCGGAAACCGATTCTGATACAGTGCGAGAGCCTTCGACCAATGTGGCGTCCGTAACACTCTCGTCGGAACCCATCTCACCAAGCGCACAGCCCAGACGTCTCCGTTTACTGACGGGCGGTGGTTTGGATCCATTGGTTGGAGAAACGTTGCAAAGCGGCGGGCTGGCGGTCGAGATCATCAAGCAAGCACTGCGTGAAGCCGGGTCATCAGACACTATAGAAGTCGCCGTAATCGACGACTGGGGATCACATCGTTCTGTACTGATGCCAACCGGTGCATTCCATCTGGCGTTCCCTTGGATCGGCGATGGATGTGAAGGTAGCGGCGCGTCGCAGAGCATCTGCCGCGATTTCACTCTGTCGCGTCCGATCTATCAAGTTACCGAGACGCTGTTGACGCAATCGGGCGATCCTTTGGCGACATCGACGTCTGCAACTGGTCAGGAAAGCCAGATCGGCGATGGCGCGGTGGTCTGCCGACAGGACGGTTTGGGAAAGGGCTTTCTTGGCCAGTTGGGACAGGCGGTGAGTGTTGTGAAGTCGCCAGACCTAAGGGACTGCTTCGATCTGTTGTTGGACGGGAAAGTGCAGTTGGTATCCGCGCCGCTGCCAATGACTGAAGGGCTCCTTCAGCACCGTGCCTACCGGGGCAAAATAGAAGAGCTTTCAAGGTTGCGGCGTGACATGCCGGTCCGCGCGCTCGCGCTGAATGACGATGTGACTGCGAAGGAAGTTATAGGCGCCCTTGACCGCGGGTTGACCGAGATTCAGGGGTCCGGTCTGTGGTTCAAACTGGTGTCGAGTTATCTGACCGCGTTCAATCAGAAACGGCTGGAAAATTGATCAACGGTGCTGGTCCGGCAGAGGCATCAGGCGTGAGGAGATCAGCCCCGAATTGATGCCACCCCAGCTCAATTCACCCCACAACCGTTGATACTCCATCTTTGGACAAGCATCCATGATCACCTGAACGCCCTTGCGTTCAGCTCTGCGGGCGGCCTTCTTGTCGACGACGCCAATCTGCATCCAGATTGTCTCGAGGCCCCTATCAAGCAGAACATCCAGCGCTTCATCAACGACCGCTCCGGCGTCTTCCGAGCGGCGAAACACATCGACCATCTGGATTGGATCATACGAGATTGGGATCTCCGCCAGCGATGCAACCACTGTTGATCCGAATGCCTTTTGTCCCGCGTAGCGCGGGTTGACCGGGATGAACTCGTATCTCTTCCGGGCCAGATATCGGCCAACAAAATAAGAGGGGCGGATGTCATTTAACGATACACCAACAGCTGCAATCGTGCGCACGCGCATCAGCACCTCGCGCAGGGTCTTGTGACTGTATTTCGCTGACATGGATCGCGCTGTTCCTGGCTTTTCGCCAATCTACTAGCGCGGCCCCTAAATAAAAAGGTCCGCCGGTCTCAATTTGGGGGGAGAGGAACCGGCGGACACCAAGTCGGAACGAGGGACAGTGAGTTCAAGGCGGGGTCGTTCAATTCCCACCTCCACATCATTAATATGGGTGAATAGTTTACAATCTGTAACCCTTCGTCGCAATCTCGTGATAATCATAAACGTATCTTATTGATTCAGAACGAGAAAAATTTTCGTCAATTATTTCGAACAGCGAACAAAGACACCGCGACTGCATTGGAGACGTTTAAAGACCCGAAGCCACTGGGAGATTCGATTCGTGCCAGAGTTGTGCAAAATGACTTGGTTCTTTCTCTCAGTCCTGGACCTTCCGCGCCGAAAACAAGCGCGATGGGCATGCCCGCGTGCGGTTTCAATGCCTTCGAAATTGATGTTTCCGCTTGCCCGTCGAGGCCAACGACCGCGTAGCCAAGCTCGATCAAGGTATGCAGCGTTTTCGCCAGGTTCTGTACCCGAAGATAGGGTTGGCGCTCCAGCGCTCCTGAAGCCGATTTGGCAAGAGCGCCCGTTTCCGGTGCCGCGTGTCGTCGTGGCGCGATCACGGCCGAAGCGCCAAAAACTTCGGCACTGCGCAGCACCGCACCGACATTGTGTGGATCGGTCACGCGGTCGAGCAGGACGGTGACGCGAGGCGGCGCCGATGCGACCGGTGCACAGACATCTGCTACATCTCCCCATTCCAGCGGAAGAACCTCCAGTGCTGCGCCCTGATGGACCGAGCCAGGGTCAAGCGGCGCAGAGAACCTGCGTGGGTCGTCGATCTCTGGCTCCAGATCTATCCCGTTCAATGTATCGCCAAGCCGGTCGGCTGCATTCCGCGTCAGGATCAGGCGCAACTTCTGCCGTTGAGGGTTCAACAAGGCATCGCGTACCGCATGCAGGCCGAAAAGCCAGACCGATTGCGGGCCTGCCTTTTTGGCGCGATCCCGATCTATGGCCCAGGACGGTTTGCGCAGCTGCGCCATCGCATAAGCTCCATTTCAGTCGAACCGCCGTCCTTAAGGTCTTTCAGCCAAAACGCAATCGGCCTTGCCTGTTACGGCCGTGTTGGCCGGTCTCTGACCCAATGGATTCAATATTGACAGAGCGCCCGAGCGCACACTATCCCCTGCGCCAGCCAAGCGGCTCTGCGGCTTGTGCGGGCGACGTGCTGCAAGGTGCGGCAGCGGACTGTAACTCCGCCGGGGAGACCCATGCCTGGTTCGATTCCAGGGTCGCCCACCAATCTTTTCAATAATTTAGCGAAAGACGGTGGTTTCACTCCGCCGGGGATGTGCCCGTTTTTGT
>JBCCMP010000306.1:0-6523 GCA_039026295.1 Pseudomonadota bacterium | reverse complement strand
ATTGAGCCTGGAGCGTCCACGCCTGATCCTCGGCTCTGCATCGCCGCGACGGCGCGAGTTGCTGGCGCAGATCGGGGTGGTGCCTGACGCCGTTTTCCCTGCAGATATCGACGAAACCCCCATGAAGGGCGAGTTGCCGCGTCGCTATGTCGAGAGGATGGCCCGGGAAAAATGCGCTGCTGTTTCGGGCGACGGAAATCTGATTTTGACGGCTGATACCGTGGTGAGCGCGGGGCGCCGAATTCTGGGCAAGCCGGAGGATGCTGCCGAGGCAAAGCGGTTCCTGACCCTTCTGTCCGGGCGGCGTCACCGGGTGACGACCTCGGTTTGCCTTTCAGCCGATGGCTTCAACCGTCAGCGCACCGTTGAGACGCGGGTAAAGGTAAAGCGCCTGTCTGCCGAGGAAATCTCGGCCTATCTGAACACCGGCGAATGGCGCGGCAAAGCCGGTGGATACGCGATCCAGGGTATCGCCGCCGCCTTTGTGCCAGAGATCATCGGGTCCTACACCAACGTTGTCGGCCTGCCCCTGACGGAAACAGCGGCCCTGCTTAACGGAGCGGGATACCCGGTCAGCTATCAGGGGACAGCTGCATGAAGGGGCGCGTGATTGCGCTGGAAATGGCAGGCGATAGCCGGTCACGCGCAGCGCTGATTATCGATGGCCGGTTGGATGATTTGCTGATCGATGCGGACCCCGCTCTGCCGCGGCATGGGCAGATCTTTGCGGCGATTGTTGAGCGTTCCGTGCCAAACATGCCCGCAGCCTTTGCCCGACTGCCCGGCGGCCAGACGGCATACGTCCGCGAAGCCCGCAAGGTTAGAACCGGTGACCGTCTGATCGTGCAGATAACCGGCTATCCTGATCCCGGGAAGGCGTATCCGGCGACGACTGAATATCTGCTGAAATCGCGAACGGCGATCCTGACACCGGGGCGACCGGGGGTGAATGTCTCTCGCAGCTTGCGCGACCCGGAGTTGCGCCAGCGTGTTCAGGACATCGGTTCACGTGTTCTTGCAAAGCACCGGCACGGCGGTGGCTTGATCCTTCGCAGCGACAGCGCCGATGCCGAGGAAACTGAGATCGTAGCCTCGATCGAGGGTCTGATCGAGGACGACGGGGCGCTTGCCGCGAACTTCGAAGCTACAGAAGGCGCGGCCGCGCTGCTGAATGACCGGGCGGATTGGCAGGCGGAACGGGATTGGCTGACCGATGACACGGACGTTGCGACGGAGCAGAGCCTTGGCACGTCACCGTTCGAACATTTCGGCGTCTGGGATGAGATTGAGCGGCTGAAATCGCCCCGGGCGGATCTGCCGTCGGGTGGATGGATGTCCATCGAGGCCACGACTGCAATGGTCACGGTTGACGTGAACACGGCAGATCAATTCGGCGGCGGTGCGGGGATGACTGCAAATGTCGAGGCGGCGCGGGACTTGCCGCGTCAGCTTCGCCTCCGCGGGCTCGGCGGACAGGTCGTCATCGACTTCGCGCCGATGAAGAAGATGCATCGCAAGAAGATCGACGAAGTGCTGAAGGCTGCATTCCGCCGCGATCCTATCGCGACAACGCTGGCTGGGTGGACACCGCTGGGCAATTTCGAGCTTCAGCGCAAACGGGAACGGCGGCCTTTGGTCGAGCTTTTGTAAATCGCGGCGGCGTGCCCGGTACTATTCCGCCGGGATCGGAAGGCCGCCCTCGTCTTCCGGTTCGTCCTGCGGCGAGACAACCGACTTGAGATCCTCGAGCACCAGATAGAGCGCCGGGATCAGGAACAGCACGATGAGCGTCGCGAAGACGATCCCGTAACCCAACGAGATCGCCATCGGGATCATGAACTTTGCCTGACGCGAGGTCTCGAAGATCATTGGTGCAAGCCCGCCAAAGGTTGTGACCGTCGTCAACAGGATTGGCCTGAAACGGCGTTTGCCCGCCTGCCAGATGGCGTCACGGGCGCTCGCGCCCTCTTGCCGTTTCTTGTTCGCGTAGTCGATCATCACGATGCCCGCGTTGATGACGACCCCGGACAGCGCGATGATCCCGAAGATCGAGATAACCGAAAGACCGTAGCCCATGATCTCGTGCCCGATCACCGCCCCGACAAATCCAAAGGGTATGGCCATCATGATCACGAGGGGTTGCAGATAGGACCGGAACGGAATTGCCAGCAGGCCATAGATCAGCAAAAGCGCGAGCGGGCCCGAGAAATACTTGAGGTGATCAATCACCTCCATCATGTCGTTCTGGTTGCCCTGCATGGACCAGCCAAGGCCCGGATAGTCGCCCATCAGTTTTGGAAGCACTTCTGCCCGAAGAGCTTCGGCAATCTGGTTAGTCTCTGACCGCGGCTCGACATTGGCGGTGACGTTCACGACACGTCGCCCATCCTCCCGGATTATCCGGGAATCGGCGCGGTTCTTCTCGATCGTGGCAACCTCGTAGAGCGGTGCAAGGCCACCGTCCGGCGTCTGCATCAGCAGGTTTTCCATCGCCGCTTCGGAAGAGCGCTCTCCCTCTGGCCGGCGAATCAAGACCGTGACCTCGTTGCGCCCGTCCTGCTGCTTGACGGCCTCGATGCCCTGGAAGGCTGCACGGACCTGCCGGGCGATCTCTGCCGAGGTGAGGCCAAGGCTGTGCCCGGTTTCGGTCAGGCGGAATTCAATCTGCTGTTTGCCAACGGTGAAACCGTCCTCGGGATCGCGGACCGAGGAGAACTCCGCCAGTTCGGCCGCCAACGCACCGGCGGCGACCTCGAGCACCTTTGTGTCGGCATGCGACAGCCTGATAGACAGGCTGGTTGAGCCGCGCCCGCCCCACGAGCTTTCAAACCGGGCAGATCTGACGGATGGGATCTGCCCCACTTCTTTGCGCCAGGCCTGGGAGAACTCGACCGTCGAGATCGGCCTTACGCCGGGCTCTGTCAGGTGGGTGCGTATCTCGATCTTCCGGCCGTCGATCCGCGACTGGATCCCCAGCACCAGATCGTCGCCTCCGTTTGCCTTTTTGACCCGCAACGCCGCGGCGACAACCTCGTCCCGCGCGGCTTCGGTCACCGCCAAGGGGGTGCCGATCGGCATGGTTATGTCTGCCTTCGAGTAATCCCGCGGCACTGGGGGAAAGAGGCCGAAGCCCATCCGCCCGCTGCTGACCCAGGCAATGGCGATCATCAGGATGATCACCATGGTTGCGGCGGTCACGTATCGCCAACGGAGTGCAAGCTGGAGTAGCGGGCCGTAAACGGATTGAATGAATACAGCGAGCCCGCCCGCAAACGTGCGTTGCACCGGTCCGAAAACATACCTTTCCACCGCGCCGAAAGCCGCGATCACCCACGCCACAGGTCCGAAGAACCGGATGGCAGGTTTGTGGCTGAGATGGGCGGGCAGGATGTAGAGCGCTTCGACCCAGCTCATGATGAAGGCGAGGCTGACCACGATCGGAACGACCATCCAAAGCTGCCCCAACCAGGTCGGTGCAATGGCGATCGGCATAAAGGCGACGATGTTCGTCAGGATCGAAAAGGTGAGCGGCACGGCGATGTTTCGCGCGCCTTCGACGGCTGCTTCCAGCCGCTGATAGCCGCGTTGTCGATACTCATAGATGTTCTCTCCGGCCACGATGGCGTCATCGACCACGATGCCCAACGCGACAATGAAGGCGAACATCGACACCAGATTGATCGTGCTGTCCGTCGTCGGCAGCACCAGCATCGCCCCCATGAAGGCGACCGGAATGCCAAGGGCGACCCAGAAGGCGAGCCGAATTTCCAGGAACAGGCTGAGCAGAAGCAAAACCAGAGCCAGCCCGATCAGGCCGTTCTTGATCAGCAGATCCATCCGGCCGCGGTAGTAATCTGAGCGGTCATTGAAGATCTGCGCCTCGATACCGGCCGGCAGCGTCGCCATGGCATCAGGCAAGGCCGCGCGGACCGCGTCAGAGACCGTGATCGGCGTTTGATCGCCAACACGAAACACCTCGACTTCGGTCGCGGGCATTCCGTCGAACTGAGAAATCTTGGACTGGTCCTTGAAGCCGAGCGATAGATCCGCGAGATCGCCCAGCCTGAGGATCGCCCCGCCCTCGGAACTGATGACCGGAATGGCAGCGAAGTCCTCCACTGACTCGCGCCTGTCAGCCAACCTGACCAGAAGGTCACCGCCATCAGTTTCCAGGGTCCCGCCCGACCTCTCCAAAGCGCCGCCGCGTACGGCGTCCGATATCTGGCGAAGCGTCAAGCCGTGCGACAGCAACGCCGATTCCGATACATCTATGTTCAGGACGATCTCGGCCTCGTCGGCGATTTCGACCTGGGACAGACCCGGCTGCTGCAGCAGATGGGCGCGCACATGCTCGGCCGCCATGCGAATCGCGAAGGGGGTCGTGTCACCGCTGAGATGTATTTCCAGGACGCCAAATCTGCGCCCGCTAAGCTTGACCACCGGCTCTTCGGCGTCCTCCGGGAAGGTCGATATGCCGTCCACGGCCTGCCGGATGTCATTGTAGACGGCCTGGCGGTCGGCGCCGACTTCAAGCTCTGCCCTGATGCCCGCCATGCCCTCGCCGGCATCTGCGCCGATCTTCGCAATGCCTTCGACTCCGCTGAGCGCATCTTCTATGACAAGCACGATCGCCTGTTCGACCTCGGCCGGGGCCGCGCCAAACATTTCAACCGCGATTTCGACGTTGTCCGGCTCGATGTTCGGCAGGTATTCCTGTTTGATCTGGAAGGCGGAGAAAACGCCGCCGATCAGCAGCACCAGCATCAGCAGGTTAGCGGCCACCGAATTGCGCGCCATCCAGGCAATCGGGCCGCGCTGAGGGCGGGTGGTCTCGCCAGCAATTTCCTCGTCCGGGCCTGGCCGCGCATTGGTCATGAGTTCGGCTCCGCCCGCGTTCGCAAAGACATGCCTTCCGTAAACGTCGAGAGCAGTGTTTCGACAACCCGGTCGCCGGGGGCTAAGCCGTCCGTGACGAGGACTTTGTCGGCCCCGCGCCAGACGACGTCGACCGGCCGTATTGCCAGCTTGTCATCAGGCGTCATCACCCAGACGGTGTCGTCATCCCGCAAATTTGCGCGTTTCAACGCGACTGCTCCGCTGATTGCAGGAGCCTCGACCGTGCCTTTGACGAAGCTGCCCAGCAGCAACGCCGGCTGCGTGCCCAACGGGTCCGGCACCTCGACGATGACCTCCGCCATGCGGCCGGTCTGCGAGAGTTGTGAGGACAGGCGAACAATCCGGCCGCTCCGCGTCTCGCCCTCTGGCCAGACGCCGTCTTTGCGCAAGGTCACCGTCTGAGTGCCATCAAGGCTGATCCAGCTGAGGGCGGATGGCGGCAGCGCCATGGTGACGTGAAACTGGTCGGCCGCAACGAAGGTCGCAACTTCTGTGCCCTGGGCCAGCATGGCACCGGGGGCCACGGTTTCTGAGAGGACGATCGCATCGAACGGCGCGATGACCTCGGCCCGTTCAACGGCATTCAGCGCCTGATCGCGCAGCGCGACAGCCGCCGCACGCTGGGCCTGCAATTGCGCCATCTGCGGTTTGCGCAGCACCAGATCCCGCTGTTCCTGCGTCAGATTGCGGGACAAACGGGTAAGTTCCCGTCGGCCGATCTCTGCCTGGCCTTCCTCCAGCAAGATGCGCGCATCGATTTCGGCGATGTCTGTCTCGGCTTGACTGAGCGCGAGCTGCAGATCGATGTCGTCAAAGCGAGCGACAACCGTCCCGGCCGTCACCCTGCCACCCGGTGTGATTTCCGGGTGGACCCAAGCGATCATTCCGGAAATTTCCGGCCGCACGATCAGCGTCTGCGCCGCGCTCACTTCGCCCCAGGCTTCAATGATTGGGCCGGTTGTCGCCGCTTTCACGATTTCGACATCGACCAGCCTGGCGATCCGCTGGGGCGGGTTCCGCTTGGCCGATGGCGCGGTGTCGATGATCCGATTGTAGACGGTAAACCCGACAAGAACGATGACGACCGCGAGGGCGATCTGGACGATGCTGTATATGATTTGTCGGCCGACCGACACGTCCGGTGCAGAAGGTATTGACCTGATCGTCGCCTCTACGGGCTCGCTCAGCGCGACATCGCGGCGTTTTTCGGCGCGGCGCAGGGCGTTGCGTCGAACAGATTTTGACGGCAAACTCACGCCTGAATGTCCTGCATGGCTCTTCACTGCGATGGCTAACGCCGAAGATATAGCCCATCCGTCGGAAATTCATCGGGTAATTTTTCGTGGTGCCGATCTGACTAGGGCTAAGAGGCGCGCGACGCCGCCGATCTGCAGAAGGTATAGAATTTGGCCGAAGACCCGAACAATCAGGCAATCGGGACGAGCCGGGCGAAATGTCCGATTTGCAGGGACGCGACTGTGACCCGTCATCCAGCGGCCCAGATCGATGTCGGCGCAGCGTTTTGAACAGAACGGCCGCCAACGGGTCACAGTCGCGTCCCTGCAAATCGGACATTTCGCCCGGCTCGTCCCGATTGCCTGATTGTTCGGGTCTTCGGCCAAATTCT
>JBCCMP010000305.1:0-6540 GCA_039026295.1 Pseudomonadota bacterium | reverse complement strand
GAATGGTTGTGGGAGTGACTTTGCGAGTGACTGTGGGAATGACTTTGCGCATGGCTATGGGCATGGCTATGCGAATGACTGTGGGCTTCACTATCGGATGCCGAATGGGACCGCGCTGCGTGCTCCGCCGGAAACGGAGTCGCCTGCGAATGGCCATGTGAGTGGGTTTGCGCACCGCCAGCGCCGCCATGGCTGTGGCCATGCCCGACCTCGCTTGGGTCGATATAGCCCAGCGCGGCACGGATCGCCTGATATAGCATGTAAAGGCCGATCGCCGCGATGATCAGGAAACTGCCCGCCCGGACGCCTGGGACTTCTGCCAAGCTCATCCCGTACCCGACGCGCAGGACGACATCCGCCAGCCAAACGATGACGACCGCTGCGATCACGTGCACGACGGCAACCTGAACGGCCATCATCACCCCCCTGGTGATGCGCACATCACGGCCAAGAAAGTACGAAACGATGATGAACTTGCCGTGGCCGGGCCCGAACGCGTGAATGATCCCGTAGAGGAAGGCGATACCCAGGCCCAGGAAGAACGCCGCGAGATCATCGCCGCGCTCGATTGCGTTCATATGTGTGGCGACCTCGGCATTGGCGGCGCGCTGAAAGTCGATGATGAACTCGGACCAGCGCTGCCACAGACCACCATCGGCCTCGGCGATTTCAATCTGGGGAACGACGGGAGCCTGTGAGTCGGTGCTTTGGGCAAGGCCAGGGCCGTAAGGCGTAACGGTCGCGAGAATAGCAATCACGATCATGGCCGCAAACATCGAGAAAGCCAGGCGATGGCGCATGCAGTCCGGCATCTTCACTCGCCGCACAAAAGCACCACGGTTTTCTTGTGTGCCTCGAGCGGCCAGTCTCCGCTCTCGATGCGAAAACGACATGCTGTATCGAACGGCCCGTCAACCAGCAGAAAGTTCTCTTCTGCAAAGCTGAAGTCGAAGTAGATCGTGCGATCATAAAGGCTGAGCGACACAGGGCCTTGGCGATAGGCGACCGGATCTTGCGGGACAGCATTGAAACTGAAGACCAGCAGATCCCCATCGATCCAAGGCCTGAACCCATCGACACTTGTTCCGATTGCCTGATCAGCAGTCTCCAGTTGAACGAAGTAATCGTTCTGGGCGAGGGGATCGAAGGCCTCCACCCTCAGGCTCTTGGCTTCATCGTCTGAAAACGCACCATCGCCATCGGCGTCGAAATGAGAAATGGCGCGGTCGCTCGTGTATTTGTCGAACGTCCAGTCCATCGAAATTTCAGTTAATGCTGCATCATCGAACCGAAGGACATGCTTCACGGTCACCCAGATATCGGGATTGGCGGCAGCTGGACCCGTCAGACCAACGCCAAGCGTGAAAGCGATGGCCACAATCCTGACCGCTTCACCGACCTTGGGAAGGGCCGTTCGATGTGATCCGTGTTGCCCAAGCATGTCATCCACGTTAAACATTTCACGTGACATGTCAAGCTAACGAGGGCGGGCCTTGCTACGCGATTTGTTTGAATTCGTCCGCAATCCATATCCTTGGCACCTGGCGCCCATGGGGTATGTGCGGGAGTTGGCTGGCATCGCTGACCGAGGACGGGAGCTTGGCCCCGCCTGGAAAGAGCATCTCGTTAAATCGCGACGGACCATCGAAGAGAGCGCAGAGGCATGCGCCGTCCGCGATTCCGTTCTGGTTGTGGGGTCCGGCAACCTGCTGGACATCCCGATGGCTGCGCTCTGCCAGAAATTCAAGCGGGTGGTACTGCTGGACATCCTTCACAGCCGCGCCACCCGGCGCGGGGTTCGCGATCTTGATAACGTCGAATTGCTGTCTGCGGATGTTACAGGCGTCGCACGCCCGATTTACCGTGCAGTCCACAGCAGGAACATAAGCGCGTTACCGAAAAGCGCTCCACCGCCGATGAATGGACGCCGATTTGACCTGATCGTCTCGGCCAATCTCTTGTCGCAGCTTGGCGTGATTCCCTGCAATTTCCTCAAGGGTCACTTTCCGGCAATGCCTCCAGCGCGACTTTCGGCGTTTACGCGCGACCTGATCGACACACACCTGCAATGGATCAGCGACAGCGCAGAGCGCGTTTGCCTGATCACGGATGTCATTCGGATAGAGAGACTGTCGACCGGAGAGACATTCGAAAAGAACATCGTTGAAGGGATTTCCCTGCCGGAACCCGACGCGTGCTGGACCTGGAATATTGCGCCCGAGCGAAGCGTCTACGGCGACAGGGCAGTGGTTCACAATGTTCATGCATACCGAGACTTCAAATCGATTTGAATGAAGTGGTTTTGCCTCAAGCGCTTGGAAGCGCGGCGTCCGACAGAAAAGCCTCGATGATCTTGGCCTGACTTCCTCGAATAGCGGCCTCGACAATTTCGGCCGCGACCGAGTGGTCTCCTACGATCAGGGCCTCGACCAGATTGTCGTGAACGTGATGGAATTCGATGTCCCGGTTCTGGATCGACAGGCTGAAGTGGATGATCCGCTCGTGCTGTTCGATCAGCGCAGTCACCATCGCGGCAAGTCGACTGTTTCCGGACGCGCTGACGATATAGCTGTGCAAGGCGTGGTTGGCCTCGCGATAGGTTTCGCTGGTCGAATGCCCATCGGATGCATGGCTTGCATGCACGCGGGCCTCGAGGTCGCGGAGGTGTTGTGCATCGACACGCCCGGCAGCGAGGCGGGTTGCCTCGACCTCCAGCATAAGGCGCAGTTGGAATACCTCTCGCACATCCTGCAGCGTAATCGGAGCAACGCTGTTCCCCAGGCGACCGCGAGTCACGACGAACTGCTCTTGCCGCAGGCGGCCAAGTGCATGCCGGATCGGTGCTTTGCTGAATCCGTATAGCTGGGCAAGCATCCCCTCAGAGATCTCGGCCCCCGGCTCCAGGCGGCAGAGCAAGATCTCGTTCTTGAGCACGCCGTAGACGTGATCGTTCAGGCTGCCGTTGCTGCGGGTTTTCTCACGCACAACCCTCAGTTTCGCCGGCTCAACAGTGCTCATCAATCTTCCTTAACCTGAAGAGAACCACTCGGGTACAAGAGATCAAATCAGGACAGACGCGCGGCCTCATAAGAACAGTGTGGTATCTTGCGCTGTCTCGGTCGTCCTGCCAAGAGCGGCGACAGTACTTTCAGATGCCGGATGGGCTCCGCCGTGATGAGGGTCATATGACCGACCGACCGACTGATGTGAATGATGGGCAGGCCCATTCGCATTTGCATTCGCACGATCATGCGCACAGTCACGCTCACGCCTTTGGTCACGCGCACGGCGTTTCAGACCTCGAAAACAACGGCCGCAAACTCTTTGTCGCCGCCGCCCTGATCGGCGGTTTCATGTTCATCGAAGTGGTCGGTGGCTTGATCTCGGGCTCTCTCGCGCTTTTGGCCGATGCCGGGCACATGCTGTCGGATTTCGCCAGCCTGGTTCTGGCCTGGTACGCGTTCCATATTTCGAAAAAACCTGCGACAGCCGATTTCAGCTATGGCCGCGACCGACTGCAAGTCGTCGCAGCGTTCGTGAATGCGCTGACGATGTTCTTCATAGGCATCTGGATCACGGTGGAGGCAGTGGGCCGGCTTCTGCAGCCGGTGGATGTCCTCAGCGGCACAATGATGGCCGTAGCTCTAGTCGGGCTGTTGGTGAACATTGTGGCATTTTTTGTTCTATCCAGCGCTGACAAGGACAACTTGAACGTTCGCGGTGCGATGATGCACGTCATCGGCGACCTTCTGGGTTCGGTCGCCGCGATCCTTGCTGCCGGTATCATCATGGCAACCGGTTGGATCATAGTGGATCCGTTGCTGTCTCTGCTTGTCGTTGCGATCATTGCGCGCGGGGCATATCCGGTTCTGCGCCAGGCAGGGCACATCCTGCTAGAGGGGACACCGCAGGAACTGGACACCGACGATATAAGGACAGACGTTATCACGAATGTCGACGGCGTGAGCGAGATACATCACTTCCACATCTGGTCGCTGACGCAGGCGCGCCCCATGGCGACGCTCCACGCGGTCTTGATTGAAGGTGCAAACATCGGCCACGTCATCAGCGGCATAAAAGGACGCCTGTTGCATCATCACGGAATCGACCACGCGACGGTCGAAGTAGAGTATGGCACCTGCGCCGACGATGGCGTCACATGCGGTGCAGGGGTAAAAGACGACCACTGACGCTGCACGTTTTACTGGACATCGAGCGGGGCCGGTCAGCACGGAAGAGCCGCCAATGCGCGAATATTCTCATCGCCTTTCACAAATGGTTTGATAGTGTCAGCGCCAACGAAACACGGCGCCTAGCCCAGTAGGTGATGTCCGGCAAAGCCATGCCGAACGTCCCAAGCAAGGTCCAGCGGCAGCCCAGACACAGAGATTGCCGATGACCGAAGAGATCACCGTTCACCAATCGATTGCCCAAGCCCTGAATGATCATGGTGTCGACACCATGTTCGGCCTGATGGGCGATGCCAATTTGTTCATGGTTGATCATTACGTCCGTGAGTTCGGCGGCACATTCGTCCCTGCAGCCCACGAAGCGAGTTGTGTCCTGATGGCGATGGGCTATGCGCATGTGTCCGGCAGGCTGGGTGTTGCAACGGTCACGCACGGACCGGCAGTGACCAACTGCATCACTCCGCTGGTCGAGGGCGTGCGCGGTCACAGTCCGATGGTCCTTCTGGCGGGCGATACGCCCGCCAGTTATCCAAGGCATACCCAAAACATCGATCAGCGCGAGTTGATCAAGGCGACAGGTGCTGGATTCGAGCAAATGCGTTCCCCTGCAACCGCTGCCGAAGACGTTGCACGCGCCTTCTATCGTGCCCGGGTAGAGAAGCGCCCCATCGTGCTGAACATGCCGGTCGATTACATGTGGGAGCCGACGGAGCATTCGAACCGTGTGCTGGAGGTATACACCGAGGGGCGCGGCGCGGCGGAAAGCGACGTTTTCAACGAAGCGATCGGGATGATCGCATCGGCGCGCAGACCGTTGATCTTGGCCGGCGGAGGAGCCGCTGCAGCGCGGGACCAGCTGGTGGCGCTTGCAGACCGGCTTGAAGCCCCCCTGGCGACCACGCTGAAGGGCAAGGACCTGTTCAAAGACCACGACTACAACATCGGATTTTTCGGGACGTTGTCATCGCCTGCCGCTTACGAGGTGATGGCGGTCGCGGACTGCATTGTCTGCTTTGGTGCCAGCCTGACAGATTATACCACCGACCACGGCAAGCTGATGAAGGGCAAACGGGTCGTTCAGGTCGATATAGACCCCTCTGCAATCGGTGGCGGCCTACATCCGGATGCGGCGATCATCGCCGATGCCGGAGAAGCGGCAGACAGGATTGTCTATTGGTTGGATCAGGCAGAGACCCAGCCGAGCGGCTTCTCGGCCGAACTCGATCCGGCAGTACTTACCCACTATCCGGTCACCGCCAGCAAAACGAAAGACGGACGCATCGACTATGTTCATGCGCTTGAGAAGCTGGAAGCAGCGCTGCCAGATAACCGCATTCTGGTGACCGATGTCGGGCGCTTCATGCTAGAGGCCTGGTGCCGTATTTCGGTGCCGGGCCCGCAGAGCTTTGTGCCGACAACCAACTTCACCAGTATCGGCCTTGGATTGCAGGCAGCGATCGGTGCCGGGGTCGCCGCACGCGAACGGCCGGTTGTTCTGTTCAGCGGTGACGGCGGCTTCATGAGGGGGGCATTGAACGAATTCTACACGCTTGTCTCGCAAGGCCTCGATTGAATGGTGATCGTTGCAAACGACTCCGCCTATGGTGCCGAGCACATCCAGTTCACGCGGAGGCAAATGGACCCCAGCCAATCGGTGCTCGATTGGCCAGACTTTCCCAATGTGGCGACGGCCCTTGGCGCGAAGAGTTTCAAGGTCGACTCAGACGAGGCACTTGAGACTGCAGTGGGGGCGATTGAAAATCGTGACGGGCCGATTTTCATCGAACTCTGCCTCGACCCGAGCGACATGCCGCCCCCGCGGATCTGAGTGCGCAGAGCGAGGTTGCTTAACCAACAGTTTATGGCTGCAGAAGCAGGAACTGGCGCGCCGGTTCCGCGAACGCGTCTAGTTGTGGAACCGCAGGTTTCCGCGGTTGAGTTGGTCCAACCGGGTCACACCCATCAGCTTCATATCGCGTTCAATCTCGGTCCGAAGATTGCCCAGCGCCTTTTCAACTCCGGCCTGGCCCGCCGCAGCCAAGGCGTAGAGATAAAGCCGCCCGCCGGAACACGCTTTCGCGCCGACCGACAGCGCCTTCAGGATGTGTGTGCCACGCTGTATTCCGCCCTCGCAAATCACATCGATCTTGTCGCCGACCGCATCGACAATCTCGGCAGGTTGATAGAACGGGCTTCGTGAGCCATCCAGTTGCCGCCCACCGTGGTTGGAGACCATGTTGCCCGTGCAGCCGATTTCGACGGCGCGCTTTGCATCTTCCACGCTCATGATGCCTTTCAGCGCAAACTGGCCGTTCCATTTGGCGCACAGATCTTCGGCATCTTTCCAGTT
>JBCCMP010000304.1:0-6558 GCA_039026295.1 Pseudomonadota bacterium | reverse complement strand
CCCGCGACCGCGTTTCACCTGTGGCGCTAACGCATCACAAAGGGATTGCCCGGGGCTGCGTCCGAGGTGTTGATCCATACCGACTTGGTCGAGAGGTATTCGCGGATCGACTCGATCCCGCTTTCGCGGCCGATGCCGGATCTTTTGACCCCGCCGAACGGCATCAGGTAGGACACGGCGCGGTAGGTGTTGACCCAGACCGTCCCCGCCTTGAGCTTTTTCGACATGCGCACGGCCCGGCCGATGTTCTGGGTCCAGACACCGGCGGCCAGGCCAAAGGCGATGTCGTTGCCAATTTCGACCGCTTCTTCCTCGTCCTCGAACCCGATGATCGACAGAACCGGCCCGAAGACTTCTTCCTGCGCGATCCGCATGTTGTTCAGGACGTTGGTAAAGATTGTCGGCTCGACAAACTGGCCGCCCTGAATTTCCGGCCCGTCCGGCAGGCCGCCGCCGACCAGAAGCTCGGCCCCTTCGGATTTCGCGATCTCGATGTAGTCCCTGATCTTGGCGAACTGCGGCCCGGTGGTGACGGGGCCGATATTCGTATCGGGCTTCATCGGGTCACCGATCTTCGCGGTGCGCGCCATGCCCACCAGACGTTCGGTCACTTCGTCGCGCACTGCGTTCTGCACCAGAAGGCGCGAACCTGCGATGCAGGTCTGTCCCGTGGCAGCGAAGATACCGGACACGGCGCCCGCGCAGGCGGCGTCCAGATCCGCATCGTCGAAGATCACGTTGGGCGATTTGCCGCCCAGTTCCAGACTGACCCGTTTGATGGTCTTCGCAGCTTGGCTATAGATCATGCCGCCGGTCTTGTCCGAGCCGGTGAAACTGATCTTGGCGACGTCCGGGTGATCGACCAGGGCAGCACCGGCTTCTGCCCCCATGCCGGCGACAACGTTGAAGACACCGTCCGGGAAGCCCGCCTCTTTCACAAGCGCTGCATATTCCAGCGTCGAGGCAGAGGTGAATTCTGAGGGTTTGATGACCACAGTGCAGCCCGCAGCCAGCGCCGGGGCGCATTTCCAGGCGACAAACATCAGCGGAGAGTTCCAGGCGGTGATTGCGCCAACCACACCGACCGGTTCATGGGTCGTGAACGCCAGGTGATCCGGCTTGTCGATGGGAATCACCGATCCTTCGATCTTGTCGGCGAGTCCGGCATAGTAATACCACCATTCCGGGTGGTACTTGAGTTGTGCTGCCATCTCGGACAACAGCTTCCCGTTGTCTTTTACCTCCATTTCGGCGAGTCTTTGGCCATTCTCTGCCACGAGATCGCCCAACTTACGCATCAGTTTGCCCCGATGCGAAGGTGTCATGTCAGCCCAGGGACCAATCGAGAGCGCCGTTTTGGCGGCAGCGACGGCATTGTCGACGTCTGCGGCCGTTCCGCGCGGGATTTGGGCCCAGGCTTCGCCGCGATAGGGATCGATGCTGTCGAACCACTGACCTTGGACGGGGTCTACGTAAGCTCCGCCGATGAAGTGTTGGAATTTTCTCATGTTTCTCCCTTTTCGCGGCTTGCGTTGCGCGATGCTGATACGCATAACTCCATAGCAGATTTCAACGGACAAGCATTAGGTCGTGTTTCCGAATCACCAAATGATTGTGGTGGCGGATTTGGTGCCGGCGTGGCTGGAATTTTTATTCTGCCACTTTATCTGTGCAAATTGGGGTGGGAACTAACGTGTTTTCGCGGTCCAAGGTTAAACCTTGATCTGTTCGTTAACTATTGCTTTCGCACAATGCTGAAGTTTGCTTAGTGACGAAGCTGTTGGGGAACGGGGTCGAACTAATATGAATATTCCGGCTCAAGTGTTGGCAGACAGTCAGCACGCTGCACTTCCGAAGATGCCGCAGACGGTCGAAGAGACCGGTCTGAATCGCGGCTTTCTTCTGGATCTGCTTATAAAGACAGTCTTCCGGAACGGGATGGAGCGGCCGAGCCGCATGGCAGCCGAGTTGCGGCTGGCCATGGGTATCGTCGAAGACCTGGTCGAGATGGCCAAGGAAAAGGAACTTTTGTTCCTGCTGGGCCAGCCCGGGGCGAACCTGAACGCCGAGATGCGCTATCAGCTGACCAGCAAGGGCCGCGACTGGGCCCTGCAGGCGTTGGAGCAGAACAGCTGGACCGGCGCAGCGCCGGTGCCGATCGAGACATACTGCGCGCAAATCAGGGCACAATCGGTGCGGGCAGAGATGCTGCGGGAAGACAACCTGCGCCGCGTCTTCCAGGAACTGACCCTGCCGGAGGATCTGATGCACCGCATTGGCCCTGCGGTGAACTCGGGCGCTTCGATCCTGCTTTACGGCCCGCCGGGCAACGGTAAGTCATCGATCGCTCAGGGCGTCTGTTCGGCTTTCGTCAATCACGTCTATGTCCCCCACGCGCTGG
Organism: Pseudomonadota bacterium; assembly: GCA_039026295.1. Taxonomy (GTDB): domain Bacteria; phylum Pseudomonadota; class Alphaproteobacteria; order Rhodobacterales; family Rhodobacteraceae; genus Thermohalobaculum. The sequence goes on along the minus strand of JBCCMP010000304.1, from coordinate 4,157 downwards.
CGGTGGGCACGGAAGTGGTCGTCTTTTTCGATCCCGCGGTTCACCAGCCGGTCAGCGTCAATCTGGACCGCGCCGATGGTCTTCGCCGGGCACAGATCTTCGATCCGCGATACATGATCTGCGAACGCCCGTACGTGATGACTGGCGGCGAGCTGACGCTGGAGAAGTTCGACCTGACGCGGAACGCAACGACCGGGCTTTACGAGGCACCGCTGCAGTTCAAGGCCTCCTGCGGTCTGTTCGTCGTCGACGATTTCGGTCGGCAAAAGCACACGCCCCAGGCGCTGATCAACCGTCTGATCATCCCGCTGGAGAGCGGCACCGACCATCTGGTCATGGAGAACGGCCGCAAGATCGAGGTGCCGTTCGACTGCCTGGTGATTTTCGCGACGAACTTCGAGCCGCGATCGCTGGTCGATGAGGCCGGCCTTCGGCGTCTGCGCCACAAGATCCTGGTGGATCGGCCGGACCGGATGACGTTTGTGAAGATCCTGGCCCGGACCGCGTCCGCCTCTGGCATGAGGATCGACGAGGACACGATCGCCTATATCCTGTTCGAGCTTTATGCGCGCAACCCGAACACGCGGTTCAATGCATTCCATCCAAGGTTCCTGGTGGATCAGTGCAAGTCGATCTGCGCCTATCAGGGGATGGAGCCGAAGATGGCGCCGGACATTCTGGACCGCGCCTGGCAGAATCTGACGGCGGCGCACTGATCGCGTTTGTGGCGGCCGGGGCTGTTCCGCTAGGGCTGGTCGCCGCGGTCTGATTGCGGCAGAGTGGCAGTCGATCTGACAGCCGAGGCCGCCCATGATCCCGTTTTCCGTACTTGACCTGTCGCCGATCTGCGAGGGTGGCAGTCCCGCGCAGTCGTTCCGCAACACGCTGGATCTGGCGCAGCACGCCGAGCGGTGGGGGTTCAACCGCTACTGGCTGGCCGAGCATCACAACATGCCGGGCATTGCGAGCGCGGCGACAACGGTGGTGATCGGCCATGTCGCGGCGGGGACCACGACGCTGCGGATCGGTTCCGGCGGGATCATGCTGCCGAATCATGCCCCATTGGTGATTGCCGAACAGTTCGGCACCCTGGCCGCGATCTATGGGGACCGTTTCGACATCGGGCTGGGCCGCGCGCCGGGTACGGATATGGGAACAGCGCGGGCGCTTCGCCGCGGGATGAGCGGTGCAGATACGTTCCCGCAGGATGTCGTCGAACTGCAGGGTCTGCTGGATGACCCGGCAGAGGGACAAACGGTCCACGCGATTCCGGGGGAGGGGTCGAAGATCCCGATTTGGATCCTCGGGTCCTCGCTCTACGGTGCGCAGCTGGCGGCGCATCTGGGCCTGCCCTATGCTTTTGCCTCTCATTTCGCACCGGCCGCCCTGGATCAGGCGGTGCACGCCTATCGGTCGATGTTCAAGCCGTCCAAGGCGTGTCCCGCGCCCTATTTCATGCTGGCGCTGAACTGCTTTGCAGCCGGGACCGATGCAGATGGCGAGGTGCTGAAATCTTCCATGATGCAGAGCTTTGCCAATCTGCGGACAGGTCGCCCGGCACCGCTGCCTGCACCCGATCCGGGCATCCGCGATCGGCTGCCGGGGGATGTGCTGGCGGGTGTCGACCATGCGCTGAGCTGCTCGGTGGTCGGGTCGGAGGCGTCTGTCGCCGAGGGGCTGCACCGGTTCATCGAAACCTATGCGCCGGACGAGATCATCCTGAACGGGCAGATCTTTGACCATGCCGCGCGCCTGAAGTCGTTCGAGATCGCCAGCGGGGTTCTGCGCGGGATGGGAAGCCGGACCGCGGCTGAGTGAGCCGTTCGCGCTTAGGGGCGTGCTGATCAGACCAGCCTGAGACTTGTGAGGCCGTGGAAGTGGTAGGTGTCGCGGTAGGGGCCGGGCGTTGTCATAAGGTTCGGATGTGTGTCGAACAGCGTTGTCAGCCCGACGGCCATCTCGAGCCGCGCAAGCGGTGCGCCGACGCAGAAGTGGATGCCGCCGCCCAGGGAGACATGCTGCGGGCGGACCCGGTCAGGGTCAAAGCAGCCGGGATCCGGGTTGACCCTTTCGTCATGATTGGCTGACCCGATGAGCAGACCGACCTGATCGCCCATTTTCAGCGGCAGCCCGTTCCAGTCGAGGTCCTGCAGGACGTAACGGGTGAACATGTGCAGCGGTGGGTCGTAGCGGAGCAGTTCCTCGACCATCCCGGCCGTCGGGAAGGTAGCTTGGCGGACCAGCGTTCGGATCGAATTGCCGAGCGCGTGCACAGTGGCCTCGTGCCCGGCGTTCAGCAAAAGGATCGCCGTCGCGACGAGTTCCTCGGATGAAAGCCTGTCGCCTGCTTCCTCTGCCGCGATCAGCGCGCTGAGGAGGTCATCTGCCGGCCTGACGCGCTTCCGGGCGATCCAGTCGAGCATGAATTCGGTGAAGGCTTCGGTCGCGGCGACGGCGTCATCCTCGATCCGCCGGTCGCGGCGGGCCTGATACATGGCGACCATCCGGTGGGACCAGTCCAAAAGCCGGGGTGCGACGTCCGTGGGCACGCCCAAAAGATTGGCAATCACGGTCACGGGGATAGGTGTGCAGTAGCATTCGATCAGATCGTCGCCCGGCTGCAAATCGTTCGCGAGGCGGCGTGCCAATGCCTCGATCCCCGGCTTCAGATCCGAAATGCGGCGGGACACGAACGCCCGGTTGATCAGCGATCGCAGCCGAGTGTGGGCCGGGGGTTCCTTTTCCAGCAGCGAGTGATCCTCGAACGCGTAGAACGGGGCTACGTGGTCGGGGATCGGCTCCCAGCCGAGTTCTTCGCGGCTGGCGAGGTGCAGGATCTGCCGCCCGAAGCGGCGGTCGCGGAAGATGGCTGAAACATCGGCGAACCGGGGAAAAACCCACATGCCATAGTCTTCCCACCAGACCGCATCGTATTCCCGGAAATGTCGATAGGCCGGATAGGGGTCCTGCACGAAGGCCGGGTCGGTGGGTGATTGAGATATCCGCGCGGTTTTCATCGCGCGGGGGCCAAGGTCAGGCGCGCCGTCAGGTTCTGGCTTGCGCCAGATCCCGCGTCGTGGCTTCCAGCCGTCCGGCCAGAACCTTGATCATCTCCAGCCCGATATCCGGGAACTCGGTCAGCATGTTCAGGATGACCGAGCGTTCCAGCCGGAGGGTGGTGAGGTCGGTCTTGGCGGCAATCGCCGTCGAGCGGGGCTGGTCACACAGGACAGCCATTTCGCCGAAGATTTCCTTTTCGCCCAGCACGGCCACTGCGGCTTCCCCGCCATCGGTGGGAACCAGCACGTTCACCTCACCCTCGATCACGATATAAGCGGCATCCCCGTCATCGCCCTTTTCAAAAAGGCGCTCGCCCGCGCGGTAGGTCAGCGTCTCGCCCATGAACGCAAACAGGCGGAGCTGCTTGGGGTCCACATTGCGAAACATCGGGACTTCCCGCATCGCATCGACGGTCTTGTTCAGGCTCATTTCGCTTTTGTCCCCATGCGCTGTTCAATCGGGACGCGCGGCCCCCACAGCGTCGTCCCCAGCCTAAGCTTCCGGTCTGATTGTAGCGGAATTGTCGCGCTTCTCGCAACGCGTTACTCCGCCCTTGTCGATGGTCGCGACCTGATCCGCGATCTCTACGGCCTCTTCTTCCGAGGCTGCGTAGAGGATCATCGCATCCGGCACAGTTTTGCGGATAGCAGACCTGAGGGCGACATCCTCGATGCTGTCCGAGGCGGCGATGCCATCCAGCACCATCAGGTGCGGGCGCTTGATCAGTCCGCGCACCAGCCCGATTCGGCGGCGAGAGGCCGTAGACAGCCCGCTGCCCGAGCCGAGCGGCCGCGTCAGACCAAGCCGGATCAGGTCATCGCGCAGTCCCGCGGCATCTATCGCGCTGGCCAGCATCGCTTCGATGGACTTCCAGGCGGAGCGACGGTCGAAGCGGCGTTTGCCGTGCAGGATGTTGCCTGCGACCTGCCGGGCAGGGCTGAAGCGGTCCTCGTCAAAGCTGGCGAAGTCGTCGCGCGCCGCGATCAGTTCCCGCGCCTTCCGGCGGCAGGCCATCAGACGTTCGATGCGGTCGCCTTCCAGCACATCCAGCCGGTCGCGGACCAGAATGAATGCCAGAGCCAGACGGACAATGCGGG
>JBCCMP010000303.1:0-6580 GCA_039026295.1 Pseudomonadota bacterium | reverse complement strand
GTAGATCAGAATGGTCAACCCGAAGATCAGCCCCATCGGGAACACGCGCTCCCGCGCGGGTTTGGTTAGTTGGTCAACGGACAGCCAGCCGGTTTCTTCATGACGATTGACCTGCATGATCAGCCGCAGCGTGAGCAGCATGGCGAAGGATACGGCGATATAGATCAGCAGAAACGTCGCGATGTCGGTCGGAACCACAAAGGGCGCGAGCGCTGCGGCCAGTTTCGCGTCGCCGCCGCCGATGGCACCGACAGCGAACAGCACGAACATGATCACCAGCACAATGGCACCGATGGCAAGCCGCCACCAGAACGTCTCCAACGGCAGGCCCCAAAGCCCGGTTACAATGAAGACGGCCAGAACGGCCAAGGACACCCAGTTCGGGATCTTCAGGTATTTCAGATCCCAATACGCCGCCACCAGCATCAGCGGCGTCATGGCAAGGATCGACACCCACAGCGCCGGCTCAGTCAGCATGGTCAGTTCTCGACAACGCCTTCCAGTGCCGCCAGTCGTGTCGCCGCGCTGTCATAGTGCTGCGGATGGGCATCGACCGCGGCGGCAAACAGGCCTTTGGCAATCTTGTCTTCGCCGCGCCGGATCGCGATCAGGCCCAGATTGTTCAGGATGATCGCCTTTTCGGTTTCGGTCATCGGGACAACGGGCAACTGATAGTTTCCGCCAAGCCCGCGTGCGATGGCCAGATTGTTCTTCGCATTGAAAAGACGCCCGTTAAATGTCAGCGCCTGCTCGAAGTTCCGGATGGCGTTGTCAAGGTCACCGCGAGACATCAGCGAAACGCCCCAGTTGTTCAGGACATTCGCGGGATTTGTGCTGAGTGCCTCGGCCCGGCCATAGGCCGCGTCCGCCTCGGCCCAGTTTTGGTCGTGGTCCGCCAGCATGGCGTCGACCATGTAACGCTTTGAAGAGTTAAGGCCCGGCGGCAGTGCCGCTGCTACGCTGCGCACGTCGTCCCATTTCTCCAGCCGTGCCGCGATCATCGCATATTCGATCCGGTCAACGGGCTCCGCCTGATTGAGCGCGATCAGTTCCTGGTAGACACGCGATGCCTCAGGGTATCGCTTGGCGCGCGCCAGCGACACGGCCAGCCCCCGGCGGAAATCAGCCCGCTCAGGTTCCTCAGCCAATGCGCCCTGGAAAAAGCTCACAGCTTCCTCGGGCGATCCCGCGGTCAGCATGAGGCCCGTCAGGTTTGCCTCGTCGATAATGTTCTTCGCGAGCGGGTCCTTTTTCTCGGACACCGACTCGCACGCCGTCAGTGCAAGGACGGCGACGCACGCCGCCGGAATTGCGAAAAGCCGTCTCAGTCTGTCCATGCCTGCCTCCCGGCTGTTTTGCCGTTGTCGCCACCAGTCCAGATATTATCCATCCTGCTCTTCGGGAATGGTTGCCAGTAACCTGTACTCCCCGGACCCCTCTCTTTGCAACGGTCGCGGATTGGCCACCAATTGCGGGTTCTCCGCAAGTTCCCGCTCCAACGCGAGCTCAACTAGGCTCAGATTGTGCGTTGCGACGCGGTTTTTTCCGCTCGACAAGGCAAAGGCCGCCAGGAATGCCTTCTTCGCCGGATGGTACTCCTTAAGCGCATAAAGCACCGCGCCCAGATTGTTATGGGCTATGACCGATGACGGTGCCAGATCCCGGGCGCGCTCGAAAAACCTCCGCGCCTCGGTCAGCAGTCCCTGCTGTTCGGCGGCAAGGCCTGCACCGGTCATCGCGGCGGCGGTCATCCCCTCCACCCGCATCGACCGCACGAAGGCGCGCTGCGCCTGCGATGGGCGACCCGCTTGCAGATACTGCTGGCCGAGGTCGAGCCAGGTGGTCAAAGGCTCTGCCAGCGGCTCGGGCGCTTCGAGGTCGGACAAGGGCGACTGAGCATGCAGCGGGGCACATCCGGCAGCAAAAATCAGCGCAAGCCCGGCAAGGGCCGCGCCAGTCATGGCACCGGCTCCGCCACCGGAAAGGCGCCTGTCAGCCATTTGAAAAAGAGGCGAGCGACCGAAGGATCTGAATGAACGACGGCCCGACCAGGATCAGGATCAGCGGCGGTACCGTGAAGGCCATCGTGCCAAGGGTCAGCTTCGTCGGCAGAACATTTGCCTTTTCCTCGGCCCGCATCAGGCGCTTGTCCCGCATCTCGGACGCATAGACCCGAAGCGCCTGGCTGATCGAGGTACCGAAGGTCGATGATTGGATCAGCACCGTCACGAAGCTGGAGATGTCATTGACCGAGCACCTCTCGGCGAAATCGCGCAAAACGGTCGCGCGGTCCTTGCCGGCACGAAACTCGGTACTGACGACCTGAAGCTCCTCGGCCAGCGGTGTTCGGCTGGACGCCATCTCCTCCCCGACGCGCGCCATGGCCTGATCCAGCGACTGGCCGCCTTCGATGCAGACCAGCATCATGTCCATCGCGTCCGGAAAGGCGTTCTGGATTTCCTGACGCCGGACCTCGATCTGCCGCTTCACCCAGTAGACGGGTAGGAAGTATCCCAGCAGCGCCAGCATGGTCGACAGGGCCATCGAGACTATGAGGTTCGGCTCTTCGGGGATCAGCAACGTGAAAATCAGGCCGATCAGAAGGAAAATAATGCCCAGCGCGGCCCGGGCCAGATAGTAGACTCGTATCGCCGAAGCGTCTTTGTACCCGGCGGATCGAAGCTCGGCCTTGGTGTTGGTCGTCTGCTCTGAATCTTCGGGCTCGAGCAGCGGCGCAAGCCCCTGCAGGTTGCCCCCATCGGTGTTGCTGCGCAGGCCGACAAGCTCGGTCTCACGCAGTTCTTCCTTGAACGAGAACCGGTCCAGCGGGTCCTTCCGCCGCGTCATCAGCATCGGGACAGCCATCAGCGCGAGCAGCATGCCAAGGGCCGCCAGCGCGTAAAACGGACCTGCCGGGCCATAGCTGTCGACCAGGGACGTCCACAGCCGATCGACGAAACCGACCGAATTTTCGGTCGGGGCCTGCGCCTGATACAGAACCGCCTGCGCGATGCCTGAGAGCATGTTGACGCTCATCCGATGTCGCTTTCCCGGGTCACGCCGCCATCAGACCTTGATGTTCACCAGAAGGCGCATGAAGATGATGTTCGCGATCAACAGGACGAAGGTCAGGATCGCCCCGGGGACAAAGAGCGGATGGTCGGCGACCCGGTCGTAGTACATCGGGTCAACCACCTGCACCAAAAGCAGCGCGACGACCGGGAAGATTGACAGGAACCAACCGGACCAACGCGCCTCTGCCGTGATGGCTTTGACCTTGCGAAACAGCTTGAAGCGGGACCGGATCACCTTGCTGAGCCCGTCAAGGATTTCGGCGAGGTTGCCGCCCGACTGCGCCTGAATGTTGATGGCAATCGCCAAAAACCGCAGGTCAGGTACCGGCACCCTAGCGGCCATGCGGTCGAGCGCGTCATTCACGGTCATGCCATAGGTCGCCTCGTCCGCGATCAGCCCGAATTCCGTGCCGATCGGGTCCGGCATTTCCCGCGCGACGATACTGACTGCCGCGTTGACCGGGTGCCCGACACGGAGACTGCGCACCATCAGATCAAGGGAATCCGGCAATTGCTCTTCGAACAGCGCGATCCGCTTGCGGGCCTTGTTGCGCAGCCAGAGCGACAGCGTGAAGTAGCTGATCACGACAGCGATCAGGATGCGGATGTGCAGCGGCGCCGCTGTAAAAATCGTCAGCAGCAGGAATGAAACTGCCGCCAGCACGACAAGCGTCAGGGCGAGCCCGCGCGCTGAAATGACGATGTTCGCGTGCCGCGCCTTTTCGACCAGACCGCCAATCACGGGGGTCGATCGGGTTTTCTCCGATCCCTCCCGCTCTTGCCTGAGGATCGACAGAACCTCTTCTGTGTCGCGCCCGTCCTGCAACAGACCAAGGCGACGGTTCACCTTCTTTTCCCGACGCAGGGTCTTGCCAAAAACGATTAGGTAAAGCCCCTCGACGACCAGCAGGACGCCGACAAAGATCAATCCATAGATGACGGGTTGAAGTAGCATTCAGGCTCTCTCAGTCTTCACAATCCGGCACTTACGCATCGGGGCGGAACAATGTGCTGGGAAGTTCATATCCCCAGGAAGTGAAACGATCCGCAAACAGCGAGCGGATTCCCGTGGCGCTGTATCGGCCGTGTACCGTCCCACCGGTATCCGTGGAGGATCGTTCGAACTTGAAGATCTCCTGCATGGTGATGACGTCACCCTCCATGCCGACGACCTCCTGGATCGACGTCATGCGCCGCTTACCATCAGTCATCCGGTTGACCTGGACGATGACATTGATTGCCGATGCGATGTTTGTGCGGACCGCTTTCAGCGGCAGTTCGATGCCCGACATCCCGATCATGTTCTCAAGACGGCTCAAGGCATCGCGGGGTCCGTTGGCATGCAGGGTCGTCATCGAACCCTCATGACCGGTGTTCATGGCCTGCAGCATGTCGACGACCTCTTCGCCGCGTGTCTCCCCGACGATGATCCGGTCAGGGCGCATACGCAGGGCGTTCTTCAGCAGGTCGCGCTGCGTGACAGCGCCGGTGCCTTCGACGTTCGCCGGGCGACTTTCCATCCGGCCGACATGTTCCTGTTGCAGTTGCAGCTCTGCAGTGTCCTCGATTGTGACGATCCGCTCGTTCTCAGGGATGAAGCTGGACAGCGCGTTCAGCGTCGTGGTCTTGCCGGACCCGGTACCGCCAGAGACCAGCACGTTCAGTTTACACCGGACGCAGGCGTGCATGTAGAGCGCCATCTCCTCCGAAAACGCGCTGCCCCCGATCAGACTGTCCACGGTGAACGGAATGTTCGAGAATTTCCGGATGGACAACAGCGGCCCGTCCACCGCACAGGGCGGTACCAGCGCATTGACGCGGCTGCCATCGGCAAGACGCGCATCGACCCAGGGTTGGCTTTCGTCGACCCGTCGACCAACCGCACTGACGATCTTGTTGATCACCCGCATCAGGTGATGGGAATCGTTGAACTGCACGTCTGTGCGCGCAAGCTTGCCGTTGCGTTCGACGTAGCACTGCTCGTGCGTGTTCACCAGAATGTCGGTTACATCCGGATCCTTGAGCAGGGGCTCCAACGGACCCAGGCCAGTTACCTCGTCAATCAGTTCGTCGCAGAGCTTGTCGAGTTCCGTGCGCGAGAGAACCAGATCACTCTCGGCCATCTCCTCTCGCACGACCTGGCTGATCTCGGCCTTCAGCTCGGCTTCAGAGACCTTGTCGATAGCGGAGAGGTTAAGTTCTTCCAGCAGTTTGCGGTGCAGATCGACGCGCAGGCTCAGCAGCCGGCGGCGGCGCTTCGCCTCGATTTCCTGATCGGGCGTCAGAACCTGGCGTTTCACATCGGCGGCAAGGCGTGTCAGCGCGCCGGGTTCCGAAATGCGCTGTTGCGGCAAATGCGAGGGATCGCGGCGCGCGACAAGCCCCTCCGATGCGCCATCAGGCTCCGCCGGAGGTGCCTGAGGCGGCACGCGCGGCGAATTTGGCTCAGCAGGGCCTGGCTGGTTTTCACGAATTCTGCGGAACATGGACGCTATCCTCTTTTACGCAGACCGATCAAACGGCTGCAGCTGTCTGCTGCACATCGCTGGCGATGATGGACTGCGCGACCTTAGAAATTTCTTTGCGCAAGGCATTGGACCGCGCAGCTTCCAGCAGAGGCACACCTTGATCGCACGAATTGATCACCTGCCGCCCGCCATCGGGCAGCAGATGCGAAAATGTCAGGCCCAGACTGTCGGCAAGGCGGCGGACCCGCGCTTTGCCGCTCAGATCGGTCATCCCGGGCGCCCTGTTCAGCATAAACCGGATCTTCTCCAAGTCCATGTCCTCGGATTTCAGTGTCCTAAGGAAACGGAACATGTTCTGCGCCGATCGCATGTCGGTTTCCATCAGGGCATAGAAATCGTCCGATGCCGAATAGACCTGCTCCGACCAGTTCATCAGCGCCTGCGGCATGTCGATGACGACATAGTCAAACGCCTCGCGCGACAGCGATACGATGGCGCTGATGTCCTGCGGCGAGACAATATCCAGCGGCAGGGCATCACGAGGTGCCGTCAGGACGTGGAGCTTGTCCTGATAGGTGCTCAGCGCCTGTGTAAGGCCGGTCTGGTCCAGGCTGGATGCCTCTGATACCAGTTCGTACACTGCCTCGCGCCGCGGCACGTCGAGATAGGTCGCGATCGAGCCGTACTGGAAGTTGAAATCCAGCAAGGCAACCTTTCGGCCCTGTTTGCGCGTGCCGACCGCCAGTTCCCAGGCAAGATTGACCGCAAACGTTGACGCGCCGACCCCGCCCGCCGCCCCGTAGGATGTGATCACACGGCCCTGGCGCACCGGTTCTGGCAGGCCGAACCCAGTGACTGTGTTATTGGACTTTGCCAGTCGCAACCGACCGATCGCTTCCGGCAGGGCACCGTCGGCGTCCGGGTAAGGAACAAACTCTGACGCCCCCTCCCGCAGCAGCCGGTGCATCGACCGCGACGAGATGTCGCCGACGACCAGCATGACCATGAGTTCCGCATCGCGGGCCCGTTTGATCAGCG
>JBCCMP010000302.1:0-6589 GCA_039026295.1 Pseudomonadota bacterium | reverse complement strand
GTTTCAAGGTGCCGATCTACGCCAGACCGTTCACGGCAGAGGTCGTGCGCCGCAAGCTCTTGGAAGCAGATCTCGACATCAAGGCAATCCGCGAGGCGCGCGTCGGCGGGCTGATCCAGTCAGGACCGTTCGGGGTCGAGTTTCTGCCGGTCACGCATTCGGTTCCGGAAGCTTCCTGCCTTGTCATCCGAACCCCCGATGGCTCCATCCTGCACACGGGCGACTTCAAGCTCGACCCGGACCCGCAACTGGGCCCGGCGATCGACATGAGCCATTTTGAACGGGCGGGGGCTGACGGGATCGATGTTCTGGCCTGCGATTCCACGAACGTTTTTCTGGATGGCAGTTCTGCCAGCGAAGAGACCCTCGTGCCGAGCATCGAACGGGTGATCCGTGCGGCCCCGCGCGCTGTGGCAGCGACCACGTTTGCCTCGAATGTCGCGCGGCTGCGAACACTGGCGGTTGCGGCGGCCAACTGCGGCCGGTCCACCGTCGTCGCAGGACGCGCGATGCGCCGGATGATCGAGATCGCCGTCGAGACCGGCATTCTGACGGATTTTCCCCAGACCGTGTCAGAGGATGACGCGCAGGAAATTCCGCCGGAGAACCTGTTCTATCTCGTGACCGGCAGCCAGGGAGAGGGCAGGGCAGCCCTCGCCCGGATCGCAGGTGGCACCCACCCGACCGTGACCCTGGAGGAGGGGGACACGGTGCTCTTTTCCTCTAAGACGATCCCGGGGAACGAGGCCGGTATCTACCGGCTCTGCAACGCGCTGTCTGAACGGGGTATCACGGTGATTGACGGTGACATGGAACACATCCATGCCTCGGGACATGCCCGGCGCGGTGATCTTGAGCGGGTCTATCAGGCCGTCAAGCCAAGGATCGGGTTGCCGCTGCACGGGGAACATCGTCATCTGGTCGAACATGCGAAATGGGCGAAGCGATGGGGGGCCGACACGTCGCTGGTCGCACCGAATGGCACCATGATGCGGCTGGATGGAAATGATCCGGGCCCGATCGACCACATCGAGACAGGCCGGATCTACCTTGATGGCACCACCCAGGTCGGTGCCCTGGATGGCGTTATTCGCGAACGGTTGAAGATGGCCCGGCAGGGTCTGGTGACAGCGGCGGTCGTGGTCGATGAAGAGGGCCTGCTGCTGGCTGACCCGATTGTCCGCTGTTTTGGCGCGCCGAAGGACGGCGAAGACTGGACCGCGCCGTTGCCGGAAATGATCGCCGAGGAAATCGATGCGTCCATTGACGGTGCGCCATCACGCTCGCGCGCGACCGAAGAAGATATCGACCTTCTGGCCACCCGTGCGATCCGCAGGGTGACCGGCCGGTATTGGGGCAAGCGCCCGATGGTAAGCGTATTGGTGACGCGCCTTGAGGAAGAAGACTGAAGTCAGGTGCCGCCGACGTCAGCCCGTTCGCTGATCAGGCCGCCGCAGACTCGCCGCTGTCAGCCTCTCGCTCTTCCGGCCTCTCTTCCAAAGGCGTCCTTATGGGCTGCAACAGGAAGGCGGGCACATGATCGCCCATGCCGACGACCCCGGCGTCGTTATACCCATCACCGCGCCTGCGACGCCCGCCATCGCGCTTGGTGCGGCTGTCTCGTTTTTCCTGGACCGGCCGCCGCTCGTCCTTTGACGTGTCGGCTTCTTCGGCTCGGCGTGGCTTGCGCTCGTCCCGTCGCGGGCGGTCATCGGCGGTGATGCCGTCCGGCACCTCCGCGCGCGGAATTTCCCGCTTGATCAGTTCCTCGATGAAGCCGAGATACTTCTCCTCAAACGGCAGACAGATCGAGATAGCCGTGCCTTCGCGCCCGGCGCGGCCCGTGCGGCCAATGCGGTGCACGTAATCCTCTGAATGGGTCGGAAGATCGTAGTTGAAGACGTGGCTGACTGACGGAATATCCAGCCCGCGTGCGGCGACGTCCGAGGCAACGAGCAGCTTGATCTCGTTATCACGGAACGCGCCCAGCGTCGCCATCCGCACCGACTGATCCAGATCGCCGTGCAGCGCGCCCGCGTTGTAGCCGTGCTTGACCAGCGACTTGTGCACGATCGACACGTCGCGTTTTCGATTGCAGAAGATGATCGCGTTCGTCAGCTTCTCGCCTTCCCGGTCGATCAGCGCGCGCAGACAGTTGCGCTTTTCCTTGTCGGCGACATCCTTGCGGGATGCGCGGAAGCAGCAGACCGACTGCGTCACGGTTTCCGCAGTCGTTGCCTGACGCGCCACTTCGACCCGCACCGGATTGGACAGGAAGGTGTCCGTGATGCGCGTGATCTCGGGCGGCATCGTCGCGCTGAAGAACAGCGTCTGGCGGGTAAACGGCGTCAGGCCGAAGATCCGCTCGATATCCGGAATGAAGCCCATGTCCAGCATCCGGTCGGCCTCGTCGACGACCATGACCTGAATGCCGGTCAGCATCAGCTTGCCGCGTTCGAAATGATCCAGCAGGCGGCCCGGCGTCGCGATCAGCACATCGACCCCGCGGTCGATCAGCTTGTCCTGGTCCTTGAAGTTCACTCCGCCGATCAGCAGGGCCATGCTCAGCTTGTGGTACTTGCCGTAGGTCTCGAAATTCTCCGACACCTGCGCTGCCAGCTCCCGCGTGGGGCAGAGGATCAGGCTGCGCGGCATCCGCGCGCGCGCCCGGCCCTTGGCCAGCGCTGTGATCATCGGAAGCGTGAAGCTGGCCGTCTTGCCGGTGCCGGTCTGGGCAATGCCCAACACGTCGCGTCCGCTCAGGGCATGGGGGATCGCCTGCTCCTGAATCGGAGTAGGAGAAGTATAGCCCGCCTCTTCGACGGCCTTGATGACCTTGGGATCAAGGTCGAGTTCTGAAAACAGCATGCAATGCCTTTCGCTGATTTGCGGCGCATTGGCCGCAAGATCAACGCGGCCCGGGTTCCCGAATTGAAACCCTGTCGGAAGTGGCGCCTATATCCACAGGCGGTGGGGAAAAGTCAATCCGTGGCGCCTGTGGCACGAGGTCCGGGTTGACGTTGGTGGTTATTTCGATATATAACGAAATAACAGAGTCACCGAGGATGCCGCCATGACCGAACTCGTTCTGAAACGCGCCAACGATCTTTGGGCGCATATCCGTCAGGTTGATTTCGTCTGGTTTCTGGTCGCGATGATCCCGGTGGCGGTCGTCACGCTCGACCCCGACCGGTCCGGCGATGTGCTGGGCACCGCCGCAGGCGCGTTTCTGGGCACCATGCCCTACATGGCCATCGCCATCGTCCTGATTGCGCTCTTGAAGGCCACGGGGGCCGAGGGCGTCGTGAGCGCGGCGTTCAAGGGCCGAGAGTCGCGGATGATCGTACTGGCGGCGCTGATCGGCGGACTTGCGCCGTTCTGTTCCTGCGAAGTGATCCCCTTCATCGCGGCGCTGCTTGCTGCCGGCACGCCCCTGTCGGCGGTCATGGCCTTCTGGCTGTCTTCGCCATTGATGGACCCGCCGGCCTTTGCCATCACGACAGGCGCGCTGGGGGTCGAGTTCGCGGTCGGCAAAACCGTCGCGGCGATCGGCATCGGACTTCTGGGCGGCTTTGGCATGCAGGCGCTGATGCGCACCGGGATCTTCAATGATCCCCTGAAGACCCAGAAAACGTCCCGCTGCGGCTGCGGCCCCAACACGATGGACGGGCGTCCGGTGTGGAAGTTCTGGCCCCATGCGGAACGCCGGGCGATCTTCGGCACAACGGCATGGGAACAGGCGCTTTTCCTGGGCAAATGGCTGGCCTTTGCCTACCTGCTGGAAGGCCTGATGATTCACTACATCCCGGCGGAAGCAATCGCCAAGGTCGTCGGTGGCACCGGCTTGTGGCCCATCATCGTCGGTGCACTTGTCGGCGCGCCTGCCTACCTGAACGGCTACGCCGCCCCGGCGCTGGTCGCCGGATTGATGGAGCAGGGCATGAGCATCGGTGCCGCCATGTCCTTCATGGTTGCCGGTGCCGTCAGCTCAATCCCAGCGATGGCCGCAGTCTTTGCGCTTGTGAAGCGTCCGGTGTTCGTGACCTACATCGCCTTCGGCATCGGCGGCGCGATCCTCAGCGGGGTTCTATTCTCGATCTTCATGGCGTGAGCGTCGTGATGGCCGCCGGGCCAACTCGGGCACTTCATGATGTGGGTGCTTAGTCGGAGCCATCATTGCCAACGGCTTTGAAACTCAGGAAATCTCCTGCGTGTCCGGCGAGCCAGTCTTTTAGGCGACTGCTGACAAAGTGAGTGAACCCTGTCCGAAAGATGTCCGTCACAGGCGGCGTTTCGCGCAATCCTTCCACAAGCTTCGACATCGGAAAACCGTACATCGCCGACGCGTCAACCCAGAAGAGCGGTGGCAGGTTGGCCGCAGTCTTTTCAGAGTGTTTGCGCCGGTCGATGTAGTTTTCCGGTTCTCCGCCCGCCGGATGCTTCGCCGGTTCAGACGCGCTTAAGTCCCACTTCGATATGTCGACGTTCACGACTTTTCCGATTGAACACGGACGCATTCCGTTGGTCGCGAAGCCTTCTGTTTCAAAGTACGCCGCCACCTCTTCGGTCAGCACCAAGGCGCCTGACGGCGCTGTAACCGGTGGAAGGAAGGGTCCTACGCGGCAGAGTTCCACTTCCTCGGCAACGGCGCCGCGAAAGTGTGGGGCCCTCGAGACATTTCCATGGAACAGCACGGTCCCATAATCGCCCCAGGGCGCATCAGGAACGACCTCGAAGAACGTTTCAGACAAGGGTTTCCTTCGTCGTGCTCAGTTTCACGTCAGGATAATCGCGCAGAACGCGGTCGATGTCCCATTGCAGGCGGGTCATGTAGACCGGGTCACCGTCGTGATCTTCGGCCATCTGGCCCTTGTTGGCCTTGATGAAGGCGTCAATCTTGTCGCGCTCTCCCGATATCCAGCGGGCAGAGATATATTGCGTCGGCTCGAACCGGACGGGCAGGTCGTACTCCAGCTCGATCCGGCTTGCCAGCACCTCGAACTGCAACTGCCCGACGACGCCAACGATCCAGCCTGACCCGATGTTCGGCTTGAACAGCTTGGCTGCACCTTCCTCGGCGAACTGGGTCAGCGCCTTGTCCAGATGCTTGGCCTTCATCGGGTCACCGGCGCGGACCGATTGCAACAGTTCCGGCGCGAATGACGGAATGCCGGTGAAGCGCAGCGCCTCGCCTTCGGTCAGCGCATCGCCGATGCGAAGCTGGCCATGGTTCGGGATGCCGATGATGTCGCCGGCCCAGGCGTCCTCGGCGATCTCGCGGTCGGAGGCCAGGAACAGCACCGGGTTGGAAATCGCCATCTGCTTTTTTGACCGCACATGGTGCAGCTTCATGCCCCGGTTGAAGTGCCCGGAGCAGAGCCGCACGAAGGCCACACGGTCGCGGTGCTTGGGGTCCATGTTCGCCTGGACCTTGAAGACAAAGCCGGAGACCTTCTTTTCGTCGGCCGAGACCTCGCGTTCGCCTGCCATGCGCGGTTGCGGCGGCGGGGCATAGTTCGCGAGCCCCTGCATCAGTTCCTGAACGCCGAAAGAGTTGATGGCAGATCCGAACCAGAGCGGCGTCAGATGTCCCTCGAGAAATGACTGGGCGTCAAAGGGCGGCAGCAGCTCTCGCGCCATTTCGACCTCTTCGCGAAGCTGGCCCAGCAGGTTCTCCGGCACGTGATCCGCCAATCGGGGGTCATCCAGACCATCCAGCGAAACCGCCTCGGCCGTGACGTTCCGATCGGCCCGGTCCATGATCAGCAGACGGTCATTCAGCAGGTCATAGGACCCGATGAAATCCCGGCCGACCCCGATCGGCCAGGACACCGGCGCGACATCCAGCGCGAGAGAATCCTGGATTTCATCAATTATCTCAAAGACGTCCCGGCTTTCCCTGTCCATCTTGTTGCAGAAGGTCAGGATCGGCAGGTCGCGCAGGCGGCACACCTCGAACAGCTTCTTTGTCTGGCTTTCGACCCCCTTCGCCCCGTCGATGACCATGATGGCCGCATCCACGGCGGTCAGTGTGCGATAGGTGTCTTCCGAGAAATCCTCGTGTCCCGGCGTGTCGATCAGGTTGAACCAGTGCTCGCCAAACGGAAACGACATCGCCGAGGCCGAGACCGAGATCCCGCGATCCTGCTCCATCTTCATGAAGTCCGATCTTGTGCGCCGCGCCTCGCCCTTGGCCCGGACCTGTCCGGCCAAATGGATCGCACCGCCATAGAGCAGCAGTTTTTCGGTCAGCGTGGTCTTGCCCGCGTCTGGGTGCGAGATGATGGCGAAGGTCCGGCGCCGCGCGATCTCGGGCGGCAGAACGGGCTGGTTGTGTCCGGCGTCTGGCATGGCGGCGCTATAGCGCGGGGGCGAAGGCTTGAGAAGCCCGCAGTCGGTGTTTCCCGGGCCGCGCCTCAGCACTGCGAGGTCTGCCGGAGATGCAGGTCAGTGTTGCAACCGCGCCATCACGCTGATTGGCCCGGCGCGTTAACGAGTTGCGCGCGCGCAACGCGTTAACGGCCAGATCTAAGTCGCCCCGTGAAACGGCCCCCAACGCCCCCCATCAGATGAATGGCAGCTTCGCCGC
>JBCCMP010000301.1:0-6634 GCA_039026295.1 Pseudomonadota bacterium | reverse complement strand
CGTCAATTGCCGCGGCCTGCCGGTCCTGCAGCAAGCAATGGCAGATCACCAGTATGGCGCGGCGCTGATCGAAAAGATCAGTCATGGGAACTGGATGCGGGTGTTGGGGAAGACTTGGGGGTGAGGGGTCGGTCTTGACGCTCAATGGCGTGACAGTGGGTTGGAACCCCACAGTACGACACCTGCAAATCTTACGGGCTGGTTGTGCGTCGGTTCGGCATGCCTATCTGAGACATGAGAAGTTGTTGAAGGTGCCGGAACCGTGTTCAGTAAGTCGTTGCTTGGATGCTTCTTTAGCGCCGTTTTGAATGTGTTGATTGCTTTCGCGCCGCCTAAAAGCTTCGCCGGTTCTATAGCAATGGAGCAGGTGCATGCCGTCTGGGACTGCGTGAGAACAAACCCACACCCGCAAGGTCCGTTTCAGATCGACTTACACAATCCATTCTTCCGCGAGACGGAGGAGGGTTTCGTTGTCGCAGAAACAATTTTTGGCAACCACGTCGCATGGGCGGTCTTCGTCGACCCTAAATCCAGACCGATGCAGGCTTTCGATAATTTCGACCCAAATAGATTTACGCGCAGTGGCTTCGTCTTGATGATGCCGGTTCCAGATATTCTGCCAGTCTGGCTGGAGGAGTGTGGACTGTCTTGGGTGGATAATAGCGAAAATTCCATCCAAGACTGGGACGATCAGATCGAGAGTGAGGAGCAAGGCAATAACACTGACACCTCAGATGATCACGAATGGATCCCACTGCCTTGGGACAACTTGGCCCCGTAGCCGTTTTCCTAAATCCCCCAATTCGATGATCCAAGCCCAAACTCAATTCCCGTATCTACCTGACGTAAAATCACCGCGAGCAGTGCCCGACCACAGGTGGGCTCCTTATCATTTCTGGTCTGCACTTTATCTCGACGCCTCCTCTTTGCTCAATCGACGCCCAAACGTTGACGAAGAGCCCGCCCGGGGGGCGGACGGGCTCTGCCCGGCGGCACTGCGTGCCTCGATTCCGGGCTGGCTGCTTAGAAGATTTGTAGCTTGCGTTTCATCGAGCTTGAGCGCGAAGGCAAAACGCAGTGTTTTCTTCCATCGAGAGTCGAAGCCACCAACCTTGACATCCACGCTGCACTGCAGCATATGCGCCCCATGCTGCGACACCGCGTGAGCGCCAGTTTGGCGCATGGCAGGCAGCGTCGAAACATCTCTCCGGTCCCCCATCACGCAGGGTTCTGAAGCGGACGGCCAGATTGTGCAGGGATCGCCTGCCGACCCAGAGGCCGCGCCGGAACCTTTGCCATCCCGCGCCAAAAGGCGCCGGGACCGTTTTTGACCTTACATAAGGACATCCCTTGTCTGATTTTGAACTGCTGGGCCTTGCCCCGGCGATCCTGACCGCGCTGGACCGCGCCGGTCTGAAAGATCCTACCCCGATTCAAACCAAGGCCATTCCGTTGGCGCTGGCCGGGCATGATGTCATGGGCCTCGCCCAGACCGGCACCGGCAAGACGCTGGCCTTTGGCCTGCCGCTGATCGAGCATCTGCTGGCGCAGCCTGGCAAGCCCGCCGCGAAGACCGTGAAGGCTCTGATCCTGGCCCCGACGCGCGAGTTGGTGAACCAGATCACCGAGAACCTGCGCAAGTACACCCGCAAGACCAAGCTGAAGATCAACGTTGTTGTCGGCGGGCAGTCGATAAACAAGCAGATCCACTTTCTGCAGGGCGGCACCGATATCCTGGTCGCAACCCCGGGCCGTCTGATCGACCTGATGGAGCGCAGGGCGGTGGATCTGAGCCGCGTCCGCCATCTGGTGCTGGACGAGGCAGACCAGATGCTGGACATGGGCTTTATCCATGCCTTGCGCCAGATCGCGCCGCGGCTCGGCTCACCGCGCCAGACAATGCTGTTCTCGGCCACCATGCCCAAGCTGATGGAAGAGTTGAGCCGGTCCTATCTGACCAACCCGCACAAGGTTCAGGTCGCGCCGCCAGGCAAAGCTGCTGACAAAGTCAAGCAGTCGATCCACTATCTGCAAAAGGCGGACAAACCCGCCAAGCTGCGGGAAATCCTGTCTGCCGATATGGGCGCGCTGACGCTGGTCTTTGCCCGCACCAAGCACGGCGCGGAGAAACTGATGAAGGGGCTGGTCGCTGATGGCTTCAACGCCGCCTCGATCCACGGCAACAAATCCCAGGGACAGCGCGACCGGGCGATCAAGGCGTTCAAGTCCGGTGAGGTCAACGTGCTGGTCGCCACCGACGTCGCCGCGCGCGGGATCGACATCCCGGGCGTGGCCTATGTCATCAACTACGAGCTTCCCGAGGTGCCAGAGAACTATGTCCACCGCATCGGCCGAACGGCTCGCGCCGGACGGGACGGCGAGGCAATCGCGCTCTGTGCTCCGGAAGAGGCCAACCTGATCCGCCAGATCCACAAGGCGATGAAGGTCGAGATCCCGGTTGCCAGCGGCGAACAATGGACCGGCCCGGGAGAGGAACCTCGCCGCCGCAACGCCCCCCGCCGCCGTCCAGCGGGTCAGGGCAAGCCGGGACCGAAATCGGGCCAGCCGAAATCTGGTCAGCCGAAAAAACCCGCGAACAAGCGCCGGAGGCCACGCCGCAAGGCGGCCTGACCACCAGAAGGCAGGGTGCGCCCGAAACCCACCCCGCTATGTCTTTACGTGATGTGCGCACCCTTGGTTTCGACAAAGACCGAATAGAGCGACTGGCTGGCCGTCATGAACAGCTGGTTGCGCTTGGTTCCACCGAAGCAGACGTTGGAGCAAATCTCTGGCAGTTTGATCTGACCGATCCGGTCGCCGTTAGGGGCAAAGATGTGGACCCCATCATAACCGTCGCCGACCCATCCGGCGGAGGACCAGACATTGCCGTCCTCGTCGCAACGGATGCCATCGGCAAACCCGGTTTTGCCGTCCCATTCCATCGATGCGAAGGTCCGTTCGTTTTTCACAGTCGCGCCGTCAATATCCATGGCCCAGATCTGGCTTTTGGCATCGGAGTAATGCGAGCGCCCGCTATCGGCGACGAACAGCGTCTTGTAGTCGTGGCTAAAGCACAACCCGTTCGGCTTGGCGGGTGCATCGGTCAGCTTGGTGATCGCCCCTGACTGGCCATCAATGCGGTAGACGGCTTCCTTGCGCACAGGTTGCGGCGAGCCGGTATTCAGCCGGTTGCCTTCATAGTTCATCAGCCCGCCATAGCCCGGATCCGTAAACCAGATCGACCCGTCATCAGGGTGCACGATCGCATCGTTCGGCGCGTTGAACTCCTCTCCTTCAAACCCATCGGCCAGCACCGTGACCGTGCCGTCATATTCATACCGCACCACCTTGCGCGGCCCGTGCTGGCACGAGATCTGACGGCCCCGGTAATCGAATGTGTTGCCGTTTGAATTTCCGGACGGGTAGCGGAACCGCCGGGTGACTGTGCCTTCTTCCTCCGTCCAGCGGAGTTGCTCGTCGTTGGGAATATCAGACCAGATCAGATATCGGCCGACCCCGTTCCACGCGGGCCCCTCTGCCCAGAGCGTGCCGAGGTGGTGCCGCCGGATCGGCGTGTTCCCCAGCTTGTAGCGAAAGCGCGGATCCAGCGCGATCACGTCGGGTTCGGGATAGCGGACGGGTTCCGCACCCGGCCCGAAATTGCGCGCAAACGCCTCGGGCTGCATGGCCGTCATGCCGGCGATCCCGGCTGCTGCGGCCATGAATGCACGGCGATCTATCCCGGTCTTCTTCTCGTCTTCTTGCATGGTGTCTCCTCCCACGACCGTTTCTCCGGCACGTCATCGGTGGTTCTGGACCCCACGCTCGATCCCCGCCGTCAGCTTGCAGCCGGTCGGACAGCCGTTCAAGGAAATTCGCGGCGACCGCAGGCTCAGGCGTCGGCAATCGCCTCGACAGCATCATAGGCCGAGCGGGAGGCGACATGCATATAGCCCCATTCGCCATCGCTGCGCTGGTTATACGCCTCGCCCGCGAAGTGGATGCGGCCGTCGATCGGTGCCCCGACATCGGCCGGGTCCGCACCGTGGTAGAAGGAATAGGTCCCGCGGTGGAAAGGTTCGCGGCTCCAGTTCTGCAGGACATGGTCCTGATAGGCCGGGGTCGCCGCGCCGTCGTAGATCTGGTCCAGAAGTGCCAGCGCGGCCTTCACATGCGCGTCTTCGGTCATGCTGGTATACGGCGTTGCGACGACACCGTGGCCGAACATGCCCAGGATGTTCTGGTCGGTCGGCTTGTCCAGCGCGACGTCGTAGAAAATCACCTCGGCCTCGGGCGTGTCATAGCCATGATCGAACAGCGTGAGGTCGGGATAAAACTTCTCGGACATCCGAAGAAACAGCTTGAAGCCATCCGGCATCGTGGCCCCCTGCAGCGCCCGCGTCTTGGCGCGCGGCAGGTCGGGGGTAAAGCGGATGTCGCCGTCCTTCAGCACATTCAACGGGGCCGTGTAGATGACATGCCGTGCCTGTGCCATGCTGCCATCACGCAGGGTCAGGCGGATGGGGTCGGACGTGTAGTCGATCTCGGCCACCGGAGCATTCAGAGAGATGCGATCGGTGATCCCCTGCGCCATGTAATCGTTGAAGAAATCGAACCAAGTGGACGAGATGAACCGGTGCTCGTCCCGCCAGCCACGGGCATACCGGTTCTGGCGATGACGTTTGCCCCCGGCCCAGACATCGGAGGTCATCGGGCGATATTCGATGGCGCGATCGGCGACCCCGCGCACGCCCGACAGATCATCGAGAACACGGTTGGTGGTATGAATCCACTCGCCCCCCAGATCGATCGGGAAATCGGCGAAGCTGTCATTCTTGCGCGCCCGCCCGCCGATGATGGGGGCGGCCTCGAAGATCCGGAAATCCGCGCCTGCTTTGTTCAGCAGGAACCCAGCGGTCAGCCCGGCGGCGCCCGCGCCGATGACGGCAACATCCAGCACGCCGTCCAAGCGGGTCTGGGCAGCCAACCGGGACATGGTCAGGGACAATCCAGCGGCACTGGCGCCCAGCAAGGCGAGGATCTGGCGGCGGGTGGGAGAGCGGGACATTGCGGCCTCGTTATCATTGGTCGCCCGATCGGTAGCACCTGCTTTGCCCCGCCTACAAGCCGAAGATCGAACTCAGCCCCGTCCGGTCCTGCAGGCCGTTCATCATGGCGGCATCCGGCGGAGTGGCCTGCTGCGCTGCGTCATGGGATGCGGCGGCTTTCAGCACCAGCGGCAACAGGTCGGTATCGCCGACCGAGTTCAGGAAGATGCCGGGTTCAGACAACACCCAGTGGACGGCCTCGCGAATGTCGGTCTCGTCCTCCAGCGGCTGATACCAGGTCTGCCGGGTCTTGGTGCTGCCCGCCGCCCAGGGGCCGCGGGCGATGGACTTGATGGTCTGCACGGCGACATTGCGGGACCGGGCGATGTCGAGAACTTCGCGGAAGTCATCGGCATAGGTGACGTGGTTCGCGGCGTACCAGTTCCACGGCATCAGGATGCTGTCAAAGTCGAACGCGGCGAGGCTGCGCCGGTGCATCGCCGCGATGGTCCAGCCATGGCCGGTGACGCCGATATGGCGGATCAGGCCCTCGGCCTTGGCCTCCAACGCTGTTTCCAGCGCGCCGCCCTCGCCAAAGACCGTGTCCCAGTGATCCGGGTGGGCCAGCGCGTGGAACTGCCAGAGGTCGATATGATCGGTGCGCAATCGGTCCAGCGAGCGGTGCAGATCCTCTCGCGCGCCCTGCCCATCCCGGGCGCGGGTCTTGGTGGCCAGAAAGAAATCCTTGCGGTGCCGGTCCATCCACGGGCCGATCCGGATTTCGGCATCGCCATAAGCCGGGGCCGTGTCGATGTGGTTGATGCCATAGTCCAGCAACAGATCCAGCACCCGGTCCGCCGTCGCCTGATCGCAGGTCCAGAGCGCGGCGGCCCCGAACAGGATCCGCGTCGACCGATGGCCGGTCCGGCCGAAAGGGGCTGTGGCGATGCGGGATGTGTTGCTCATGGGCGGCCTCCGTTCTGGGTGTCGGCAGCGTACGGCGAGTTGATGGCTGGCCCAAGGGGGAAGTTGGGTTTCGCCGCACCCGTCATCCCCGCGCAGGCGGGGATCTGGTCGCCACTGTTGCGCTCCACTCAACGAGATCCCCGCCTGCGCGAGGATGACGCCAGAGGTGCGAGGATGACGCCAGAGGCGCGGAATTACAGTGCGGACCAAGCGCGCACCGCCATTGATCCCCCCTGCGCCCACCCGCATAGTATCCCGAACCAAGGGGGGAGCCCAATGTCGGCAGAAGCCGAAGAAGCATACGCGTTAGCGGAGCAACGAATAGCCCAAGCGAAGGCTGAGGGCTGGAGAGAGCTGTTTCTTTCGGGTGACGGAGTTAAGCGTAAAGATTTTCGTCGTTCCGGCAATAAAAATCTCAAAGCGTTGGAATCTCTGCCTCCTCAGATTTCTGATTTAGAGAATCTTCGCCAGCTTTCATTAAATAACACAAATATTGATAACATTGATTATATTCACAATCTGCAACAGATTGAGCGACTCAATATTTCACACACGAATATTTCTGCGCGAAAAAACTCCATTTTTTTCAAGTCTTTGATCAAAGATAAGTCAGAAATATT
>JBCCMP010000300.1:0-6643 GCA_039026295.1 Pseudomonadota bacterium | reverse complement strand
CCGGGTTACCGCTTTCAGGGTGCGAGACATTCAGCGGACCGGAGTCGCCATGAAAAGGGCCGCTGCCAAATGCATTGTTCTCGAGTTCGCGGAAGTAGGGCAGGACGTCGTCATGTGACCACCCTTCCGCACCCATCTCGGCCCAGTTATCATAGTCCCACGCGTTGCCCCTTATGTAGACGAGAGCATTGATTGAGGACGACCCGCCGAGGACCCGGCCGCGTGGCGTGCCGAGGCGCCGATCATTCATGTGCCGCTGCGGTGTGGTTTGGAAATGCCAATTGAACCTGGGAGAGGAAATCGCCTTTGCGACACCCGCTGGCATCAGTATGAATATGTTGTCATCCCTTGGTCCTGCCTCCAGCAGAAGGACGCGGCGCGATGGATCTGCCGACAGACGGTTTGCCAGAACGCATCCCGCGCTACCCGCCCCAACAACAATGACGTCATAGGAACTTTCTTGGCTCACGCCAAAAGTTCCTTGAGTGCCGCGTCGATAAAGGCTGTGTCCTCTGCCACGCGGCCGCCGCCTGCGTAATGGCCCCACTTTGAGTCGATCTCGCGCACCTCTGCGTTCGGAATCAGCGCCGCTTCAGCCTCGTTATCGGCGGTCGGGAAGTAGAGATCCGTGCGGCCAGGCATCAGGATCGATTTGGCGGTGATTGCACGGTAAGCCGCATCGCGATCACCGTTGTAAACGGGGTTGTCGCCAAGATCGCATGCCTGCCAGGTAGCGATCAGAGACAGCATGTCGTTCGCATCGCGTCCGTAGTAGATCGCGTCCCAGACGTTTTTGAGGTAGTCCTCGAGCGTGGCAAAGCCCATGCCTTCCCACAGCCGTGCCCGGTACCATTCCTGACTTAGCGCCCAGGCTGCCCATGTCCGCCCTTTGGCCGTGAGCCCGCGCCAGGGCTGTTCCGTGTAATACCCCCCGGCCCATGCCGGGTCGCGGATGATGCCCTGTTTGACCCCTTCCAGAAAAACATATGTGTGTGGCGCGGTCGTGCCCTGACCACAGATACAAGACATCGCGCCAACCCGGTCCGGGAACAGCGAAGCCCACTGGAAAGCCTGTTGCCCGCCCATCGACCAACCGCATACCAGCCGCACGTACTCGATGCCGAAGACCTCTCGAAGAAGCCGTTCCTGAACCATCACGTTGTCATATTGTGTGACCAGCGGAAAATCCGGACCGGCCAACGGCACCGGTGTGTTCGAAGGCGATGAGCTTAGCCCGCTGCCCATCATGTTAATGCAGATGATGAAGTACTTGTCCGGATCAAGTGCCATGCCGGGTCCGATCAGGTAGGTCTGATCGGCATGCGTACCCGCATAGCGCGACGGGAAGACGATCACGTTGTCTTTCGCTGCATTGAGCGTGCCATGGGTCTTGAAGACGATCTTGCACTGCGGCAGTGTGATTCCGCATTGAAGCGTCATGCGCCCAGCATCGAAGGTCTGATGGTCCATGTTTCCCGTTCCCAAATCTAGAAGATCGTGCGTGGACTGAACCATCCTTCGCGCCGCAACTCAACAAGGCCCTCACTTGATCAGGAATTTATCGGTTGCAGACATACCGGTCGGTAGCGGAGACGGCTGCCGTGGTTGGATTTTTACCGACGGACCCTTCGGAACTTCGTGATGGCTGGCAAGCTTGCAATCGTGGGTTCGGGCCCCTCTGGCTGCTATCTGGCGCAAGCATTACGCAAACTGTCACGGGACGCAGAAATCACGATCATCGATCGTCTGCCGGTGCCTTACGGCCTGGTGCGGTACGGCGTGGCGGCAGATCACCAGGGCACGAAATCGATATCGCGCCAGTTTGCGCGGCTGTTCGAAAAACAGGACGTCGCCTTTCTGGGTAATCTGGAAATTGGCCGCGATCTCGACCTCGCAGAACTTAGAAGCGTGATGGATGCGGTGGTCCTTGCAACCGGTCTTTATGCCGACCGGACGTTCGGAGTCCCCGGCGCGGGGCTGCCTGGGATCTACGGTGCGGGAGAGATCACACGATACTGGAATGGCCATCCTGACGCGGTCGATCTGGCACCAGAACTGGGTGCCAGGGTCGCCGTCTTTGGCAACGGGAATGTTGCTGTCGACTTGATCCGTCTTCTGGCCAAGGGCGCAGAGGATCTGGATGGGTCCGACTTCGAGGCTGGGCATGTCAACGACGCCGTCCGCGAGATCCACGTCATCGGGCGCTCGCCCCTGGAACAGGCAAAGTTCGATGCAGCAATGATCCGTGAATTGGGCCAACTGGATCATGTGGCCTATCAGCTTGCCACCGGTGACGTTCTGTCTGAGTCTGATGAGCCGGTCGTTGCCGCGCTCAATGCGCTGTTCGAACGGGATGTCTCCACGCCGACGAAAAACGTGATCTTCCATACTGGTTTTCAGGTTGACAGATTTACCGAGAACAACGGGCGGCTTGGCGGTGTTCTGCTGACACGTGTTGGTGCAGACCGTTCGCTGGACCTGGACAGCGCGATTACCGCGATCGGGTTCACGGCGGATACATCGGAACGTGCAGTCCTGCATGATGCTGCCAAAGACCTGTCCGAGGGTGTTCTGGCACCTGATCTTTTCGCGGCTGGCTGGTTCAAACGCGGACCGACCGGTACGATCGCCGATAATCGGGCGGACTCGATAACCGTGGCGGGTCACGTGGTCGAACGGCTGAACGCAGCCGGTTCTGAGAAGCCTGGCCGGAACGCATTGATCGAACGCTTCGACAAAAAGCTAACCGACTACCAAGACTGGCTGGCTATTGATGCAGCCGAAACCCATGACGCCCCGGCGGGCCGATGCCGTGCCAAGAAACCAAGCTATGCGGCACTTTTCGAGACGATAGAGAACCGGAGACAAACCGCATGCAAGTGACACTCCTTTACGGGACAGAATCCGGCAACGCCGAAATATTGTGCGAGGATATCGAAGCCGATCTCAGCGATGAGCACGAAATCGAGGTGGCCGATCTTCAAGACACCTCTCCTGAGGACCTGACCGGCGACCGCCACTACATCTTTATCTGTTCGACCTACGGGGACGGTGAGCTTCCCGCATCGGCAATCAGCTTTGGCGAAGCGCTGGAAAAGGATGCACCGGATCTTAGCGCGGTGCGCTTCTCGATCTTCGGTCTGGGGGACACAACCTACGTAGACACATACAACAACGGCTCGAAGCAGCTGGCCGAAATGCTCACCGCGCAGAAGGCGACGCAGGTCGGGCCGCGCGGGCTGCATGATGCCTCCACCGGGGACCCGGCTGAGGAGACCGCAATCCCATGGGTGAAGGAACGCCTTGCGGAATTACAATAACTGTAAAATCTAAAGGGACAGAGAGAAGGAGAAACAACCGTGGCAAAAACCGATATCGAAGCCTTTGTCGAGGCCAAGGGCCGCGCGGCGAAGATCAAAGCGGTGCGAAAGAAGATCGACGAGTTGGGGATCGAGTATCTGTACCTGCAATTCGTTTCGGTCACCGGCAAGATCATGGGCAAAGGCATCCCCGCAGACCACTGGGAAAGCATTGCCATGAAGGGCTTCCAGCTGGTCTACGGTGCCACGGTCAACCTGTTCACCGACCGCGCCGGCAACTACATGGGCTATGGTCCGGAAGCGGCCGAGCTGGTCGGCATCCCCGAGCCCGAGACCTTCATGCAGCTACCGTGGGCGCCGAAGATCGGTCGTTTTTACTGCACGCTGTTCCGAAACCGTGAAGAACGCGAAGATGCTGGCGCCTTCCTGACCGCAGATTCCCGCGGCAACCTGCGCCGCATGCACGCCGATTTCCAAAAGAAGCACAAGCTGCAGCTGCGCATGGGCACAGAACCCGAGATGATGTGGTTGAAGTTCAATGAACAGGGTGTGCCGGAGGAAGGCTTCTCCAAGCCTTATTGCTATCACATCGACCAGTTTGAAAGCCTGCGCCCCGTCACCATGAAGGTGATGGAATACACCCGAAAAATGGGCCTGGACATGATCCAGGGCGACCACGAGGACGCGCCCGGTCAGCTGGAACTGAACTGGACCTTCGACGACGTGCTGCGGAATGCGGACCGCTTGACGACTTATCGTCAGATCTGTGCGCAGGTTGCCCGTGAGTTCGGGATCTTCGCCTGCTTCATGACTAAGCCGTTCATGGGCGTCTCTGCCTCGGGTTGCCACCACAACATGAGCCTCTGGAAGGGCGGCAAGGACGAGTTCGTCGCCACAGGTAACGACGAAAAGAACCTGCCGGGTTCCAAAGAGAACTACATGTACGTCAAGGGCGGCACGAACACGTTCATGCCCGACGGGTCCGACCCGCAAATGCCGGGCGCGACGGGTCTGAAGGCCATCGGCGGCGTCGTGAAGCACCTGCAGGCCCTGACGGCGATCGGTGCTTCCACTGTGAATTCTTACCGTCGCCTGTGGGATACGGGATTCTGGGCACCGGTCTTCAGCGACTGGGGCTTCCAGAACCGGACAACCGGTCTACGCGTGTCGGCCCCCGGCCGTGTCGAATATCGGTCTGTCGACTCGATGGTGAACCCCTACCTGGTGGGCCCCTGTCTTTTGGCTGCAATGGACGATGGTCTGGACAACGATCTCGACCCCGGCAAGCCGGAGGAGCGCAACATTTACGAGGCAATGGAAGCTGGCAAGAAGGTCAAGAAACTGCCGATGTCACTGGGCGAGGCTCTCGAGCACCTGCGCAAGAACAAAGTCGTCCAGCGCGGCCTGCCAGGCGAGATGATGCGGCTCTATGACGAATACAAGTCCGATGAATGGGCGCGCTTCATGTCCACCGTCACCGATTGGGACAAGGAAACCTACATGGAATGCCTGCCTTAGTAGCGTTTGGCGCCGATACCATGTAGAACACGGTCCTTCCCCGCCACTTTGGGGGAGGACACAGAAAAATAAGCCGGTCACTCAATGGTCATGCCCCTCAGCCAATATCAGCCTGGAGCGCAGTCATGAACATTCACGCAAAAATGCAGATTGACGATGCCCCGTTTCTGAACGTGGCTGATCCGAATTTCTCCATCCGTGCACCGGAAGTCCGTGAAGCGCGTTCCCAGAACTGGTTCGCACGCACGCCCTACGGCATTGCCGTTCTCAGGTATGCAGAGATGGGGCAGATGCTGGTGCACAAAAGCCTGCGTCAGGGCTCGCATGCCTGGCCGGAACTGAATGGCGTGCACGGCGGTCTGTTCGCCGACTGGTGGACCAACACAATCCTGGTGACCGAGGGGATGGATCACCGGCGCCTCCGCCGCCTCGTCAATCCGGTCTTCTCGCCCAAGACAGTGCGCCACATGATGTCGGAATTCGAAGCGGTTACGAACGAGTATATCGACACCTTCATCGACAAGGGTCATTGCGATTTCATGCATGACTTTGCCGACCCCTATGCGGGGCGTGTACTGACAATGCTGCTGGGTCTTCCTGCGGATTCTTCGCGGCGCATTCTCGAGCTGGCGTCGGAAATGGGGCTGGCGCTTGGGGTGACCTACAAGGAAAGCTACGAGCGCATCGAGACAGCAACCGAAGCACTCGCCGAAATGATTGACGAGATCATTGACGAACGGATCGCGAACCCGAGCGACGATGTGATGTCGAAGTTCGTGCAGGCGTCCGTCGGCGGCGAAACGCTGTCGCGCGCCGAACTGCAGAACCTTGGCGTCATGCTGGCTTTTGCGGGCGTTGACACCACGCGCAATCAGCTTGGCCTTGGTATGAGCATGTTCCTTGATCATCAGGACCAGTGGGAGATCCTGGCCGAGAACCCGGATCTGGATATGGCAGCATCCAACGAGTGCATGCGCCTGCGACCGACGATCACCTGGGTGTCCCGCGAAGCGATTGAGGATTTCGAGTTCCAGGGCGTCGAGATCCCGAAGGGCACGGTCTTGCATCTCTATTCGGAAAGCGCCGGAACTGACCCGGAAGTCTTTGGCGAGGCACCGTTCGACATCACCGCAAAACACGACCGGAACTTCGGATTCGGCGGCGGTGTTCACGTCTGTCTCGGCCAGATCGTTGCCAAGAACGACATGGCGGTCGCCTACCGGATCCTGTCGCAGCGGCTGACCAACCTTCGCCTCAAAGGTACACCAACCCACCTGCCAGACAGCGGAAATACGGGTCCCATCAGCCTGCCAATCGCCTTCGACAGGAGATAAGTCCCGCCGCGGAACAAACCGTCGTGAAAGTACGCGACTCAGGTGAGCTTGACGTGTCCGCTCGGTTTGGGATGCGTCCTTCAAACGTCATTTTGGTAAAGACTGACGACGAATGATTGATGTTCAAATCTGCCTTAATGACCGGGCCCCGATAATCTCAACGACTTGGTTTTTGTCTTCGACCAGTAAAGCTTGAACCACGGATCGCCAGACTGACGGCGACTTTTGATTCTGAAAACTCGGTCAGATTGAAATGCGCCTACGCCGTTTCTCAGCAGGGCCATAGCCTGTGCCCTTGTGGAAATAATTTGGTAAGGAAAGACCACTGCCATTTCCTTGGCGGCGAACCGCGGTGAATACAACGCTGCACATCAAGATGATGGAATAAAAAATGGAACCTGCTGATAATCGTGATTTGAAATACGTAACAACAAGGGAGAAGGTGGAGAAGTATATTGCAATTTCCGGAAT
>JBCCMP010000299.1:0-6646 GCA_039026295.1 Pseudomonadota bacterium | reverse complement strand
CGGCGTTTGGCAAGCAACGACTAGGACACGACGAGGAACGCGCGGATGAACATCGAAAGCGGCAAGCTGACGCCAGAACAGGCTACAGAACTTACGCCAACGGAGGCGGAAGCGCTGTCAGCTTTGAACACGCTGCGTCTCTTGTCCCAGACCAATCCGGCACTGGCCGCCAGCATGGGCCTGTCGGCGTTGCCCGGACAGGACAGCGCGCTGTCACGCACGTATCCCGCGGATTTCCAGCCGGACCCGGATTACAAGGCGGGCATGCCGGATCTGCAGAACGGTCCATCCAGCCTCATCAAGGGTGCCCAGACCGGTATCCAGCATGTCGGCATTTCGAACTTCCGCCTGCCGCTGGCCTTCCGCACGCGCGACAATGGCCCAGTGACGCTGGAAACATCTGTCACCGGGTCTGTCTCGCTGGCTGCCCAGAAGAAGGGCATCAACATGAGCCGCATCATGCGCTCGTTCTATCGCCATGCCGGAACGACGTTTGACCACGGCCGCCTTGCCGACGTCCTGAACAGCTACCTCGCAGACCTGGACAGCGCCGACGCACGGATCATGCTGCGTTTTCGGTACCCCATGCTGCGCACCTCGCTTCGCAGCGGGCTGGAGGGATACCAGTACTACGACACCGCGTTCGAGATGGTAAAAACTGACGATCAGGCGATCGGCGTCCTGCACATGGACTATGTCTACTCATCGACCTGCCCTTGCTCGCTTGAGCTTTCCGAGCATGCACGCATCGCCCGGGGGCAGATTGCGACACCCCATTCTCAAAGGTCCGTTGCGCGCCTGTCGCTGCGCCTCGAGGGCGACGAGACCTTATGGATCGAAGATCTGGTCGAGATGTGCACCGGCGCAATCCCGACCGAGACCCAGGTCATGGTCAAGCGCGAGGACGAACAGGCCTTCGCAGAATTGAACGGATCGAACCCGATCTTTGTCGAGGACGCGGTCCGTCTGCTGTGCGAAGCGATGGAAGGGGATACCCGTATCGGCGATTTCAGGGTGATCGCGAGCCATCAGGAATCGCTCCACAGCCATGACGCCGTCTCGATCCTCAGCCAGGGCGAGACCTTCGCGCAGACTTCCTACGACCCACGGCTGTTTGAATCTCTCTACCATACCGGCTAGGTCAGCCGGTCACCTTTTGCGATCCTGAAGCCTTGCAAGAAGGTGGCCGCATCAGCGGCCGCTTTTCCTGCACGCTGCAGTCGGGTCAACCGGATCGCGCCGGTGCCGCACGAGATAAGCAAACGGTCATCCAGAACCTCACCCGGCCCGCCCTGGCCCGCCTCGACTTGGCTCATAAGCAGCTTCACCCGCTGCCCGGCGAATTCGCACCATGCACCCGGGAAGGGTGACAGACCACGGATCATCCTGTCAATCTCGACCGCCGGAAGTAACCAGTCCATCCGCGCCTCAGCCTTGTCGATCTTCGAGGCATAGGTCACGCTCGAGTCTGCCTGAGGAAAAGGCTTCACGTCGCCAGCGGCGAGCCGTGCCAAGGTATCTACCATCAGAGGCGCACCAATGGCAGCTAGCCGGTCGTGCAGCGTGGCGGCCGTGTCCTCTGGCCCGATCGGCGTCCGCGCTTCGGCCAGCACCGGGCCTGTATCCAGACCTGCTTCCATCTGCATCACGCCAACGCCGGTCTCTGTATCGCCCGCCATGATCGCGCGCTGGATCGGCGCAGCGCCCCGCCAGCGCGGCAACAGCGATGCGTGCAGGTTCAGACATCCCAGCCGAGGAGCATCCAGCGCCGTCTGCGGCAGGATCTGGCCGTAGGCGACCACAACGGCGGCGTCCAGATCCAGTGCGGCGAAGTCTTCGACCGCATCCCGGAACCGTTCAGGTGTCTCGACATCAAGCGCGGCTGCATTGGCTGCCGCGTGCACCGCGCAGGGCCGCAGGGCCTTCCCTCGGCCTGCCGGGCGTGGCGGCTGGGCGTAAACGCGAACGATCTGGTGGCCTGCGGCCATCAATGCCTGCAGGACCGGGACCGAAAAGTCCGGGCTGCCCATGAACACCAGCCGCATCAGCGCGCCCGGGCCTGCTTCTTCGCAGCCTTGCGATACTTCGCCAATAAACGCTGCCGACGGGCCGGAGTAAGGCGGTCAAAAAACAACCGCCCGTCCAGATGGTCGATCTGGTGCTGAACACTTGCGGACCAGAGATCTGTGAAACTGCGCTCGACCTCGCCCCCGTGTTCGTCAAGATAGCGGACCGATACTTCACCCGGCCGTTCGACCATGTCTGCAACGCCGGGAAGATTTGGTGAGCCTTCGACTTCCTTGCGAAAAGCGTCGGAGGCCGAAATCAACACAGGATTGGCAAGGCGCACCGGCTCGGTCTTCGCGGGCGAGCAATCCAGCACCGCGAGACGCAGTTGAATCCCCAATTGCGGCGCAGCCAGCCCGACACCGGGCATTGCGTACATAGCCTCGAGCATTTCGTCCCAGATCGCGCGGACCTCGTCCGTCACCGCGTCGACCGGCTCGGCCACGGCCCTGAGACGGGCGTCCGGATACATGACGTAGGGCCTGGGCAAGATCAGCCCTTGGCACGGTCGCGTTTCAGGCGTTTCATGCGCTGCGTAATCATCGATCGCTTGGTAGCGGTCAGGTAGTCGATGAAAAGCTTGCCATCGAGGTGGTCCATCTCGTGCTGCACGCAAGTCGCCCACAGACCTTCGAAATCCCGCTCGTGCTCGACCCCGTCCTCGTCCTGATAGCGCACCCGCACGGCGGCCGGGCGTTTGATCTGCGTGAAGGTCCCGGGGATCGACAGACACCCCTCTTCCCGCTCGGCCGTTTCGTCCGTCCGGCTGACAATCTCCGGATTGACGATGCACATCGGCGACGGCATCTCGCCTTCGTCGCTTTTTGCGCAATCCATGACCAGAAGCCGCTTGGTCAGCCCAATCTGCGGGGCCGCGAGGCCAAGGCCGGGTGCTTCATACATGGTGCCGAGCATCTGGTCTTTCAGCGCGCGGATGTCCTCCCCGAACTCGGTGATCGGGTCACAAACCGTACGCAAACGTGGGTCGGGGTGGATGAGAATAGGACGACGCATAGCGGGCGGAAATAAGCAACCTGTCCGACCGGGTCAACAGCGTCACAACAATGACAGTCGCGTTA
Organism: Pseudomonadota bacterium; assembly: GCA_039026295.1. Taxonomy (GTDB): domain Bacteria; phylum Pseudomonadota; class Alphaproteobacteria; order Rhodobacterales; family Rhodobacteraceae; genus Thermohalobaculum. The sequence goes on along the minus strand of JBCCMP010000299.1, from coordinate 3,500 downwards.
TGGGGCTTGGTGATTGAGAACAGGAAGAATAGGTACGGTGCCGACGAGCGAAGAGGCGGAGGCTCCCATGTTCAAATGGATCGGGATCATCTTTCTGACGGCAGCGACCGCTTTGGTTGCAGCCGAGCTGATACTCTGGGAATCAGGGCCTTTCGCGTTGGCATCGCTGGGCGAGCTCTGGTTCTGGGCCCACAAGGACAGCCTGCTTCTGCTCCAGCCAGCGGTCGAGCGGCACATCAGCCCCGATCTGTTTGATCCCTATATCCAGAGTCTTCTGGAATGGCCCTTGGCCATCGAACTTCTTGTTCTGGGCGCGGTTTTCCTGCTGCCGTGGCTGCTTTTCAGGCGCAGGGCCGCCTGATCAGGCGGCCCGCCGACCGGCTCGCAATTGGCTGCGGGCCTGCGCTTTCGGATCGGTATCGAACAGGGCGGCAAGCTGTTCGGTGATCGCGCCCGCAAGCTGTTCAGCATCGGTGATGGTCACCGCTCGCTGATAATACCGGGTCACGTCGTGCCCGATGCCGATGGCCACCAGTTCTGCCATGCGCTTGCGTTCGATCATCGAAATGACCTCGCGCAGGTGCCGCTCGAGGTAGTTTGACGGGTTCACGGACAGGGTTGAGTCGTCGACCGGCGCGCCGTCCGAGATGACCACCAGAATCTTCCGCGCCTCGTGACGCATCATCAGGCGACGGTGCGCCCATTCCAGCGCCTCGCCGTCGATGTTCTCCTTCAGCAACCCCTCGCGCATCATCAGGCCCAGGTTGTTGCGAGCCCGGCGCATCGGAGCGTCGGCATCCTTGTAGACAATATGGCGCAGATCATTCAGCCGGCCGGGATTTGTCGGACGTCCGTTTGAAAGCCAGTCCTCACGGCTTTCGCCGCCTTTCCAGGCGCGGGTCGTAAAGCCCAGCACCTCGACCTTGACCTGGCAGCGCTCCAGCGTGCGGGCCAGAATGTCCGCAGAGATCGCCGCAATCGAAATCGGCCTCCCGCGCATCGAACCCGAATTGTCGATCAGCAGACTGACAACCGTATCCCGGAAATCGGTGTCTTTTTCGATCTTGAAGCTAAGCGGCGTCGTCGGATTCACCACGACCCTCGCGAGACGCCCGCAATCCAGCATTCCTTCTTCCAGATCGAACTCCCAGGACCGGTTCTGCTGCGCCTGCAGCCGCCTTTGCAGCTTGTTCGCCAGTCGCGACACCGCGCCCTTCAGCGGCTCCAGCTGCTTGTCGAGATATTCGCGAAGACGCTGCAGCTCCTCGGGATCGGAAAGCTCCTCCGCATGGATCTGTTCATCGAACTTCTGGGTATAGACTTTATAGTTCGGGTCGGCGTCAGAGACGGGCCCGGGGTCCGGGCGGTCCTGGGGCGGCATGTCTTCATCCGCCTCCATCGCCTCCATCTCGTCCATGTCCATGTCGCTCTCATCAAGCGAGACTTCCATCTGCTGCGAGTCGTCCTGTTCCCCCCGCATGTCGTCGGGCAGGTATTCGTCGTCCTGATCGTTCTCGTCACCGCCGTCTTCGCCGTCGGTGGTCTGTTCCTCGTCCTCCTCGTCGGCCTCCCCGTCCATTTCCTCCTGTTCTTCCTGGTCAGGGTCATCGCCCAGCTGGTCGCCATAGCCCAGCTTGTCGATCAGATCCCAGGCGAGCTTGGAGAATGCGGTCTGGTCGTCCAGCGCCTCGCAGATCTGGTTCATGCCCTCGTCGCCGACAGAACCTTCGAACTGCTGCTCCCAGACGTCCAGAAGATGCTCCCCGCCCTCGGGCAGGCCCCGCCCCGTGGCCGCCTTGCGCAGCAGCATTGATACGGCATCGGCAAGAGAGCTGTCGCCGGGCTGCGTCAGCGATCCCCAGCCGCCCTTCTCGGCAATCGATTCAATGCGCGCGTCCAGATTGTCAGCGACACCCGGCATCGCGCGGGCACCAATCGCCTCGCAGCGCGCGGACTCAAGCGCCGTGAAAATCTGCTGCGCCATGTCGCCCCTCGGCATGTAGCGTGCCTGGGTCGCCGCGTTGTGGAACCGCTCGCGCAGCGCGTAGGCATCGGCAGTGCCGCGGGCCAGCATCACCTCTGACCGGGTCATCCGGCGGCTCACCTGCGGCAGGCGCACGCCAGAGTTGGTCTTGCCCGGGGGATCTGCGGAATAGGTGACCTCGATCTCCGCCTCGCCCGCCAGCGCACGAGTTGCCTCGCCCAGCGCCTTTTTGAACGGTTCGGCGGGATTGTCTGTGTTCGTGCTCATGCGCTCACCTTGCTCGACCGCCCATCCCTTATCGCCGGGCGCGGACCCGAGTCCAGACATTTGCCTACTCTGTGAATGCGCCGCGACGCTCGAGCGCCTCGCGCAAATCACTGCAGGCCTGAAGCTCGGTTTGAACGTCGTCGCCGGACAGTTTGCCAGTGCTGATGGCCCGGTGGCTGTCGCGCCGCTGGATGTGCAACGACGCCGCGCTGTTCGTGCCTTCTTTCCGGGCCAGGACCATGAAGATGTGCGCTTCGTTCGCGATATCATCCAGCAGTTCTGCGTCCCCCGCCTTCAGGTCGAAATCGAACACCGAGTCTGCGACGCCGGCGCACCGCGCATAGGTTTCCGCCGTCTCTGCATTCGCGGGCGGAGCCGGAACGGCCACTGCGATCAAAATCAGTGCAGACACCGGGATCAGTCGTGCCAGCTTCCGAGGGATCATCATCCAATCACGTCCTGCAACTCTGTTTCACCGCATGCCAGCCGCGCCAAAAGATCGACATGTACATCCAATGCATCGATGACGCGGTATCCCGGGTCGTGGCCGTCGAACGCCAGACCCAGATCGGTCCCGCCCAGCACCACGGCATCGGCACCGCGATCGATCAGACGCTGGCCCGCTTCCAGAAAATAGGTTCGTTGCGCAGGCGTGCAAACCCCGGCAATGGCGATGTCCTGATAGGTTTGCCCAATCTCGTCGACGTCTTCGGCCAGGATCACCGGCCGTGTCCGACTCAGCGAGTTATAGAACCCGGTGCGCTGCACGACCCGCGTTCCAAGGATTCCCACCGCGCCGAGCCCCTGAGCTGCAAAAAACGAGTCCAGAGGCGTGATCCCCGACACCAAAGGCAGGGACGAGAGCGCCTGCGTCTCGGCAAAACAGAAATGGCCACCCATGGACGTTATCGCCGCGCAGTCGCATCCTGCGGCTTTCAAGCGATCAATCAACGGCGCAAAAACAGCTGCCTGCTCGTCTCTGAGGTCGGCAACATTGGTGCGCACCAGATCATCGACCTGAGCATGAACGATGGTGCATTCAAGCTGTCTGCCGCGCACCTTAACCGCATGCGTGAGACGCTGATAATAGACCAGCGTCGCAGCGACACCGATGCCACCGATCAGTCCGATATGCATGAACGCCCCCGTGCAGGTTGCCTGTTTCAGGACCTGTTTTGGGGAGGCCGAAAGGGCCGGTCAAGCCTGCGCTTACTCCTGCGCCAGTTCCAGGATACCGCCCGGCATGTTG